>JABIFX010000208.1 GCA_018650445.1 Fidelibacterota bacterium
CGGCGCAAACGTCGCAACAAGCACGGTTTCCGCGCTCGCATGAAAACGAAGAATGGTCGTAAAGTACTGGCCCGCCGCCGCGCCAAGGGAAGAAAACGCCTCACCGTTTCTGGTTAAACAAATTAGCCGGACCAGTGTCGACGACTACCTTAAACGTGGTCAACGATACACCATACGGGGAATAACTTTGTACACAAAACCCACAGACATTTTGGAAGTGGGTTTTTTAATTCGTCGCAAGGCGGGGAATGCTGTTGAAAGAAACAAAACCAGGCGTCTCTTCCGGGGGCTCCTTTTGAATTCACTCCTGAACCTTTCTCCAGGTCGTGGATATCTGTTTCTTTTTCACAGGGCCTTCCGTTCAACCCCGTCAACTCTCGGCACCATTAATCAACTTTTGGCTCGACATGAATAAGTGGATAAACATGCCCTTTGTCCTTTTGGTAAAATTTTATCAGGTGGCTATTAGCCCTCTTTTTCCGGACAGCTGCCGTTTTTATCCAACTTGTTCACACTATTCCATTGAAGCTTTTGAAAAATTACCCTTGTGGAAGGCATTGCCTAAATCCACCTGGAGGATCCTCCGCTGCAACCCCTACACCAAAGGCGGTTTTGATCCAGTATTAAAGAATAAGGATTTATAAATTCCCATGACTGAACAAAACAGAACGCTAGTTGCTATTGCCCTGATGGGGCTCATCCTCATGGTCTTTTTCTCTGATTGGTATCAAGAAAAGGTGGCTCCCGGTAGCACGACACCACAGAAACCACATATAGAGTCCTCTTTCTCAAGTGAGTCAGATACGACTGAACCCGCCACAATTGTCAACACCCCTGTCGTTGTACCCAGTCCGAGTCCTCTAGATACCCCCGTGGCTACCAACCTTACTGAGACACGAGTTGTGGTATCGACACCCCTTTATGAAATGCACTTTTCCAATCGTGGTGGTGGTACTCTCCAAAAGGTTTATTTGAATGATTATTTAATGAAGGATAGTTCTCGCGTCCAGTTGATTTCTGAAATGGCTGAAGGTGTTCTCGCCAACCAGTTTATAGGATATGATGTTGAAGATTTTGACACTCAAGACCTTTTGTCTGTTTGTTCGCTAGGTGAAGGTTACGATTTTGACTTCAGTGTTTACGATAATCCCGCTTCCTTTTCCTATGAAATACCTCTCGCTGCCGGTGCTAAGGTTATTCGCACCTTTACTTTCTATCCCGACAGTTTTCACTTCGATCTTTCACAGGAGTTGATCAATTTTGATCAGGTAAATGCCGGTCGCTATTTTGCAACAAGCTGGTCCGGAGGTGTTGCTCCTACTGAGAAGAACCGCAAAGATGATCTGTATTATTCTGAAATGTATGCTCTTCTTGGTGATGACAGCAGTCCTTCAGATTATTCTGCTGATGAAGACCGCGAGTCCGAAGTGCAAACAGCTCTAACCACCTGGGTTGGCACCCGGTCCAAATATTTCACCGCTATTCTTATCCCAGAGAAATCTGTTTCTGAGTTCAAAATGGTGCGCTACCAAACAGCTGGCGGGGATGATAATTCACAGAAGATTTTTGATTTTGATGTCCGTGATGCCTTTGATCGTCGTAGCGCGGTCAGCCAATCAAATTACCGTGTATATGTTGGACCCTTGGATTTTGATGTCCTCAAGGGTTACAATTTGAATTTTGAGGAAATGATGAACTGGGGCTGGTTTGGATTAATTGGCAAAGGCGCCCTCTGGGTATTCAAGTCTTTATATAGTATAATTCCTAATTACGGTATCGTGCTTATCATCTTCTCAATTCTGGTTAAGCTTTTATTGGCCCCGCTCACGAAGAAACAGTTTTCTTCAACCCAAAGCATGCAGCAGGCTCAACCACAGATCACAGCGCTCAAGGAAAAGTATAAAGATGATCCAAAGCGTTTGAATGAGGAAACCATGAAGCTTTACAAAGAGCTTGGGGTTAATCCGCTTGGGGGTTGCTTACCTCTTATCATTCAAATGCCAATCCTTATAGCCATGTTCAACCTGTTTAGAACAACTATTGAGTTGAGAGGTGCGGCCTTTAAGGGTTTAGAGTTCTGGATCTCCGATCTTTCTCTGCCGGATACCGTCGGTAACATTGCCGGGATAGACATCAACTTACTACCCATTATTATGTCTGCCACCATGATGCTGCAACAGAAGCTGATGACGCCCACCGCCAATGCTAACCCACAGATGAAAAACATGCCTTATATAATGACGGCTGTTTTCTTCTTTATGTTCTACACCTTCCCATCAGGACTAAACCTTTACTACACCCTCTTTAATATTATGTCTATCCTTCAGCAGAAGTTGACCCCGAAGCAGGTTTTACCTGCCACCGTCACAGCTCCTGCTCCCGTAGCGCGTCCCAAAAAGAAGCGTAAGAAGTAAGTTGAAGGACCTTTTGTGCCCCCTTTTGTTGAGGATACCATTGTTGCAATCTCCACGCCGCCTGGCATAGGCGGCTTGGCTGTTGTCCGAATTTCTGGATCCCTCGCTCTAGAGACAATCAATCAGTACTTTGCCAGCGCTCAAAAACTAAAACCACGCTACGCCACCTTTGGAAAACTGAAACACTCCTCCCTCAGCGAGGGCGAATTTGACGATTGTGTCGTCACGTATTTCAAAGGACCACACTCCGTTACGGGTGAGGATCTAGTTGAGATTTCCATTCATGGTGGTGCATATTTACAACAAAAACTGCTTGAGGTGCTTCTGCGTGCACCCGGTTTAAGGGCTGCAAGTGCCGGTGAGTTCACCTTTCGTTCCTTTTTAAGCGGTCGGATTGATCTTTCTCGAGCTGAAGCTGTGGCTGATCTCATCCATGCAAAGGATGAAGCCGCCCATAAAAACGCCAGAAATCAGCTGTTGGGAAATCTTCGACTCCTGGTTGACGCGATGTCAGAGAGGCTAATACACAGCCTTACCATTCTTGAAGCAGAGTTGGATTTTTCTGATCAGGAGATAGAGTTCTCTCCGCCACAGGATCTTATTGGTCCTCTCTCGGAAATTCAGGAGACGACAAATTCTCTGTTAGAAACATATTTCTACGGACGTAGACTGGAAGAGGGAATTCGAATTCCCCTGGTCGGCGCACCCAACAGTGGTAAATCCTCCCTTTTTAACCTCCTTCTTGGAGAAGAGAGGGCTATTGTTACTGCCCAGGCTGGCACTACGCGAGATACTATAGAGAAATCCATTGTTATTGCCGGGCATTCTATTGTCCTGGTTGATACGGCAGGCCTTCGTGAGACCCATAGCGAGGCAGAGCTATCTGGGGTTGACCGTAGCCTGGATGAGATTGACAGCGCAGACCTGGTTATCCTGGTTCATGCTCCCGACACAGAGACCTCTGTTCCAGACGAACTGATTCACACACCCCAAATAACTGTTTATAATAAGATTGATCTTGTTTCTGCGCGACCTGAAAACATGGACATATACCTTTCTTGCACAACCGGAGAAGGCTTTGAACTATTAAAAAAGAGGCTTTATTCACAAGTTGTCAACATGGTTAATGTCGGCGTGGGTGGTGTTGTGTTGAGTCGCGAGCGTCACAGGGATGTATTTATTCGGTTTAAGGATCAGATTACTGTTTGTATTACGTCTATTCAGAACCAGTTGGGTCCAGAGTATATCGCCTCTGATTTAAGGCAAGCTTTGGATATTCTGGGCGAAATCACCGGCAAGACAACACCAGACGACATCCTTAATCAAATCTTTAGCGGTTTTTGCGTGGGAAAATAGCTTTGACTGTTTCACGTGAATCATATGACGTCATCGTTATTGGTGGCGGTCACGCTGGTATAGAGGCCGCACTCGCTACCAGTAGGCTGGGTAAAAACACCCTACTTATAACCATGGAGACTGCCGCCCTGGGGCGAGCATCCTGCAATCCAGCCATCGGTGGGCTAGCCAAAGGCCACCTCGTTCGTGAAATCGATGCGCTTGGTGGTGAAATGGCCAAAGCCACGGACCATACCGGTATTCAATTTAAGATGTTAAACAGATCTAAAGGTCGCGCCGTCTGGTCACCCCGCGCACAAATTGATAAAAAAGCTTATAGCGCCTACATGGTGAACACCTGCAAATCTCAGGCTGGCCTTGAGATCTTTGAAGATGAAGCGACTGCAGTCACCGCCAATGAGGCAGGTTCTGTAATTTCAGGCGTTCTAACCCGTAGCGGTTCCTCCTTTAAATGTCAGTCGCTTATTTTAACCAATGGCACTTTTCTCAACGGCCTAATACATATCGGGAACAAAAGTTTCTCGGCTGGACGAATTGGTGAGTCCGCCAGCGTGGGCATCACGGAGTCTCTTATAGAGCTCGGCTTTAAAACGGGCCGCCTAAAAACAGGCACCCCACCACGCATTAAGCGGGACAGTATAGATTTTTCTAAAACGACCATACAGGCTGGTGACAAAAACCCCGAGCCTTTTTCTTTTTCTACCAAGAACTTTGACCCACCTAATGAATATTGCTACATCACCAACACCAACCAGGAAACTCATCGCATCATTAATGGCGGTTTAGAGTTCTCCCCTCTCTTCACCGGGGTTATTCAGGGCGTTGGTCCGCGCTACTGCCCATCCATTGAGGATAAAGTGGTTCGGTTTGCTGAAAAAACCTCCCACCAACTCTTTTTAGAGCCAGAGTGGAGCAACGCAGACCAGCTTTATGTAAATGGATTCTCGTCTTCCTTGCCAGAAGAGGTTCAACTGAACAGTCTGCGTACCGTGTCGGGATTAGAAAACGTTGAGTTTATTCGTCCAGGGTACGCTATTGAATATGATTTTTTCCCACCCTCCCAGCTCAAAGCCACCATGGAGACCAAGCGGGTTAAGGGCTTGTTTTTTGCTGGACAGATCAACGGAACCTCCGGATATGAAGAGGCTGCAGCGCAAGGGCTAATAGCGGGGATCAATGCTTCCCGCAGTATTGACGGGTCTGATGCTTTTGTATTGGAAAGATCCGAAGCTTATATCGGCGTACTCATCGATGATCTGATAACTAAAGATACAGACGAGCCTTATCGCATGTTCACATCCAGGGCCGAACACAGGCTCCTTTTGCGTTATGACAACGCCCATTTTCGCCTCGCCGAAAAAGGTTTTAAATTGGGCCTTACCGGGCAAACCCTTTATGAGGACGTGGAGAACCAAAAAGCCCTGGCAGTAAAAACTGAAGCTTTTTTTAACTCAACCTATATCAAATCAGATGTCATTAATGCGATGGTTGAGACACAGGCCACTGTAAAAGAGAGCCAGACCCTGGCTAATATTTTAAAACGCCCTGGGGTTTCGGTCGAAGACATACAAAGCCTGTTACCGGACTGGGTGAACGACCTGTCTCCCACCCTTTTAACACTCATAGCAACCAACACCAAATACGCTGGCTATATAGAAAGAGAGCGCCTCCAGGTTGAGCGCCTTTCAAAACATCAACAAATGCGCATTCCTGATGCCGTGGATTATTTATCCATGCAGGCCATCTCTTTTGAGGCCAGACAAAAGCTTGACAAGATTCGCCCCGAAACTATTGGACGGGCATCCAGAATCAGCGGCGTTACCCCAGCTGATGTTTCTTTGTTAATTATTCTTATTAAAAAAAATGTTTCACGTGAAACACACTGATCTTTCATCACAAATAATCCGAACCTATAGGCTTTCTGGCCCCTCTATTTCTGGGGTGGAACCACCGCTTCTGGCTTTTCTTGTTCAGGCAAACCTGAGCAAACAGCCTGTGGTTTTAATTTTACCCGACAAGCCATCCGCCGAGCGAGCACTCAATGACATCGTGGCTCTGAACCTTGGCCAAGAGGTGCATTTTGTAGGAAGTGATCGAGTGGATGGGATTGACACGGGACAGTCTGGTCGATCTCTGCGAGCGTTGCTTGGGGCAAATCCCGGTATATATGTTACTCAGGCTGCTGAACTTTCTGGAAGCATCTCAGAAGACACGCTTAAAAGTCTTATTCTACAGAAAGACCAAGAATATTCAGTGTCAGACCTCGAGAGAGATTTAACTGAGTATGGTTTTACCCGAGACTCATTCGTTGTAGAGCCGGGTTATTATGCTACCCGCGGTGGTGTTTTTGATGTGTTCCCTGGCGATCAAAACAAACCCCTTCGTCTTGATTTTTTTGGCAACACCCTTGAGTCTATCCGTGAGTTTGATCCAGCTACCCAGCTGTCGGGAGTTGAGCACGATGAAATAATCATTTATCCAGAGAACCCTTTTGTTGAAACAGTAGTAGACCCGCTAATAGATTCAGTACCGCCTGGGGTTTGCTTTCTTCAATATCGTCCCATCATTGAAGATTCAGACTCTCTTTCCATTGCCAGTATTCTTAAAAAGGATCGCTCGGGTGATGTGTCCTGGATCTTCCAGGCCAAGGTTGAATCAAAAACGGTGTATGATGTCGAGGTCCAACCTGACTTTCAGCGAAACCTTGAAGCTTTTCGGGCCCGCCTCAGTCATTTAAACGAAGAAAGCTATCGGGTTTATATCTGTGCTGATAGCAATATCCAGCTCGATCGGCTGCAAGTCTTGTTTGAAGATCTAGCTTTTGAGGGCGTGCGCCTTTCCTTGTCGTCAGGGTTTATCGATCACAAAAACAAGTTGGCCGTCCTCACTGATCATCAAATTTTTGGCAGAACTCGAAAACGAAGCGTTGTTCCCAGATCCTTTCCGGTAAAGCCCGCTACACGCATTGAGGCTTTTGAAGAGGGTGATTATGTTGTTCATCTCGATTATGGTGTCGGTAAGTATTTAGGTATCGAGTTGATGCCATTTCAAAAGACGATTCGCGAGGTTCTGGCTCTTGAATATGAGGCTGGTGACCGCATTTATGTTCCCGTTGAAAAAATGCACCGTGTGCATCGTTACGAATCCCAGCTGGAGACTCCGCCAAAACTCACCCGTCTACGTACCACTGAATGGGACCAGGTAAGAATTAAAACCCGTAAGGCGGTTGATAATTATGCGAAAGAGCTTATCGAGCTCTATGCCAACCGCTTTATCGTAGAGGGTTTTCGTTACAATCCGGATAACGACTTTCAAAAGCGCCTTGAAGCTTCATTTATGTATGATGAGACCAGCGACCAGCTAAAGGCCGTTGAGGATATCAAGAAAGATATGGAGTCGGCTTTTCCAATGGATCGCCTGTTATGTGGTGATGTGGGCTTTGGAAAAACAGAAGTGGCCATGCGGGCTGTTTTTAAGGCTATAAATGACTCAAAACAGGTCGGGGTGTTGGTGCCAACAACCATTCTGGCCCAACAGCATTACGAAACCTTTCTGGAGCGCTTCGCAGATTACCCTGTAAGTGTGGGCGTGCTTTCCCGTTTTAGAACTCCAAAACAGATTAAAAAGACGCTGGCGGACCTCGAAAAAGGTTTGCTTGACGTGGTAATTGGAACCCACAGAGTCCTATCCAAAGATGTTGTTTTTAATAAACTTGGGCTGCTAATTGTTGATGAAGAACATCGCTTTGGCGTTAAACATAAAGAACGGATTAAGGAAATAAAAATGTCCGTGGATTCTCTAGCCATGACAGCGACCCCTATCCCCCGTACTCTACAGATGTCTCTTATGGGTGCCCGGGATCTCTCTATGTTAAAAACACCACCAAAAGAGCGCCAGCCGATTGAAACTGTGATTATGGATTTTGATGAAAGTCGCGTACGTGAGGCTGTTCTGAGGGAGGTTGATCGTGGGGGTCAGGTCTTTTTTGTCCATAACAGGGTTGAGTCGATCGGTATTATGTTAAGCCGGCTGCAAAAACTACTTCCTGAAGTAAAGTTTGGCCTGGGTCATGGTCAAATGAACCCCCGTGAGCTTGAACGCGTCATGTTGGGGTTTTTCCATAAAGAATTTGACGTACTGCTTTCCACCACTATTGTTGAATCTGGTTTGGATATACCAAACGCGAACACCATTATTGTTAATAGAGCCGACGCCATGGGTTTGTCGCAACTTTATCAGCTTAGAGGACGCGTGGGTCGGTCTCACAGAAAGGCTTGGGCTTTCTTTATTTCGCCCGGTTTCAGGAAGCTTAGCGTAAACGCCATAAGGCGTCTCAACGCCCTGGAAAGACATGCCCATTATGGGGGTGGCTATGAGATTGCCATGCGTGATTTAGAAATTCGAGGTTCGGGAAATGTCTTCGGAACCGAGCAAAGTGGCCACATCAGCAATATAGGATATCACCTATACACACGGATTCTAAAAGACACCCTTGAAACCTTAAAAGAAATTGGCGGTGACCAGGCGGTCACCTTTCCTCCCACAGAGATGACTCTCGACATGGAGATGCAAATCCCGCAGAGTTATGTAGAAAGTACGGCTGAGCGCATCGCCAGCTACCGTAGAATTGCTGAGGCTGATACGGTAAAAGATATTCACGGGATTCGCGACGAACTAAGGGATCGTTTTGGTCTTCTCCCACAAGAAACCATGAATCTCATCGAAGCGGCATTAATAAAGAGCCTTGGACAATCTTTGGGGCTTCGAAGTGTCGTCGTGAAGGGGTCGCGCGCACAAAATGACTTTTTACCAGAACACGTGGAACATGAGGGGGGCGAGATCATTAAAGCTCTGTCCAAGTCGTTGGGAGAAACCGGTAAAGAGGTACAGATAATGAACAACAAATCACTGACTTTTATACTGACGCACACAGGTGAAGATTCCCTTTTGACTTCGCTTAGAATATTCTTGGAAAGCCTTCAACGTCAGTCTAAATTTTCCGACTATAATGGTAATTGATAACTCTAATATAATTAAAAGGTTAATGAAATGAACACTCGCTTTACTACGGCCCTCTTTTCTTTGGGTCTTCTTATGTTGGTCTTTGCATGCTCAAACATGGATAACGATACGCTCGCTACGATAGACGGAAAACCTATCTTACTGGAAGAATTCACCTCCAAAAACCCGGCCTCTCGATTTGCTGACAAGGATCATGACTTCTTTGATACCAAGGTGGATGAATATGTAAGAACAGCTCTTTTTTCACACGCGGCTGTAGAACAGGGGTTGGGCGAGACCGATGATGTTCAAGACAAGAAAATAAAGGCTGAAAAAAGACAAATGCTTCAGCATGTCTATACCAAGGCGATTCTTGATGCTGTGGTTAGCGATGAGTATGTCCGCGAAATCTATGAGCGCTCAGGCACTGAATTGAATGCACGGCATATTTTGCTGCAGTTCCAGGGCACCTCTCGCTCTCGCTCAGATCGAACCAAGGTTGAAGCCTTGGCGCTTATGGGTCAGATCAATAGTCGTCTTTTAAAAGGCGAGACCTTCGAGGAGTTGGCAAGCGAATTCACTGATGATCCCTCTGGTAAAGAGAATGGTGGAGATCTTGGTTGGTTTGGCTGGGGTAAAATGGTTGGCCCTTTTCAAGAAACTGCTTTTAATCTGAAACCAGGTGAAGTCTCTGAGGTGGTGGAAACAGATTTTGGTTTTCACATCATCAAGCTAGAAGCAAAGAGAGAGCTTGAACGCGGTGATTTCGAAACTGAAAAGAACGCTCTTAAGCAGCAGGCAAGTCGCGAAAAAAGCGCTGAGCTTGGACAGACGGCAAATCGGTTTCTGGAAGCGCAAAAAAAGAGTGCTGGTTTCGAAATCCTCAACGAAAACGTTCGTGAATTTTTCGTAGCTTATGGTGTCTCCGATGTAAAAAATGACGCGATGGATGAAGCGCTCATAAAAATCAATTTTGAAGCCCCGCTGTTTAAGTTAAGGGGTGAAGATTTAGGCAGTGATTGGTTGGTGGGAGAGGTCAAAATGCTCGATGATGGTCAAAAACCACGCTTTTCCACTGAAAATCAATTCCTTGGTCTTATTGATCAGTTAGTCACTCAAAACCTCATTGTCAGTTATGGGCATGAGCATAAGTTTGATCAGGACGAGGATTTTGCTGAAAAAATCAATGCGCTCGTTGAACGATATGCTTATGACGCTTTTATAGCAAAAGAAATCAATGCCAACCTTTCTCCCAGCGAAGAGGAGCTGCTTGCTTTTTATGATGCAAACAAAGCCGATAAGTATATGGATAAAAAGAAGGTTCTTGTAAGAGAGGTGTTTGCAAAAGACAGTCTCTTCGCTGTGACTTTGAAAAAACGTATTGATGCTGGCGAGCCTCTTGAAAAGCTGGCTCTGCGCTATACTGAAAGAAAGGCTACCAAAGAAGGTGGTGGATTATTACCCGCATTTCAAGAGGGTCGCTATGGCACCATGGGAAAAACAGCCTTCTCGATGGTGGTTGGAGATATCGCAGGACCCATAAAGCTTGGAAATGGCTATTCAATCATTCAGCTAGAGGATATCGTTCCCGAGGGACCAAAACCTTATGGTAAGGTCAAGGGGCGCGTTAGAACGGAAATCCTGAGTGACTTGCGAGCCTCGCGTACCGAAAATGTCTACAAAGATCTTCAAAAGGATTATACCGTTAAGGTTAATTATTCAGCCGTCTATGCCTTTTATGATAGTCAGGCAGACGAAAAATAGTTCTTTATAGATGAATAAACTTTATATCGTTCTGGTCATCTCCCTCTTGGCAGGGCTGGCTTCTTGCTCTGATGGCCAGGACGATAACCTTATTGCCAAGGTCAACCATGAGCAGCTCTCCCTGGATGAGCTGGTCTTGATGTATCCGGGCTTTATGTCTTTAGATAGTCTTCAAAAATCCCTCTTGGTCGAAAACTGGATCAGGGAGACCCTTTTAGCGCAAGAGGCAGAGAAAAATCTGATTCATCGCGACCCCATGTTCAACTATAGAGTGGAAACGTATCGTCGCAGATTGCTGGCTGATAAGCAACTTGATGTTGTTTTAAAAGATCGGGGTGATGTCGCTCGTGATGAAATTGAAGCCTATTACCAAAAAAACCTTGAATCGTTTAAGCGCCAGAGTAATGAGTTTTTTGGTTTTCATGTCCTTTTACCCTCCCGAGATGATGCCCGTGAACTTGAAAAAGCCATAGAAAAGGGTGATCTCGAAAAGAAACAGTCTCTGGTAGCCATGCATCCCAAGGAAACCGGTTTATTTAAAGTGGAAAACCTCTTTCCTGAAGTCAAACAATATCTTCTTAAAAAGAAACGTCCCGGTATTTTTGGTCCAATTAAGACCAGTCTTGGATATCATCTTGTAGAGGTGAAAATCTGGCATGACCGCGGATCTATCAAGAGTCTTGATGAGGTCTGGGAGGAAATTGCTGCCAGACTCTCTATTAATCGTCAACGTCATATTGAAACACAGCTTGTAGACAGTCTCAGAAAGTCCGGGACCATCCTCTTTAACAAGAGTGTTCTTTATAATAGTTCTACAGAATAGGTAGTAATCAATGCGTCTTTTTATTCTCGTTCTCACCACCCTCTTTGCTTTGAATGCCAGTGCCCAACAATTGATTGATGGCGTGGCGGCCATCGTGGGAGAAAAGGCCATTCTCTATTCTGAGGTAGACCAGGTGACTCAGCTCTTCGCCATGCAGGCGAAATTACCCTCTTACTCTTCTCCAGAAGTCATTCAACAACTCAGAGCACGTGCCCTTGATGAACTCCTCAATCAACAGGTCTTGTTGGAATATGCCCGCCAGGAAACTATCGAGGTAGAAGATAGAAGCGTGCAAATGCAACTGGATCAATCCTTGGAAAATATAGAAATGCAGTATGGAAGCCTGAGAAAGGCGGCCGAAGCATTTGGTGTAGACCACTATAAAATTAAATCCTATTACGAGGATCAGATACGTACAAACCTTCTGGTTGAACAGGTTAAAATGGAACTTTTCAGCGGTATCAAGGTCAGTCGTCGTGAGGTCGAAGATTTTTATGAGACGTGGCAGGACAGTTTTCCAGCAAAAAACCCCCAGGTAGATTTTTCCATTCTCTCCATGACAGTTGAAATGAGCGCTGATAAAATGGAAAAACTCCGCTCTCAATTACTCTCCATTAAGGACGATATTACGTCTGGTCGTATCAGTTTTGAAGATGCGGCAACCCAATATTCTAAGGATCCAGGATCTGCGGCCAATGGAGGTAGTCTGGGCCTTGTGGGTCGTGGTGTTTTTGTAAAACCTTTTGAAGATGCTGCGTTCTCGCTTGAGGTGGGTCAAATGAGTGGTGTCATTGAAACCCAGTTTGGCTTGCATCTCTTACGTCTTGATGATAAGCAGGGGGAGCAGGTCAATATCTCTCATGTATTGCTTATGCCTGTTGCAGATGAGACGGATAAGCAATTTACGTCTGATAAGCTCTCAATAATAAGAGACGATATTCTGGCTGAAAAGACGACTATCGCGGCACAGGTTGAAATATACGCTACCGATGAATATATGAAGTCACGTAAAGGCCAAATGGGCATGACAGATATTTCTCTATTGCCTGAGGATATCCACGAGCTACTGCTCAATATCCCTCTTGAAAGCCTCTCAATGCCCCTTTATAGCTCTGATCAGTTTCATCTTATCATTGTACATCGACGTCTTGCTGGCGGGAAGGTGAACCTGACTGACCATTGGTTCGATGTTGAAAATATGTCCCTGGAGTATAAAAAACGCGATAGATATCAATCTTGGGTAGACGATCAGCGAAATCGCATGTATATCCAGATTAAGTAGCTAATTCTACCCCCCTTATTTTCTTTAATGAAAGCCTTACTTTTTTAGTGAGGCTTTTTTTGTCCTTAGCTGTGTACTGCCTCCGCTTTCAATAAAGCGGATGTGTTCATCGTTGATACTCGATAAGTTATAAACAGATAAGGTCTTGCTTTTACACGGGGGTTGAGTTGTTTTTTAATCACTTAGAGCATTTTATAAAAGTTATACTATCTATTAACAATACAGTTATCCACATTGACCATGTTTGGATACTTTCTGTAAGTCATGTTAACAAGGACATGTCTACTACCAACAGATACACACCACTCCACATTCAGGCTGCGCATATCAACACTAAATGTTAGACATAATTGTATCTTTATTTTGTTTATTTTATTGAGTTTACAGATAATTTGGCGGATACTTATCAACATTTTTTAATCACTATACTACCACTACTATATATATTAAAATATTACTACTATAGTATAATACCGACCTTTTGGTCGCAGAAAAAGTAGTATTTTTACATAGACAAGTGTACAGTTGTGCATATAGGATCAGGGAAATAAGATCATCCTTTGAAAGAATGATTTAAATATCAGTAACAGTTGAGATACTACTTTTACATTATTTATGATCAATTATTTAGTTATTGAGGGTTTTTCTCACGTTTGGAACCTCATTTTGGTGAATGGTCCAAATACTCAAGACCCTTGTAATTATAAATCGATTGATTTGAGTAGGAGGTAAATTACCTTGCCGATGATGGCAGTAGAAAATATTGTCATTATCTTTGACTTGATCCATTAAGTATTCATATGTCACGAGGAATATTTTGAACCCGGAAACACGCCAAAAGATAATTAAGATATTAACTGTTATCATCACGATATATCTATTTCTTCTTACAATAAAGCTTCTTGGTCATAGTTTTAAACTATTTGGTAAAGAATTCGCTGAGGCTATGCTTCAAACGACTTCAAACCCTTTTACGGGTCTTATCATTGGAATCGTCGCGACCTCTCTTATTCAGAGCTCCTCGACTACGACATCTATAGTTGTAGGTCTTGTGGCAGGGAGTGTAGTTAATTTAGAAAATGCCATTCCTATTATCATGGGCGCAAATATTGGAACGACCGTCACTAATACTTTGGTATCGCTTGGCCATGTGGGTAGAAAAGTGGAGTTTAAAAGAGCGTTTGCCGCCGGTGTTGTACATGACTTCTTTAATATTTGTGCAGTTATAGTTTTATTTCCTTTGGAATTAAAATTTCACATTATTCAAAAAGTTGCGATTTATTTAAATACGAGTTTTGAAGGTATCGGCGGTATGAAAATGTTTAACCCCCTCAAAGCAATTTTAAATCCAGTTATACATTTAGTAGATTCTCTTTTGGTTAATGTGCCTTACAATGAAATAGTGTTAATGATTTTGTCAATCATCGGAATGTTCGCAGCTCTAGCATTACTAATAAAAACAATTAGATCTTTGGTTGTTGATAAAATTGAGATAATTATTAATAAGTATCTCTTTAAAAATGACCTTTTAGGAATGACCTGGGGTATGGGAATGACTTTTATTGTTCAGAGTAGTTCTGTAACAACATCCCTGATAGTACCTCTTGCTGGAGCAGGCATAGTCAGTCTAAGAAAAATGTTCCCCTACACGATGGGAGCTAATATAGGTACTACTGGTACAGCACTTCTGGCTGCATTGGCTACAGGTAATCCAGTTGCAGTGACTGCCGCTTTTGCACACCTGGCATTTAATATCTTTGGAATACTTATTTTTTATCCGCTTAAATTTATTCCAATCACTCTGGCAGAAAAAGTGAGCGCTTATGTATCGATATCGAAAAAGAATTTGATCACATTTCTTTTTCTATATTCAATGATTTACTTTGTACCAATCCTTTTTATAATATTATTTTAATTAAAACTAAAGGTTAAAGGTTATGTGGAAAGAAATAAGAAATCTATGGACTAGCGATAATCTTCTGAACGAAGCCTGGGATCTCACTTATGAAGCAATTAGCATTGATGCTGAAATGTTTGATGATGCGACGGATGCTTTATGGGGAGACAACCACAAGACAGTTCAGAGGTTAATATTTAAAAAGGATAAACTCATAAATAAATATGAGAGAGATATAAGGCGAAAGGTCATCACACACCTCACAGTACAAGGAAACGATAGTCTGGCAGCAGGGTTAGTTTTATCAACTGTAATCGTAGATGTTGAGAGAATTGGTGATTATATAAAGAATATAGTTGATCTTACAGAAATGCATCCAGAGGAAATACACGGTAAAAACACAAAAGATAAACTTCACGATATTGAAAATTCCATCAAGAGAATGTTTAAAGATGCTCCAGAATGTATTGAAACTGGTGACGAGGACCATGCTCTTCAAATCTATTCTGAAACAAAAGAGATAGGTAAGACCTGTGATAAATACATTAAAAAACTTATTACAAAAAATGAAGAAGATCTTGATCCTTCAGAAGTGGCCATTCTTGTTCTATATTTTAGATACCTCAAGCGTATAAATGCTCATCTCCGAAATATTATCTCGAGTGTGATAAATCCTTACGATCGTATAGGTTTCAAACCGAAGAAAAAGAAATAATGTCTACTCCATTCATCCGCAGGGCCACCAGAGCTGATATTCTAACGATAGTTGGTTTCAATCAGGCCATGGCCATGGAAACCGAAAATATTGCTCTTGATACATCAACATTAATCAAGGGAGTTGAATCGGTTTTTGAAAATCCACAGAATGGATTCTATATCGTATGTGAAATAGAAGGCTCTGTAAAAGCGTGTCTCATGATAACCTATGAGTGGAGTGATTGGCGTAACGGTTTCTTTTGGTGGATTCAAAGCGTCTTTGTTGAAAAAGATTTTAGACAAAGAGGTTTATATAAACTTATGTACACATTTATTAAAACTCAAATAGAGAAAGACGAAGAAATTGTCGGCTTAAGACTATATGTTGATGATGATAATCTTAAAGCGCAAAGCGTCTATAATAAGACGGGCATGAAAAAAGCGAACTATCAGCTATTTGAGTATACCAAGCCCAAAACTAACGAGTAAAAAAAAACAACATACAGCCACGCGATCCAGTATCTTTTTAAAAATTAAGGTCTAAAAAGCTGTGTTTAAAAATATTGGCCTGCAAGGCGTTATTATATTGTATTTTGCCATCAATGCAGGCAAAAGCAATTAAAAATCATTTAAAGAGGATGTAAGGGGATTGTTTGACAATGGTCATTTCGGGTCTAAGATAGAACGGTATTTTAAACATGCAGATGGTTCACTTTGCAAAAAGAGAGACAGTAGTATGATAGACTACCATTAGAGAACGGATGAAAAAGATTAAACACTAAAATGAATATAAGCTCAAAGCTGAAAAAGGCTATACGGCCGTAGTGATAAATCAAACTAAATTAAAAATAGAAATACTGGACATGAACATTAAAACTTAGATTTCCTTTTCGTAATAATCATTATGCCGTAAAAAGAACTCAACCCTAACAAGAAATCCTTGCTGTCAAGAAAACCATAACTCAACCGTTTTACGTGAAGGAACCCCACCACGATGCACAACAGTTTCTTCAATTACAACACCAGGTGTAGACATCACATCATAAGACATGATCTCTTGAATATCTTCAACCTTTTCAATCTCCACCTCTACACCCATCTCATGTACCACATCTTTAATGAGATTATATGTGACCATACAGTTGGAACATCCACCACCTAAAACCTTAACTTTTTGCATTTCAAACCACTCCTATAAAACAAGATTAAAGAATAAACCAACGAACAGTATTCCAGATGCGACAATACCGATAAAAACAAAGATCAACCTTATGGTCAAAACCTTGCGTAAAATGATCATCTCTGGTAGAGATAAAGCCACAACACTCATCATAAATGCGAGAGCGGTTCCAAGAGCCGCACCCTTAGCCAAAAGCGCCTGAACCACAGGAATTATACCGGCAGCGCTACTATACATGGGAATCCCAATAATCACCGCCAAAGGTACAGACCACCAGGCATCCTTACCCATAAATGAAGCCATGAAACCCTCAGGGACATAACCATGAATAAATGCACCTACACCGATTCCCAATAAAATATAGCCCCATACTTTACCCACCACATCCTTTACTGCGCTAGAGCCAGCTTCAAGTCTCTGTAAGAAGGAACTGTTCGCCGACTCGAAGGAAATTTGCTTTGTAGGAATGTCCTGAACCCATTGCTCTAAATACTTTTCAAGCTTCATCCTCCCCAACACCAACCCGCCAATAATGGCAACCATCAGACCAAGACCGAGGTAAAGCAGCGCGATTTTCCATCCAAACAAACCAAAAAGTAATGTCAGGGCAATCTCATTTACCATGGGAGCTGCGATCAAAAACGAAAAGGTAACCCCAAGAGGTACGCCAGCCTGAACAAAGCCGATAAACAACGGGACCGCCGAACAAGAACAGAAAGGGGTGACAACTCCGAGCGAGGCAGCCAGAATATTGGCGAGACCCAAAGAGCGCCCGGCTAAAAGAGCTCGCGTCCGCTCTGGAGTAAACCAGGTATTAATAATTCCCATCACAAAGACAACTGCAGAGAGCAGCAAAAGGACTTTAGGTGCATCATAAACAAAGAAAGCCAGAGCAGCACCCAGGTGACTTTCAGGCTCAACAGGAATCAGGGAAGTAACGAATCTGGCCAACGGATACAACTTTATAAACAGGCCAAACCACAAGGCAGACCCCAACGTAAGGTATAAGGAGGCTTTTTTTCCAGATGTCATACGCTATCAGCTCAACAGAAAGAGATAATTATAAGTCTATTTTCCCAGAATGGTATTTAGTGTAGAGCTTGGGCGCATAGCTTGACTTGTCTTGTCATAATCAGGTAGATAATACCCGCCAAGATCTACGGCTTCACCCTGGGCAGAGAGTAATTCTTGTGCTATTACAGCCTCATTATCAGCTAGCTCTGCGGAGAGCTCGGCAAACCGGACTTTTAACTCAGCATCTTTGTCTTGAGCCGCCAGAGCTCTTGCCCAATATAGCGCCAGATAAAAAGTGCTGCCACGGTTGTCCAGTTCGTTCACCTTCCGAGAAGGTGACTTGGCATTTTCAAGATAGGTGCTGATGGCTTTATCTAAAGTTTTAGCGAGAATCGCGGCCTTGGTGTTTCCGCTGGTTCTGGCTACCTGTTCAAAAGATGGAACAAGAGCACAGTATTCACCCAGGGAATCCCAACGCAAATGACCCTCTTGCAGGAACTGCTGGACATGTTTTGGTGCAGAACCACCGGCACCGGTTTCAAACAAACCGCCACCCTTCATCAAAGGAACAATGGAAAGCATACGGGCGCTGGTTCCTAACTCAAGAATGGGAAATAAGTCGGTGAGATAATCTCGGAGCACATTGCCCGTTACAGAGATGGTGTCTTCTCCACGACGTACTCGCTTGAGAGAGAATTTCATGGCATCAACAGGCTTTAAAATTTGGATATCAAGACCACCAAGATCGTGGTCCTGGAGATACAAATTGACCTTTTTAATAATTTGAGCATCATGACCACGATTTTCGTCCAGCCAGAAAATCGCAGGTGAACCACTTGCCCTGGCGCGAGTGACGGCCAGCTTCACCCAGTC
Source organism: Fidelibacterota bacterium (assembly GCA_018650445.1). Classification (GTDB taxonomy): domain Bacteria; phylum Fidelibacterota; class UBA8477; order UBA8477; family JABMPR01; genus JABMPR01. Next base: position 18,301 of record JABIFX010000208.1, read on the forward strand.
CTGTATGGGAGCATCTTTAGCCTGACACATTCTAAAAATATCACCTGTTTCAACATCCTGCTCGAGAAGTGAGCTCCCAGCTGCATCAACCACCCGAATAACACCACTACCGGGTGCTTCAAATGTTTTATCATGGGAACCATATTCTTCGGCCTTTTGGGCCATAAGCCCGACGTTTGAAACACTTCCCATTGTGGATGGATCAAGTTGTCCATTAACCTTACAGTCTTCAATTATTTCATAATACATCGTGGCATAACTGCGATCTGGAATCATGGCAACAGTATCCTGGAGAGCATCATCATTATTCCACATTTTGCCACCATCGCGAACCACGTTGGGCATTGAGGCATCAATGATCACATTGTTGGGGACGTGCAGGTTGGTAATCCCCTTACGTGAATCCACCATAGCAAGAGCGGGTTGCTCTTTATAAACAGCAGCAATATCTGATTCAATCTCAGCCTTTTTATCAACAGGGAGCCGATCAAGCTTTTCTTCCACATCAGCGAGACCGTTATTAATGTTGGCTCCGATCTGCTTTAGTTCAGCGGTGTATTTATCCAGGGCGTTTCCGTAATAAACAGAGACAGCATGTCCGAACATGATGGGATCTGAAATCTTCATCATGGTAGCTTTTAAATGAAGCGAAAGTAGAGAACCCTCCTTTTTAGCTTCAGCAATAGTTTGAGCATAAAAAGCCTTCAAGGCTCTCACGTTCATGACAGCGGTATCGATGACCTCCCCCTTTTGCAGGGTTAAACCACTTTTTAAGGTCATTTTAGCGTCACTCGCATCAGTAAACTCAATTGAAACAATAGCACTATCATCCATCGTTTTGGATTTTTCTGTTCCGAAAAAATCTTTTTCAGTCATGTGAGCGACCCGAGCCTGGGATCCACTCTCCGGCCAAGGTTTCATCATGCGGTGGGGATTGCTCTGGGCAAATCGCTTTACTGAAGCAGCAGCCCGACGGTCAGAGTTACCTTCACGAAGCACAGGATTTACAGCTGATCCCAACACCCTGGTAAAGCGTAACTGCAATGCTCTCTCGGTATCATTTTTGGGCTCCTCGGGGTAATCGGGAACATTATATCCCTTTTGCTGGAGTTCCTTGACAGCAGCCTGTAACTGAGGAATAGAAGCGCTGATATTGGGGAGTTTGACAATGTTGGCATCTTGAGATTGGGTGAGTTCACCCAGTACTGCAAGTGCATCAACCTGTTTTTGCGCTTCAGAAAGATTGTCAGGGAAGAGTGCGATGATGCGACCTGCTAATGAGATGTCGCTGATTTCGATATTAATTCCGGTGTTTTTTGTGTAGGCCTGAACCACGGGTAATAGTGCATAGGTGGCCAGGGCTGGCGCTTCATCAATTTTGGTCCAGATAATCTTTGCTGAGGGCATGGTAATCCTTTGCTTGGAGCGTTTCCGCTTGAAACTGTTAAAAAACAAAAAGCTGTGCATGAAAATAAATGGTGAAGACCCAATGCAAAATTATTTCATTGCATTAAATGATAAAAAGGAACGAAAATTTTTGACCTTTGTGTTTTGTCAAAGATCAACATGTCCTTAGGTTAAGACGCTCAACAGTATTAAATAAATTTTAGTAAACGATGTTAAAAAGGAGAGTTAATGGCCAAGCCAAATTACGCTTTTGCAAAACACCAGAGAGACCTTGCGAAAAAGAAGAAAAAAGAAGAGAAAAAGAAGCTGAAAGAAGAAGCAAAGCAGCAAAAACTTGACGCAGAAAATCCAGACGCACCTGAAGAAACATCTTCGGAAGAAGCACCAGAGAACTAATCAAAAACCTGTTGTGCAAGCACCACAAGTCCTTCCTCAAAAAAACAGTGTTCCGGAGCCACATCAAACCTTTCTTGACCAGTCGGTTCCCCTATTAAAACATGATCCACGTATCCTCGGCGTGGCCGTGGGTGGCTCATATTTGCTGGGTGAACTGGACGACTTTAGCGATCTTGATCTTGTGGTCTATGTTGACCCCCAGCACTACAACACTGTCCTGGCCGAACGAAACATTATTGTTGAGAAGTTGGGACCGCTTCTCGAAAGCTTTACGGGAGAGCATGTGGGGGAACCACGCTTGCTTATTTGTCTTTTTGGATCACCCCTGCTTCACGTCGATTTCAAATTTGTCTCCATGGATGAGATTGAAGATAAGGTTGAGAACCCGGTTGTCTTATGGGAACGCGAGGAGGTGATTAGCGGTCAGATCAATTTGGTACCGGCAGAATTTCCCCAGCCAGATCTGGAATGGATCGAAAAGCGGTTTTGGACCTGGGTGCACTATACTGCCACAAAAATTGGTCGAGGTGAAATATTTGAGGCCATTGAAGCCATTGGTTTTTTACGGGTCAAGGTGCTGGGTCCAATAATATTGAAGAAAAACGGAGCACGACCGCAAGGTCTTCGAAAACTTGAAAGTCATTTGAATCAGGAAGAATTAACAACACTACGTGCTACCTTGCCCTCCTATGATGCCCGGGATTGCCTGCGTGCCCTCCGTAAGAGTGTAGCGCTTTATATCTCAATACGAGAATCCCCTGGAAAAAAGAATCTAGAAAAAGAGGTCCATGAATACCTCAACAAAATTGAAGCGCAATTATGTTGATTCACCAAACATAAAAAAAGGAATCCATCATGAGTAAAACATCTCGAAGCGTTCTTTTCACGATCACAGTTCTGTTAAGTGCTGGATTTATTCTGCCTCAATCAGCACAGGCCCATTGTCAGATTCCCTGTGGAATATATGATGATTACGCCAGGCTTCTGTCCATGCTGGAAGATACAGCCACCATAGAGAAGTCCGTCAATATGATGATTGAGCTAACCGGGAAAATGGATGTTCAATCACAAAACCAGATGGTCCGTTGGGTTATGAACAAGGAAGATCACGCCCAGAGGGTCATCGATACAATTAGCGACTATTATTTGACGCAGCGAGTGAAGCCATCCCAAAAAGATTATGGGGAGCGACTGAAACACCATCACGCCGTGATTTTGGCTGCCATGAAAGCCAAACAAAACGCTGATTTGGCAACTGTAAAAAAGCTAAAAAAGAGTATAGATCTGTTGGCCAAATATTATCCCGAGCATAAACACTAAGCCTCATGCTGTCTGTCAGACGTATCAGGCAAGGAGAAGGCGAGCTTTATAAAAAACTACGCCTTAAATCACTCCAGGATTCGCCAGGTGCTTTTGGGTCTACCTATAAATCAGCATTAACACGTAGCCCGGAGAGCTGGACTGAACAGGCCGATGGAGGCAGTCGAGGGCAGAAGCAGGCAATATTTATTGCGTTTATGGATGATCAACCCGTAGGGTTGGCAGCTCTTTATCGACTTGATTCAGCTCAGGATGTTGGGGAATTAATGCAGGTGTGGGTATCACCAGAATTCAGAAGACGTGGCGTGGCAGTTGTGTTGACGGACAACATCTTTAGCTGGGCAGCGAATAACAAATTTCGAGCGGTTACCGCCGGAATAATGGCTGGAAATACAGAGGCAATGACCTTTTATCAAAAATACGGCTTTATCCCGGAGTCCGATATAATTCTTAATTGTCCAGGGGACGCTGCCGTATTTATTAAGGATGTGAGATGACCAAAAATGATATACTGAGAAGAATCCGGTACACCTTTGATTTTAGTGATGATAAGATGATCACGATCTTTGCCCTGGCCAACCACAAGGTCACCCGTGCAGAAATCAGTGACTGGATGAAAAGAGAAGAAGCCCCCGCCTATAAAATCCTTTATGATGATGAACTGGCTGTCTTTTTGAACGGTCTCATTATTGAAAAGCGAGGCAGAAAAGAAGGTCCTGTTCCAAAACCAGAAAAAAAACTCACCAATAATGTGATTTTGAAAAAACTGCAGATCGCCTTGAATTTGCGATCCGAGGAACTGCTGGATGTTCTGATGCTGGCTGACTTGAAGGTGAGCAAATACGAACTCAGCGCCTTTTTCCGCAAACCGGACCACAAGCATTACCGACCACTACGAGATCAGATTCTACGTAATTTTCTCAATGGTGTGCAGATAAAATATCGAAAGACCGATCCGGACAAGGACTAACCCCCACTGTCATATCGATATATCTCTGTCTACAATTAAGCAGCGCAAGAGTTAGATTTAATACCAAAACACCCGCTACTTTAAGCAGAAACAAATATTTCCAGACGTAAATTTCTTGCTTGCAATGGATAGTGACCAAAATTATCATCAATGGTCTATGTAGTAAGTATGAGTTTTTTTTTGACTGGGGTGAACATGCTATTCAAACACTTAATAATTATAAGCCTTATCCTGAGCACTTCTGTGTTCTCAGAAGAGATAGAAACACGACCTGAAATTGGTATCGATGATAGCTTTTTGGGGCAAAAAGTTGATCTGGAGTTGAGCTTTTTTGATGAGAGCGGTCAACCCATCACACTGGCTACGGCCAGCGAAGGTCGCCCCATTATTCTGGCGCTGGTTTATTACAACTGCACCTCAATCTGTAATCCTTTTCTCAACGCCATTGTAGATGTGATAAATCAATCTCCCTCTGCATTTCTGCCTGGAGATAAATACAATGTGGTGGCTGTTAGTTTTGATCCCAACGAGGATCATGAGATCGCAGCTCTCAAAAAACAGTCCTATCTCAACCTGTTCGAGGGAAAAACCAATATACCTGAATCTTCCTTCAGATTTTTGACGGGGGACTCCACCACCATCCGAATATTAACAGAATCAGTTGGATTCAAATATGCTCCAGATGAAGCTGAGGGCTTTATGCATGCCTCATCGCTGATCATTTTGTCGCCAAGCGGCATTATCTCCCGCTATATCCGCGGGCTATACTTCCTTCCAGTGGAAGTCATGGTTTCAGTAACAAATGCCATGGAGGGCAAGTGGGCACCCACGCTCCGCAAAATCGTAAACTTTTGTTTTGTTGAAGAGCCAGAAGGACGAGGTTACTATTTTAACTTCCTAAAAGTTACCGGCGTCTTGATCCTTGCATCAATCATGATAACCATACTGGTTCTATCTGCAGCCTTCCACAAAAAACCAGTCATAGCAAACGAAAATGAGGACAGCTAATTATGGAAACAGCTAACAGTACCAACTACTTGAACAGTCACACCGGTAGTCGGTGGACCAGTGGGTTTATGAGCTGGATAACATCGACGGACCATAAAAGAATTGGTGTTATGTACGGCCTCACAATGTTCTCTTTTTTCTTTTTGGCGGTATTGATTGGTTTCATAATTAAACTCCAGAAATTTTATCCAGCAGCCAGTGGTTGGGAGATAATACCAGTAGAGTGGTATGGCTCATTTTTCACACTTCACTCGGTTATTATGATCTTTCTTTTTATTGTTCCAGGTGCACCCGCAGTCCTCGGTAATTTCTTTCTGCCTCTACAGATCGGAGCCAAGGATGTTGCTTTTCCCCGTGTCAACCTACTCTCGTACTGGCTGTACTTATTTGGTGCAATTATGGCAGTTGTGGGAATTCTTTTGGGTGGGGCTGACACGGGATGGACCTTTACACCGCCCTATTCTGTAACCACCAGAACCATTTCCATGTTTGGGACACAATTTGATTCTGTTTCCTGGATGTTGACGGCAGCCTTTATTTTGGGCTGGGGAACCATCCTCACAGGAATAAACTTTATCATTACTATTCACAGGATGCGCACAAAAGGCATGGGCTATTTTAAAATGCCTCTATTTTCCTGGTCAATCTATGCCGCCTCTTGGATACAGGTGCTGGCGACTCCTGTTGTAGGGATTTCTTTACTGATGATTGTTCTTGAAAGGATGATGCCTGTTGGGTTTTTTGACCCCAACAAAGGGGGTGACCCGATATTATTTCAACACCTCTTCTGGATATACTCACACCCTGCTGTTTATGTGATGATATTGCCCTCAATGGGACTGGTCAGTGAAATTATTCCCACCAACAGCCAGAAACCAATTTTTGGATATAAGAGCATTGCCATCGCATCTTGCAGTATTGCTGGCGTCGGTTATTTAATTTGGGCTCATCACATGTTCGCCTCAGGAATGTCTGACGTGGCTTCTATTATCTTCTCTTTTTTGACTTTCTTTGTGGCTATCCCAACTGCTATTAAAGTCTTTAACTGGATAGCGACCCTTTATAAAGCGTCTATTGCTCTGACCCCACCCATGCTGTTTGCCCTGGGCTTTGTTTTCAATTTTAGTATTGGCGGTCTTACCGGTATGTTCCTGGGATCATTGTCCACGGATATCCATCTCCACGACACTGATTTTATTGTGGCTCATTTTCACTATACAATGTTTGGAGGAGCGGCTTTTGGAATCATTGGTGGCATCTTCCACTATTTCCCCAAAATGTTTGGTAAAATGTATTCTCACAAACTAGCAAATGCGACTTTTGGGTTCATGTTTACTGGTTTCAACGCCCTTTTTATTCCCATGTTTATTCTAGGCTTTTATGGCATGCCCAGACGTTATCATACCTATCCGGACATCCCCCTGTTTACCAATCTGCAGCAGGCATCAACCATTGGATCCTGGATCTTGGTTGTGGGTGTCATCCTGATGTTTATCACATGGATTCACGGCCTGCTTAAAGGGAAGAAAAGCAGACAGGAAAACCCCTGGAATTCATCAACCCTGGAATGGCAGACGGCTTCACCCCCGACACTCTATAATTTTGAAGAAGACCCTGTTGTCACCAGACACCCCTATGACTATGATGCTTTCAGGGCTGAGGTGAAAGCTGGAACGTCTAAAGGAGCAAGAGATGAGTGAGCAAGCCGTGACAGTAGAAGCTTTTCACCATCACGATGAAGATGGAACCCGTTTAGGTTTCTGGTTATTTCTTTTTACGGAACTCCTTCTTTTTGGAGCATTCTTTATCGTTTATGGTGTGTATAGGTCTGCTCATTTGAACGATTTCAAAATCGCAGCCGAAAGCTTGAACACGGGTATTGGTACTACAAATACGATTATCCTCCTGGCCAGCAGCCTGACCATGGTATTATCTTTAAATGCCATCAAGGCTGGTCGGGTCAAACTGGCCAAATCCATGCTTCTAATTACCATGGCCCTGGGGACTACTTTTTTAATCATTAAGGGGTTTGAGTGGAATGCTAAATTTGCCCACCATCTGTTTTTGCAGACCAGCGCTGCAATTGCTGAAGGTAAGGGATCACCACTTTTAACACCAGGACCGGAAATGTTGCCCGATGGACAAGTCCTCTTTTATGGTCTTTACTTTATAATGACAGGTACGCATGCATTGCACATCATTATTGGTGCTGTCTGGATGGGAATTGTCTACTTCTGGATTGCCAAAGGTAGCATTAACCCTGACAATGCAGGTGTTCTCGAACGCTGTGGGCTTTATTGGCACCTGGTTGATGTGATCTGGATTTTCCTCTTTCCACTTTACTATCTGGTAGCATAAGGGGTATGAATATGAATACAAAAGAACAGTCTTTTAATCCTCGCGGACCCATCATCGTTTTTTCTGCACTCATCTTCCTGACAATTGCCACCGTGTTGTTGTCCGGTCTTGACATCGGTAATACTGGAGCCCTCTTGATCGCCATGTCAGTTGCAGCCATGAAAGCGGGACTGGTGCTCTATTTCTTTATGCACCTGAATCATGAGCCACTGATATTTAAACTCTTTGTCACTCTGGCTTTTGTCACCCTGGCAACCCTGTTTTTACTCACCTTTTCAGACTACGCATTCAGGGGGATAGCATGAATGTAAATTACAATCCAGCCTCCATTTTTGCTCAAGATGTAGACTTTGCCTTTTGGTTTATACTGTGGGTTAGCCTGTTCTTCCTGGTCTTTATTACTGGCTTCATAATCTTCAGTATTATTAAGTATAATCGTAAGAACAATCCGGTTCCATCAAACTTGCACGGCAATACCGCTCTTGAGATTGTTTGGACGATTATCCCCACAATTCTAGTAATGCTGTTCTTTTATTTTGGCCTTCAGGGTTTTCTAAAGATGAGAAACGTACCTAAAGACGCCATGGAAATTAAGGTGGATGCCGGCATGTGGTGGTGGAAGTTCACCTACCCTAATGGTCTTGAACAAAATACAGCTCAAGGTCTTACGGTTCCAGCTGACACACCGATTTATCTACCCCTGCATTCAAATGATGTGATCCATTCTTTTTATGTCCCCGCTTTCCGTGTGAAAATGGATGTGGTCCCAAAGGCGGCTGGAGCAGAAGACAATTACACTTGGTTCGAAGCCAGTCAGATCGGTGATTTCGATCTCTTCTGTGCAGAATATTGCGGCTTAAATCACGCCCAAATGATTACCAAGGTTCACGTCCTGACCAAGCCGGATTACCAGGCCTGGCTGGATGAACAGTCTGCTGAACACCTGAAAAAACAGGCCGAGAATCCCGGTCAAGCCCTGATAACGTCAAAGGGTTGTTTTGCCTGTCATAGTAGCGATGGCACCAAGCTTATTGGACCATCATTTAAGGGTCTTTTCGGTAAAACAGAAATGGTTGTTACCAATGGCGAAGAGCATGAGATCACCGTTGATGAAGCCTATCTAAAAACATCCATTATGGAACCGGGTAAGGATATCGTCAAGGGTTACCAGCCCCTGATGCCCCCGTTACCACTGACGCCAGAAGAAGTCATGGCTATTATAGTGCACATAAAGGAGTTGTCGGAGTGACAACCACAATTGATGCTCTGATCACACCGACATGTTCTAGAACATGATATGGTCGGCTTGTCACCCCCAGAGAGTCTCAGGGCGACGGAAAGAGATTAAACTATATCAATGATTAAAGCCTATATCCAACTTTTTCGCCTGAAACCTATACCCATGATTATGCTCATGGTGGTTTTTGCGCATATCTAGCAAAAAGCTGACCGCATATGATAAAAGCCTATATCCAACTTTTTCGCCTGAAACCTATACCCATGATTATGCTCATGGTGGTTTTTGCGCATTTGTATGCCTTGAGTGAAACAGGGCTGTCCTTCGAATGGATTCCTTTAATCATTTTAGTTGTAACCACGGGACTGGCTACCGCGGCAACCTTCGCCTTGAATCAGTACTATGAGCGTGAGGCAGATGCCAGAATGGAGCGTACTCAGTCCAGACCTATTCCAGCAGGAATGATATCGCCAAAAAATGCTCTTATTGCCGGACTTGGGGTTTTTGCTTTGGGTTTGACACTGCAATATTTGTTGATCAATGAAGCAACCGCTCTGGCAACATTTTTATGCGGTGGCCTATATGTCTGGAGTTATACCCCACTGAAATCACGATCAAGCATGAGCACTTTAATTGGTTCCTTACCAGGTGCATTGCTGCCTTTTATTGGTTGGTATTCTGTGACACAAGGCGTGAATTTGATGATTTTATGGATGTCTCTTATGGTCTTTCTGTGGCAGATTCCACATACCTTTGTAATCTGTTATCGCTATAAAGACCAATATGTGGCAGCAGGCGGCAAGCAACTGCCCTTTGTTGCCGGTGAGGATGCATCTTTCCGCCAAAGCTTATGGTACACCCTAATCAATGTTCCCCTGATCTTTATGCCATATATTTTTAAGCTTTCAGGGGCGATCTATCTGGGAATTGCTATTCTGGTTACTCTGGGAGCCATTGTAATGGTCACCCGGTTTTATGGCCATCGTGAGTTGGCCACAGCCAGGCAGTTTTTCCGTTACATGTTGATTTATCTACCCGTGTTGTTTGTGAGCATGGCTCTTGACAGAGTAGCTCTTTAGAGGTGGTTTTTTCAGGTTGAGATCAGGCACTTTAAGCTCATCAATTGCCTGCTGACGATAGCGTTTCCCGCTACTTTTTATTTAAATAGCTTTCGACTTCCTCGAGAAAAGTATCGGGATTAATGGGCTTCTTTATATACCCAGAGCACCCCGCGCTTAAAGCCTTTTCTTGATCGCCTGGCATGGCATAAGAGGTGATAGCCACAATGGGAACAGTTTTGAGAGCATCATCTTTTCGAAGCTCCATTGCTACTTCATAACCATTCATTTTAGGTAGTTGGATATCCAATAAAATTAGATCGGGTTGCACTGATTTAGCGAGTTCCACACCGTCTTGCCCATTATAAGCCTGAGAAACATCATGACCATTATTCCGAAGTAGAAAGGAAGTCAAATACATGTTGTTTTCATTATCTTCAATAATAAGTGTTTTAATGTTCACGCTTTATTTCTCCGAGGTTACAGGCAAAACGACTGAAAAAGTACTTCCGACACCGGGTTCACTTACCACCTTTATGGTACCGCTTAATAGCTCAGCCAGTTTTTTACTGATTGCCAGCCCAAGTCCGGACCCCTCTTTAACACGATCCAGGCCAGTATCAATCTGACGAAAAGTTTCAAAGATGGTTTCCAAATCTTTCTCACTAATTCCAATGCCAGTATCTATGACATCTATATAGAGAAAGTCCTCGTTCACATAGCAATTAACAATAATTTCACCCTCGTCAGTAAACTTGATGGCGTTGTTTATCAAGTTCAGTAGGATTTGCTCAAGCCGCCTTTTGTCGCTGTATAGTTTGGGCAGATCTGTCTCTATATTGTGTCTTAGGCGCAACCCTTTTTTCTCCGCAAAGGGCCTCAAAGAGCTCACAGCCATAACCAATAACAAGTCTATTTTAAAAGCTTCATCATAAACCTGGATGCGACCGGACTCAATTTTAGAAATGTCGAGAATATCGTTTATCAACTCCAAAAGATGTGAGGCACTCCCTTTAACCATGCCGAGTTGTTTGGCTTGCTCTTCTGAAAGAGGTCCAGCCATACCCTGTAGCAGGATGCCGGTAAATCCAATGATAGAATTTAGGGGGGTTCGCAACTCGTGAGACATGGATGCCAAAAATGCTGACTTGAGATGGTCAGACTCTTCTGCCTTTGTTTTGGCTGCCTCCAATTCAACGGTCCTCTCGACAACCAGTTGTTCAAGATGTTGTTCGTGATTGTGAATTTTTTCAAGCATGTCGTTAAAACTGCTGACAAGCAGGCCAATCTCATCCCTGGAGTTTGATTTTACTCTGATTGTGTAATCACCGGAGTCTTCAATCTGTTTGGCAGTCTCAGCCAGCTTGCCAATGGAATCGGAAATGGGTTTTTGAGCACGAAGAGAAAGAAGTCCAGCTAGAATTAAACCCGCAACGAATAGCATAAAGGACTGCCGAACCGCTTCAAGTAGCTCTAACCGCCGAGTACTTGAATCCAGTCTTAAAGCTATCCAACCGACCTTTAAGTCATCGAAAACAATTTTTTTAGTAAGAATAAAATGGCCATCCCCGGCGGTTTTTGTCTCAGTATTCATAAGACCAAAACTGTAGCCAGTATAGCCTTTTCGGTCAAAACGGGCAAAAACTTCACTGTTGTGATCATAAACTACTGCATTGAGAACATCTGCCTGGGTGTCTAGAGATTCCAGCACATCATTTGCAGCATCATTGTCAAAAAACAACAAGGCTGAAATACTATTTGAACCTAAAATTTCTGTCAGAGTTGACATGCGGGTAAACGCCCGTCGTTCATACTGGTGATATTGGCTAAACAGATAGATACTCACAAAGAAGACCAGAATAAACAGGGTCGTGAAAAGTTGAATTGAGATCAACTTTAGTTTAATAGACAGGTCTTGAAATTTAGTCACGGAAAAGGGTTTCCTCTTCGCCAACCAAAACTGCCAGCTTTAACAAGTGAGAACTGGCTGTCAGATTTGCTGCCCGGAGCGCCTTGCGATTGATTTCCAGTTTTATTTTACCGTCACGCTTTATGAAGTTGATGGCACCATCGCTTGTGGCAAAGCCAAGCGATTCACCAACCAATAGAATGTTTTGAGGTGGAATCTTGGGGCGTAGCTTGTGAAAAGCCTCGGTTTGATTAATGGGGACAAAAAGAATGTCACACACCTCAATTTCTTCAACTTTCTCAACGCGTTCAATCTCAATTTTTTGACCTTCTGAAGCTCGTTCTTTTGACATTTGCCTCAGGGGGAGCAGAATATCATCTAGTCCATAGACACCGATTGTGAAGTTTTTAACCGTATCCAGGGTTGTCCAGCTTATGTATTTGGTAAAATTAATTAGAAAGACAGCCTTCATCCGTGTATCGGGATTCACGCGAAATCGCTGAGCCTGAATTGAAAGCAACGGCACCAGGAGCAGCAAGACGCCACGTATCAACAGGGGGCGTAAAAGAAAAGATCGTTTAAATAGACGTGCCGAAACAAACTCCTTTGGTTTAGCCAATAAGTTAAGAGGAGAGCAAGTTGTTTCCAAAAAGGAAGCGAGGGTCATAAACCTGGTGTGATAAAGTTAACATTGTGAAAAAAGACGAGATTCGTGGGGTGGCTTTAGCGTGAAAAAACCAACAGGAAGGGGTCAATTCCAGCTTTATGTCAAGAATTGGATTCATAGAGATTGAAGGGGCTTGGAAACAGCATCAAACACACCCATTTTAATGTCACGAAGCACATACGACAGGAGACTTCATGGAGATCACGCGTCACTTTACAGCCACCACCTTTGTTGTTTATAGAGAAAAAACCTTATTACATCTCCACAGAAGCCTGAAAATGTGGCTGCCGCCTGGCGGCCACATCGATCGAGACGAGCTCCCCCATGTAGCAGCTGTACGTGAAGTTAAAGAAGAAACAGGTCTAAGAGTCGACCTTATTCATACACCACCTACAATTCATTCTGATAATGCCCAGGAAATACCGGGACCACGACACCTGCTCCTGGAAAACATTAACCCATTTCACCAACATATTGATATGATCTATTTTGCCAGAGCCGCTTCTTTTGAGGTGACTCCAGATATTGGGGAATCCATTGAGTTGAGGTGGTTTAATGCAGAAGAACTGGAAGGTAAAGAGATTCAAAATGACATTCGGCTGCTAGGAAAAGAAGCCATTGGTGTAATATCAAAGACAGACGATTGAATCCGTGATGCCCGTTGAGCTCAAGCCCAGGGGTGGGATTCGACCCTCTGCCTGGTAACTTACCGCCATGAATCACGATAACTCCCAACACAATTTTAGAGCCTTTGCCTGGCATGCTTCCTGGCTTGGGTTTACCGTTACCTTTACCGAGATAAACACGATTTTACCGGGTTTGATTGTTGAGGTTGGAGGCAGTCAGATTCATGTGGGTATTTTAACTGCCATCATGGTTGGCGCTCCCATGCTGACCCAATTACTCTTTGCCGGATTTCTGACCCCAAAACCCTTAAAAAAACCATTCTTGCTTCTCGGAATCTACCTCAGGGTCGTGGCTTTGGCCGGTGTGGCCTGGACCCTTTCCCGCTTAACCAGCATTAATCCTGCTTTCATGATCTTTCTGATATATGCCTGGATGTTGGTGTTTACTACAAGTGGATCTTTTGCCGGTGTGTCATATACGGACATTTTAGGCAAGAGCATTGTGGGGGACCAAAGAAAACGATTTTTTGTCTTGCGTCAGTTCCTCTCCAGTATCGGCGTATTGATATCTGCCTTGATCGCCAGAGAACTGCTCAAACGATTCGCCTACCCCATGAACTATGAGATCCTGTTTATTGCTGCAGCGGGTTGTTTATTTCTGGCATCTCTAGGCTTTGTCGTGTTGCGGGAGAAACCAGTGTCTAGTCGCTATGAAAGCAGCTCTGTTCTGGAAATATTCAAATTCATTCCTGGCTATCTGCGTGAAGACGCTAACCTGAGAAACTTTATTATCGTGAACAACCTGGCTGGTTTTGCCACCACCTTGACCCCCTTTTATGTGGTGTTAGCTAAGGACACGTACTCTTTGACCACTGACGATATTGGCAATTTTTTACTCATCGGAATTTCAGGCATGGTTCTTTCAAATTTTTTATGGTCACGTATTGTAAAAAACCATTCTTTTAAAGGCGTTATGATGGTCTGGGTGTTCATCGGTGCCAGCCTGCCAGTTTTGGCATTAGCCTTATCCACCTGGGCGCCTTACATGCTCTTTCAAACCATCTTCTTTCTTAGCGGCATGGCTATTTCTGCTCAAAAAATATCTTTGGGTGGTGTACTTATCGAAATCTCTGAAAATGATAATCGAGCTCTGTATTCGGGCATCAATGGCGCCTTCAATCTTACCATAGCCATCTTCCCACTTATTTCTGGTTTTGTTATTGTCTGGCTGGGCTATGCCCCCGTCTTTATTTTGGGGTCAGTGGCTATGATTTCAGCCCTGTATTTTGTCCGCCGACTCAATTGTGAAATTTCAAACCCATGAAATCCTTGCAACGACCAAACAAAAGCGTAAGAAGTTTAGAAAAGTCGTTACCTTCGCTTGATTCATTGTTAAAAAGAGAATGTACTAATTCATGATCGAAAAAGCAGAAGCCATTGTTCTCAAAACGCTGAACCACGGCGACACCAGTAAGATAATCACACTGTACTCTCGTGAAGTCGGGCGCCTCAAACTTATCGCCAAAGGGGTGCGCTCCCCCAAAAGCAAGGCCATGGGTCTGTTTCAACCGACACGCCACATTCAGGTGATTTACTACGCCAAATCGACCTCTGATTTACAGTTGTTTAAATCTGGAGAGTTGATAGATGGATTCTTTGGGCTGGAAGAGGATTTTGACCGCCTCACGCTGGCGCAGGTGATGGTAGAGTTGATGGATCGCTCTGTGGAGGACGAAGAGAGTCATCCACACTTGTTTCAACTTCTTGTTGATAGTCTATCGCGACTCAGTAACCGGGAGGTTGCTTCGGCTGAGGCGTACTGGTATTATCACGCCCACCTCCTTCGCGAACTCGGCTTTCGACCACATGTTGGGCATTGCTCAATCTGTAGAGAAGCTCTAAACGAGGGAGCCTCTTTGGGTCCCGGAAGTCCACAATTAGAATGTGTGAAATGCCATCAACCCAGCCATGATTCTGTTCATGTTAGTGGGGACGTTCTGCTCTCCATCCAAAATCTTCTGGAAACGAAATGGGTTGAACTTGAAAAAACCTCGCTGAATGCTCGGGAACGAAGATCCTTATGGGATTTTCTCTGGCAATTTACTTTCCACCATATCGAATCATCCCGAGGAATGAAATCCCTTAAAGTGTTGCGACAACTCTACGGCTAAAGATTATCTACGGTTTAAAAAGAGGGAAAAGGGTCTAGCTTTTTTTTATGCTGGAGCCACCATCAAGAAGAGCAGAAAGCCACTGCGTTTCGTCAAAACTCGAGAGAGCAATTTTCATTGTCATGGTCAAAGGTACAGACAGAATCATGCCCACCGGACCAAGCACCCAACCCCAGAACAACAAGGACAGAAAAACCACCAGGGTAGAAAGGCCAAGTCCCCTGCCCATGAGTCGCGGTTCTAAAAAGCTGCCGATGGTCATATTGACTGCCAGATAGCCCAGCGCCACAGCCAGGGCTGTCCAGGGCCCCAGTGTAACCAACGCCAATAAAAAAGGTGGAACTGCAGCCATGATGGATCCAATATTGGGGATATAGTTAAATAGAAAAGTAAGTAAGCCCCACAGGAGTGCATAATCGACCCGCCAGATACTGAGCCAGATCGTGACAATGGTTCCCGTTCCAAGACTGGTCCAGGTTTTTATGACCATATAACGATTGATGTTTTGGAGAAAGCTGTTTAAGCGGTCCATTTCCGGTGAATCTGAAGGAATAGCTTTCTCAATTTTATGGCTGAAAGTGGCCGCCTCCAGCAACATAAAGACCACGACAAGAAGAATGAGAAAGGTATCACCCAGTAAATTCCCCATTCCGGTGAGAATTTTGGAGGTCAGGCGCATAGCTGCTCCAGGATCAATGAACTCCATGAAGGTTTGATCTACAATATTAAAGCCCTTTTCTGCAAAAAAAGTCAGGACGTCTGTAAGTTTATTCTGAAGACTGTTTTGGTAGCTTGGTAATGAGTTAGAAAAATCGGTGAGAGAAGAGCCAACCAGAACGGCTATAAGAAACCCAGCCACCAGGATAGTCAGAATAATTATCAAGATAGCTGCCCAGGTCGGTATACCCTTGCTGCGTAGCCAGTTTAAAAGAGGCATGGTGATGATGGCAATAAAGAGAGAGAGAAGAAAAGGGATCAGGATATCCTGTGAGGCGCGCATTCCAGCCACAACCACGACAAAAGCGGCAATGGTTAACAGAAACCTTTGTACCCGGTTAAACCCGATGTTTACTTTTTCTGACATGCCTGGAATCTAGTAGATTATTTATGGTTTATTTACAACGAAATGAATGAGTGTCATAAATAGCGTGATGTATTGGGAGCTTGAAAAAGTTAAAACAGGGTGCCTTACTGGGTCAGACGACGTATCACGCGATAAGAAAAGGAGGCTGAGAAAATAGATACCCCCATCGAGATGAGTGTTCCAGCCAACAAGCCAGTATTTTGATAGGCAAAGTGTGCCACGATGGCATAAACACCAACATTGATCATTCCGCTTAACATAAGTGTCTTCGCAACAGCTCGGGAAAATTCAGGTCCGCCAGTACGGTAGGTGATATATAGGGTTGACATAAAAATAACTGGGAAGGTTGAAAAGATGCCGCCAACAATGGGACCGGCGAGACGACTCACCAGCACAGCCATGGAAATAATGAACCCGCTTACCATGCCGCGGATGAGCATTTGTTGCAGGGTATAGGGAACCCGAATGCCTCCCTTGGAAACAATTACCATGACACGTTCAGTTATATAGTAACTGATACCGAGAATGATCAGCCACCCCGCGATTGAAATCCAGAGCCCCTCAATTCCACCCATCACAATAGATCCATTTGCTATAAACCAGAAGAAGAGGGCGATGGCCAAAGCCTTGATTAAACCATGATGTACCGTGGCCAGGTAAATCATGATGAAAACTCCATTCACTCCCATAACCAGAGGAATCATCAGCGCAGCCCGGGAGGCATCAGCAGTAGATTGAGTGAGGCCAATAAACAACAGAGCAATCACGATAGTAGATGGCAGACCGCCGATAAAACCACCGATTTTACTGCCAAAGCGTTCAGCAATGACTGTTACCGTGGTAACCCAGATTGAGCCAACAAGAAAGCTTAGTGCAAGATTAACGAGAAAGGTTTGATCGATGTTTGCCACGGAGACAGATTAATGAATAAGGGCGGGTTTCCCATAAGATTCAATTGTGTTAATTGTATCTGTGGTTACTGGGGATGGTTTGCACCCCCCTCCTCAAGTCAATATTTTCCCCTCCCGCAAAACACGCCCTTTGCAACCTCTAGACATTCGCTTATAATAGATCAATGCTTCAATACATTCTTAATCGTCTTGCCCAGCTTGTCCCTGTCATTTTGGGAATAATATTACTGACCTTTATACTTATGTATATTGTCCCTGGCGATCCCGTGCTTTCCATGGTGGGTGAGCGCTATGAGGAAGAAACGCTGGAACGATTACGTGAGCAGTTCCACTTGAATGACCCCCTCTGGAAACAATTTGGCCACTATCTCTGGGGCCTGGCTCATGGTGATCTGGGAGTCTCGTTTATTTCTCAAAAACCAGTCACTGAAATGATCATGGAGCGCTTCCCCGCCACCATGATTTTGGCTACGGGGGCCATGTTTGTTTCCATATTGCTGGGAATATCTGTGGGTGTGGTCTCAGCCATAAAACCGCATTCATGGTTGGATCGAACAACTATGGGTATTGCTCTATTGGGAGTATCGGCACCCGTCTTCTGGGTGGGGTTACTCATGGTAATTGGAGCCAGGGCTGTGGGGTGGCCCTACCTTACGGGCTATGGGTGTTTACCCTACCTTATTTTGCCAGCCATCACACTTGGAACCCGGAGCGCAGCCTTCCTGGCACGCGTTACCCGAGCAAATATGCTGGAAGTTCTTTCTCAGGATTATGTCAGGACAGCAAAAGCCAAAGGACTTTCAAGTTTTATCGTGGTTGTGAAACACGCTCTGAAGAACACCCTGATTCCAGTAATTACCATCATTGGTGTTGATTTTGGATCCTACCTCTCAGGAGCAGTTTTAACCGAATCAATTTTTAACTGGCCCGGCATTGGACGCCTGGCCTTGAATGCCATTTTGAAGCGTGACTTTCCTGTCATTCAGGGAGCAGTCCTGGTTACAGCCTTGATTTTTGTGACAGCCAATTTTATTGTAGACATTCTGTATGGCGTCATTGATCCGCGCATACGGCTGGGGAAGGCAAAAAGATGATGCCAAAAACCATAGAGCCGCTTTGCAAAAATGCCGTACTGGGATGGTGTAAACTAAGGGTTAGGATATATGCGCGGTAGCATCACCACAGAAACCATTCGGCAGATTCGCAAGAACAAGGTTGCGCTGTTTGGTCTTTTTCTTGTGATTCTTCTGATTTTCGTTGGTGTCTTTGCTCATTGGGTTGCGCCCTATGATCCTTACGATGCAGATCTGGATATTAGCCTGCAACCCCCATCGGCCAAGCACTGGCTGGGGACAGATGAAGAAGGTCGTGATGTCCTTTCCCGTATTATATATGGTGCTCGCATCTCCCTGAAAGTAGGTATTATTGCCAGCTCCATATCTTTATTAATTGGGGCTATCCTGGGTTTGATTGCCGGATTCTTTCGTGGATGGACAGAAACCATTATTATGCGCTTTACTGATGTGATGTTCGGGTTTCCAGCCCTGCTGTTTATGATCGGAATTACTGCTGCCGTTCCGCGACCCAGTATTGAAGTAGCCATGCTGGCTATTGGTCTGGTAAGTTGGCCAGGTATGGCCAGAATCATGCGCTCACAAGTATTGACCATCGTGGAACAGGAATATGTGACTGCAGCACGATCTCTGGGCTATTCACAATTACGTATCATCATGCGGCATGTATTGCCCAATAGTCTGGCGCCCGTGATTGTGGCTTTTACCATGAGTATTGCCGGCGCTGTTATGGCAGAAGCCTCGCTTTCATTTATTGGACTGGGAGCCCAACCACCAGAACCCAGCTGGGGTTCCATGATAGCCTTTGGGCGCATGCATCTCCGCGGTGAATGGTGGATATCTGTTTTTCCCGGTCTGGCTGTGGCTGTTATGGTTATTGGTTTCAATCTTCTGGGAGAAGGACTTCGAGACGCTCTGGATCCCACCATGCGTGGGCGGGGAAAGTCATAAAAACTAAGGATTGAGAATTCCGAGTTTACGGCATTCTATAAAAAGGTAAGGTCAGCCCAAGATTCTGCCACCCCCGCTGCTTTTAACCATTTCTAAACTGTTGTTTCCAGTAACTGACCTAGTCATTTTAGTGATATTATTTATCCTAATTTCTAATGTATTGAAAATGATAAACTACTTGTCATTATTTTGACTGGATTGTATCATGCTGGCCGTTAAAAAGGCGGGGAAAAAACAGAAAAAGATCGGCGTAATACCGATGGATATTTTTACCCCCAAAAAACCCAAACTTTGGAAAAGAAATAAAGGGATAAATCTTGGCTCAGATATTCCCCAAATGGACGAATAAAGCCCCACTGTATGCCGCTGTTGGTGCTGGCTTGACCCTGGTAGTTGTTGTCGGTCTGGTTTGGTACTATGCCTCCCCCTGGTACACTGATGTTGGCTATCGTCCAGCGCAGCCCGTTCCCTATAGCCATAAAGTGCATGTTAGGGACCTTGGCTTGGATTGTCGATTCTGTCATACCGGCGTGGAAACCTCTCCAGTCGCTGGTTTGCCTCCAACAAAGACCTGTATGAATTGTCATAATATGGTCAAGGCTGATAGCGACAAGCTAACACTTGTCCGCGAAAGCTTCAAAAATGGTACACCCCTTGAATGGGTTCGTGTCCACAAGTCACCAGACTATGTCTACTTTGACCACTCCGCCCATATAACGGTGGGAGTGGGTTGTGTCAGTTGTCATGGCAATATTGCTGAAATGGATGTGGTCGCCCAGCATAAACCCCTGAGTATGGGGTGGTGTTTAACATGTCATCGTAATCCCGATGATCATTTACGCCCTGCGAGCGAAATCACCAACATGACTTGGACACCACCAGCAAACCAGGCTGAATTTGCCGCAAAACAGAAAGAGCTTTTGGATATCAAGGCTCCAATCACTGACTGTACAGGATGTCATAGATGAGTAATGCAAATAATCCCAATGCACAGGGCAAGACATATTGGCGCAGCCTGGATCATCTCGCTGAAACTCCCGAATTCAAGGAGTTGGTTGAGAATGAATTTCCAGAAGGTGCAGAAGAGCTGAAAAACCCTGTTTCACGGAGAAAATTTTTAAGCTTGATGGGTGCATCTATGGCCTTGGCCGGCTTAACCAGCTGTCGCCGACCCGTTGAAAAGATCATCCCTTACGTGATCAAACCAGAAGAAATCATTCCTGGCAAGCCCCAGTATTATGCCACCAACATGCCCTTTGGAACAGAATCCTTTGGCTTGTTGGTTGAAAGCCACGAGGGTCGCCCCACCAAGATAGAGGGCAATAAAAACCATCCCGCTTCAGGTGGATCCTCCAATGTCTTTATGCAGGCTGAAATGCTTAACCTGTATGATCCAGACCGCTCACAGATGGTTCTGAATCAGGGCAAGAACTCCAACTGGAATGCCTACCGGGCAGCTTGGGAAAAACAGGCTGAAGAATATGCTAAAAATGGTGGCGAAGGGCTGGCGGTCCTCTCTGAAGGTTTCGCCTCGCCTACGATGATGCGTCTCAGTAAAGCCTTTATGAAGAAATTCCCACAGGCCCAGTGGATTACTTATGACAGTGTCAGCGATGAGAACATTTTTGCAGGTGTTCAAGCCGCAACGGGAAAACGGGCTCAACCGAGATATAATTTTAAAGAGGCCAATGTCGTTCTGTCTCTGGACTCAGATTTCCTGCAAATGGACAGTAATGATATTCCCAATGCCCGTGATTTTGCCTCCCGTCGCAAAGTGCGCTCTGAAAAAGACAGCATGAATCGTCTCTACGTCGTTGAGGGTACCTATACCATCACTGGTGGCATGGCAGATCATCGTCTGAGAGTTCAAAATGGACAGATCGGTATGATTGCCGCAGCCCTGGCCCACGAACTTAGTGCTCAGGGTCTCGATATTAGTGCGCCACGTGTCAATGCAGACTTTGACAAAAAGTGGATTACCGCTCTTGCCAAAGACCTGATACACAACAAGGGTAAATCCCTGGTACTAGGTGGACGTCGTCAACCTGCTGAAGTACACACGTTGATTGCTCTCATTAATGATGTATTAAGCAATACCACTAAAACCGTAAGCTATACTGCTAATCCAGACATGCAGGTTTCCAACTTGAAGTCATTCATGGAGCTAAACAAGACCATGAACGAAGGCAAGATTAAGTCGCTGATTATTCTGGGTGGAAATCCAGTCTATCAAGCCCCTGCTGATATTGATTTTGCAGCCGCTCTTAATAAAGTCAAATACTCAGTTCATCTGTCTTCACATGTGGATGAAACCTCAACCAATACGACCTGGCATATTCCAGAAGCACATTTCCTGGAAAGCTGGGGAGATGTCTCTGGTTATGGTGGCGCTGGAATAGTTCAACCCTTGATTGCCCCGCTATTTGATGGCAAAAGCAATGTCGACGTTTTGGCTGACCTGGTCTCTGATGAAGAGGTCTGGGCATATGGTGTGGTTCAGGAAACCTGGACAGGTATTCTAGGGGCCGTGGGTTTTGAGAAAGCCTGGCGCAAGGTCGTCCATGATGGTTTTCTTGACTCTACCAGGGAAATGCCAGTATCCATGAACAAGTCTCGCGCTCAAGGTGTTGTTTCCATGAGTCGTTATTATTCACCGACTGCTTCCGGAAACGATATGGAAGTCATTTTTACAGCCTCTTTCTCCAATTTTGATGGTCGTTATGCCAACAATGGCTGGATGCAGGAGCTGCCCGATCCCGTAACCAAGGTTACCTGGGACAATGTGGCACTGATCTCAGCCAACACCGCCAAAAAACTTGGCGTGAAAAATGAAGATCGCCTGAAAGTCTCAACCAAAGATGTTGATGTGGTGCTGCCTGTTTGGGTACAACCCGGTATGGCCGATAACACAGTGGCTCTTGAGTTGGGTTATGGTCGAAAGACAGGTCGTGTTTCTGCTGGTGTTGGCGCCAATGTAAGTGTCTTACGCTATGCCTCCGGCATGAGTATAGCCTCTGGCTTTACTGCTGAAAAGGCTTTCGGAACCCACACCCTGGCCTGTGTTCAGGATCATCATGGTTTTGACGAAGAAAAATTAGCTGCCGATGCTATTCAGGAACGCCTGCCAATCATTGTCCGTGAAAGCACCCTGTCTGACTATCAGAAAGACCCAGAGTTCGCCATGGCTTTCGCCGAAAAGAATGAGCTCAAGGGCATGTGGAAAGAGCATGATTATAGTGAAGGAAACCAATGGGGTATGTCCATTGATCTCACCAGCTGTACTGGCTGTAGTGCCTGTACCATTGCCTGTCAGAGTGAAAACAACATTCCTATTGTTGGCAAAGATGAAGTCAGTAATGGTCGCGACATGAGTTGGATTCGCCTGGACCGCTATTATACCGGTGATGTTGAAGATCCAGAAATGGTTTTCCAACCCATCGCCTGTCAGCATTGTGAAATGGCTCCTTGCGAAGGAGTCTGTCCTGTGGCAGCCACCACGCATAGCGAAGAAGGTCTCAATGAAATGGCCTACAATCGTTGTATTGGTACGCGTTACTGCGCCAACAACTGTCCCTATAAAGTGCGACGCTTCAACTTCTTCAACTATACCAAGGATACGCCTGAGATCGTAGAAATGGCCATGAATCCTGATGTATCAATTCGTTTCCGTGGTGTTATGGAGAAATGTACATTTTGTGTTCAGCGTATTAGTGTTGCCAAGATCGAAGTCAAAAATGAAGGTCGCGATTTAGAAGACGGGGATGTGGTTGTTGCCTGTCAACAAGCCTGTCCTACGGATGCCATTGCCTTTGGAAATATTAATGATCCCAATAGTGAAGTATCCAAAATCAAGGCCCAGAATCGTGATTATGCCTTACTGGGTGAGCTGAATCTGCAACCTCGAACCAGTTATGGTGCCAAACTGCGTAATCCAAATCCAGATCTTGAATCTGGACATCATGCAGCCGAGCACACGGCTTAGGTATTGAACCAATGAAATTATATGGAACTCTAAAGTGAGTATATTAAACAAACATCCCCAAAGAGATTCCGCTGCTACTGAAGCAATGGGGGGCGAGGAACTACTGGTTACAGGCGGTCATTCCTTTAGCACCCTGACGGATAAAGTCAGTGGCATCGTCGAAACAAAAACTCCACCGAAGTGGTATCTGTTGTTTGCCATGGCCGTTTCCGGTATGATGGTTCTGTTGGGAGCCATTGGCTGGTTGGTCTGGGAAGGCACTGGTATTTGGGGTCTTAACAACCCTGTTGGATGGGGTTGGGCCATTGTAAATTTTGTGTTCTGGGTGGGTATTGGTCATGCTGGAACCTTGATTTCAGCCATTCTGTTTCTACTGAGACAGCAATGGAGGACAGCCATTAACCGCTTTGCTGAGGCCATGACCATTTTTGCTGTAATTTCAGCCCTGGTTTTTCCCGGTATTCACGTTGGAAGAATCTGGTTGGCCTATTATATGTTTCCAATTCCCAATCAGATGTTGATCTGGCCCAACTTCAGAAGCCCACTACTCTGGGATATCTTTGCTGTTGGAACCTACTTCACCGTTTCGACCCTCTTCTGGTATGTGGGTCTAATTCCAGATCTAGCAACCCTGAGAGATCGTGCCACGAAAGTGCGCAAAAAGGTTCTGGGTTTCTTTGCCATGGGATGGAGAGGCGGCAACCGTCAGTGGCAACATTATGAAAAAGCTTATCTCATGCTGGCCGGACTGGCAACACCCCTGGTATTATCGGTTCACTCAGTAGTGGCTACAGACTTTGCAACCAGTATGGTGCCGGGCTGGCATACCACCATCTTCCCACCCTACTTTGTCGCAGGAGCTGTGTTCTCCGGTTTTGGTATGGTGATGACCCTGGCCATTATTGCCAGAAAGATTTATGGACTGGAAGACATTATCACCGTTAACCATCTTGAGAAAATGAACAAGATTATCCTGGTGACAGGCTCCATGGTGGGCTACGCCTATATGACGGAATTTTTTATTGCCTGGTACTCTGGAAATGAATTCGAAGTCTTTGCTTTTATCAATAGAGCCTTTGGTCCCTATGCCTGGGCCTATTGGATCATGTTTTTATGTAATGTGATCACCCCTCAAATATTCTGGTTTAAAAAACTGAGACGGAGTATTCCAGTCATGTTTGTGGCCTCCATCTTTGTGAATATTGGTATGTGGTTTGAGCGTTTTGTGATTACCGTAACCTCTTTGTCCCGTGATTATCTCCCCTCAAGCTGGGATTACTATTCACCATCAATCTGGGACATACTAACCTTTGTCGGAAGCTTTGGGCTTTTCTTCACGTTCTTCCTGCTCTTCCTGAGATTCCTGCCCATGGTAGCACTCTCTGAAGTAAAAGGCATCTTGCCGGAAGCTGACCCCCATCATTATCATCAAAAAGACGGAAAGAATGGAGGCGCCAAATGAATCAAACGTTAGGAGCCCTCGCCCGTTTTGCAAATCCTGCTGAACTTATTGAGGCAGCTAAAAAAGTTCGCGATGCAGGCTATAAGAAGTTTGACTGTCATTCACCCTTTCCCATTCATGGAATGGATGATGCCATGGGACTGAAGCGCTCCCCCCTCGGATATATCGTGGGTGGAATGACCCTTACCGGCGCTACCGTCGGTATGGCACTACAGTACTGGGTAGCAGCTATTGAATATCCCTTGGTGATATCGGGCAAGCCATTCTTCAGCTGGCAGGCCTTTATTATTGTTACCTTCGCACTCTTTGTGCTCTTCGGTGCTTTTGGTGCTGTCCTCGGCATGTTCCACCTGAATCGACTACCGCGATTGCACCACCCCGTCTTCTATTCTGATAAGTTTGCTAAAGTTACTGACGATGCTTTTTATGTCAGCATCGAGGCGGATGACGAGCAATTCGATGAACAGAAAATTCAAAAATTCCTCAGCTCAATTGGCGGTACCGATGTCGAGCTGTTGGCAGGCGAGTAAGGAGACTATGATGAATAAGTTATTTACTCGTATGGTGCTCCTCACGGGAGTGGTCTTTTTGATTCTTGCCTGTGGACGTGGTAATTATTCAGAAAAACCACCGATTCATTTAAATCCGAATATGGACTCTCAGGGAAAATACAAAGCACAATCCGAAAGTAATTTCTTTGTGAATGGCGCCACCATGCGCACTCCTGTAGAAGGGACAGTTGCTCGCGGTGAATTGCGGGCCGATGATGCTTTCTACCATGGTAAAGATGCTACAGGGGAGTTCGTCACTTCAGCCCCCATGGCTTTTACAACAGAGATGGTAACACGTGGTGAAGAACGATATGATATTTACTGCTCCGCGTGTCATGGCAAGGATGCCGATGGCAATGGTAAAATTCTATTCTATAAATACCCCATTCCTCCAGCCAATTTTTATGATGAGCGCATCAAAAAGTTGAGCGATGGCCACATGTTCAATGCCATCACAGCTGGCTGGCTTAATATGCCATCTTTTAAAGCGCAAGTTTCAGTGGAAGATCGATGGGCTATCATCAGCTACATCCGATCACTTCAAAAGAATTAAAAGGTCTTGAGCGCACTATGAAATTTGACAATAAAACATACATGTTATTAGAGACGGGGTCCTTCACACAGAAAGCCTTGATCGCAGGTGTTATTGGTTTACTGCTTTCGGTAGCAGGCGCTTTTATGGATCATGCACAATTCTTCCAGGCCTATCTCACCGCTTTCACCTTCTTTACGACAATTTCCCTGGGTGGACTTTTCTTTGTCCTCATTCACCATATCACTGGTGCATACTGGGGAGTGGTTATGCGGCGTGTGGCTGAGAATGTTGCCTGTACCCTGCCCATTATGGGTCTGCTGATGATCCCCCTGTTCTTTGGGATGCATGACCTCTTCCATTGGTCACACGTAGATGATCCACATGTTATGCATGATAAAATAC
Source organism: Fidelibacterota bacterium (assembly GCA_018650445.1). Taxonomy (GTDB): domain Bacteria; phylum Fidelibacterota; class UBA8477; order UBA8477; family JABMPR01; genus JABMPR01. The sequence goes on from JABIFX010000208.1 coordinate 44,379, forward strand.
TCCAATGGAAAGCCCCCTATTTAAACACGACGTTCTTTTTCATCCGCAATATCGTCATCTTTGTTATCTGGTCATGGTTGGCGCACGGACTACGAACGCTCTCTCTGGCTCAAGATGCTGGGAATGCAGAGAGCCTGGGTAAAATGAGACGCAAAGCTGCTGGTGGTACCGTTCTCTTTGCCATTACTGTGACGATTTTTTCTTTTGATTGGCTCATGAGTCTCGACCCCCATTGGTATTCAACCATTTTTGGTGTCTATGTGTTTTCTGGTGGATTCCTGGCTGCAATTGCCCTGTTATCCATTCTGGCCAATATGTTGAGAAATAATGGTGCTGGCAAGATCGTAACCGCTGAGCACACGCATGACCTGGGAAAATTCCTTTTCGCCTTTACAGCATGGTGGGCCTATATCGGTGGCGCCCAGTATTTTCTGATCTGGTATGGTAATATTCCCGAGGAAACCATCTGGTTTCTCCATCGCTGGGAACATGGCTGGAAGAATGTCAGTCTTTTTCTGATCCTATTCCATTTTATTGTACCATTTATTCTTCTGGCTTTCAGAGCTGTCAAGCGAGTCCTTGTTCTTATTGTTTCTATTTCAGGGCTGACGTTGTTTATGCATTATGTTGATCAATTCTGGATGATCAACCCCACCTTTAATAATCATCACTTCCAGGTTTCCTGGATGCATCTCACAACGCTCCTTGGTATAGGTGGAATATTTATTTGGTGGGTGTTTATGAAATCTGGCAAGGATCCAATCATCGCTATGGGTGATCCCAAGCTACAGAAATCTATAGAACACACTGTTCACTAAACATCACGATCTGTTTTTATAACACCCGAACTAAGGCGGGTGTTAAAGTATCCTCACAAAAAAAGCCACCCGAAGGTGGCTTTTTTATTTATCCAAGCATTAGATGCTCGTGTCATCATCCCTAAAAGAGATAGTGTACACCAAACTGCATCTGCCATTTTGAAGCAATAGATGTATCATCCACATAGGAGTCTTCCAGCGCAGTATTAAAGCTGAAATAAGGTACTCCATTTGCATCCACACCGTTTACTGTAATGGGATTCCAGGTTGTTGAAAGCTGACGCACACCCCAAGCGGAATTGATCATATTGCCAATATTCATGACATCCAGGGAGAGCTGAAGCGTGTGTAAACCGAAGCTAACATCCTGGACAGCCTTGAGATCAAGCTGGCTGAACCAGGGCAGCATGGCGCCATTACGTTCTGCATATTTACCACGACGAGTGCTCAAATACTCATCCTGTTCAATAAAGGCATCCAGAGCAGCCCACTGTACAGCAGCATCGGCGGCTTCAATTAAGAGGCCATTTGCGTCAACGGAGGTACCAAAATGTATATCGTTGGCATCCTCAGGAACATAGAGCAGGTCATTATTTCCAATCGCATCCCCGTTAAGGTCACCTGCATAGGTAAATGAATAACGGTTGCCAACACCTGTTTCGAAAAACATGGCCACACTGGAGCTCATTTTCCCATAAGTTTTCTTATACACAGCTGAAGAGATAACTCGGTGCTTTAAGCCATAGCGAGAGTAGGAATAGATCGCACTATTGGGACCGTCAACTGTGGGATTCCGCTGAAAAGCGTCTGCGGCAATTTCCGCCGGGATGGAAGTAAGATCCTTTGATACGACATTCGTGTAAGCCATGTTTGCAGTAACACCAAAATCAAAGGCCTTAGCTATCTTGCCAGTAAGTGATTGCTGGAAACCCTCATCTGTATTATCCAGGATTATAGCACCTGCATCCAGGAAGGTATTCGAAACACCTGCGGCCGAGTAAATATTGACCTCGTTAAAGCCGGCAAACATTGGTCTGGTATCACCTGTACCCGACAAGTTTGCTGATGGAGCCAACATGTTGTAGTTGCGATGAACCACGGCATTGACATCTTTTGAAAAGATAGCCTCTAATGAAACTAGCCAGTCATCACCAAAGGTTTTGTCGATAGCAATATCGCTTTTCCATACCTGTGGATAATTGAAGTCATCAGCAGTATCGTTTATCTGGAAGGTGTAAAAAGGACTCATTTTTGCATTGGAGGCCTGGTTGCCTAACCAGACAAAAGGGATGCGTCCGGTAAAGATTCCCGAGCCACCACGTAACTGCATTGTTTTGTCGCCGCGGACATCCCAGTTAAACCCAAAGCGTGGAGCAAAAAGGGGCTTTTTCTCTGGCCATGTTGATGGATCCACATCAGCAGAGTTTCCATCTTCATCGACCCAGCCACCAAAACCTGTGATGCCGGTGTCTTCTTCCAGCTCGTTGAGGTATAAAGGATAATCCATACGAAGACCCAGGGTCAGTTTCAGATTATCAGCAGCACGAAATTGATCCTGTGCATATATACCTAGCTGGCCAACATCGACATAAGCCCAGGCAAAGTCGTTTGCATCTGAGGCAGCAGCTTGAGCATTAAAGTCAATTTCTGTATCATCGTTATTCAGGAATTCTTGGACAGAACCGAAGGTATTCCAGGGATAATAGAACAGATTGAAAGAGTTGTCAAACTTCAGGATTTCAAGGTTTACACCAGCTGTAAGCGTGTGCTTATCCATATAGTAGGTCAGGTTGTCAGTGAACTGGAAAACATCCTGATAGAGTCTATTGTGGGTGGAAAACATCTCTGAACCCATAGAGATAGCCAGATTACCGCTACCATCAAAAATATCAACAACAGGCCATCCAACAGACTTGGGCTCACGTTCATCACGGAACATGGTATATCCCACTAACAGTTTGTTAGCAAGCTTGTTTGAGAATCTTGAATTTAACTCAGCCACATATGAATTGATCTTGTTGAAGATCCGGTAGGATGAGTTTTCAAAAGGAAGCCTGAAGCTGGTTGGACCTCGTCCGATAATTGCTTCGGGGTGGGGCAAGATATCTTTCCAGGAATCCAGATAGTTATAACGAAAAGTCAAGTTATGTGCACTGCTGATATTCCAATCAATTTTTGCCAACAACTTGTTATTGAAGGTCTCATGGTTATAGCCCTGGTATGCACCTGGCTCATAACCCCAGTAATCGCGTAAACGCGCCTGAACCAGGGCAATTGAATCTGCATTCACAGAGGTTACGTTTGCCCCGGTGCTTCCATCATCTGCAATAAAGTTGTGTGCCAATTGATCGCGACGCTCGGCTTCAACATTGACAAAAAAGAAGATTTTGTCTTTGATGATTGGACCACCCAGGGAGATACCGCTCTGGGACGTTGAAAAATCAAGATTCTCGGTTTCCACATCGCCCACCTTGGTTCCAACCATAGCTTCACTTCTGAGATAATGATAAACAGAAGCTTTAAAGGTATTGGTACCAGATTTGGTTACTGCATTTACACCAGCACCGGTAAAACCACCCTCGCGCACATCAAATGGAGCTAAAGAGACTTGTACCTGTTCAATGGCATCCAGAGAAACCGGCTGGGCTTCTGTTTGCCCGCCAGGAACAGCATAGTCGAGGCCAAAAGGATTGTTGAAAATCGATCCATCAAGTGAAAAATTATTATAAAGATTGTTACGACCCCCAAAGGAATTCCCATCACTCTCGGGTGTCATACGAGTAAAATCTTTTTGTCCGCGTGATATGGTTGGGAGGCTCTCGAGCAGCTCAGCATTGATGCTTGTCTCGGCGCCTGTCCTGTTGGGGTTGATCTCACTGTGCTCTGCCGTCACCACAACTTCACCCATTTCCATGGACTCAGATTGAAGTGAAAAATTGTAGCTTGCCTCGTTATTTAAGAAAAGTTGAACACCTTCGTTTTGTTGAGCCGTATAACCGATGTAAGACACTCGAATGACATAAGGCCCGCCAATTTTCATGTTGGGGATGTAATAATACCCATCTTTCATTGTAGAAGCACCATAGGTGGTTCCAGTTGGTGTGTGTTCTGCAATGACATTAGCACCAATTAAAACGGCCCCTTCTGCATCGGTAATTTTACCGTTTATGGCTGCCGTGGTTACTCCCTGACCATAGATCATACCGGTCAGAAGTATCAATATCATAAACACTCTGCTTATGCATAACTTCATACGCGTTCCTCCTCTATTGTTTATCGCAGCAGTTCAAACTAAAAAGTTTAAAGAATTAAAAAACACATATCTCAGAGACCGGCTTCCCTCAATTAGTAGTGTTTACGACAAAATAAAATCGTCCCGTAAAAAAGTCGATTGAGCAGATGATCCACTAAATGGTTCTAAGCCCTGATGAATACCGGGGCTCGTTTGTAGGTGTTTTTAGGGCGCCTGGGCTAGCATTTCTTTCAGCCTGCCATTTTCATCAGCGAGATAAAACAGACCGTTTTTGATGAGGATTCCGTAGGCTTTCCAGGGAGGTGTTGCCACAATATGATCTGCCGGGGGAACCACATCTATGGCGCAAACTCGACCACCATACCGGAATTCTGGCATGATCACATGCGTATGTCCCACAATAACGGTCTCTACCTGGTGTTGTGCCAGCATCTGATCAACATCTGATTGTGTTGCCTGGGGACCCCAACGCTTCTCGTCTATCTCAAAATATCCTCGATACCAATAAGGACCCTGTTTGCCCCATAACAGACTATCGGTGGCATTAAATTGAGCCTTCTCCTTTTCAAAAAGGGTTTTTGAAAAGAGATTAATTTTATCAAAAGATAAGCCTGTCCTGGCTAATTCAGGCGATAACCCAGCATGGACAAAGAGATAATCACCGATTTTTTCAATTACATTTTTTGATCTCAACCAGCGCCCTAATTCAGACTGGTCGCCATATAAATCAGAATAGTCTAGGCCGAACTGGGCTTCCACAAGCCGTGCAAACTCAGCATATTTAGGCTCTATATACCTGATATCTCCCCTCAAGTTCATGGCTTCGTGATTCCCAAGGAGGGTGTGGACATGCCCGCCGGCCTGGTCAGCCTGTTGTTCCAGCCGATATAGAAGCCACAACATTTCTGTTACATGATTCCCGCGGTCAAAAACATCGCCAAGCACCACGAGGTGGCCATCACCAAAACGCCAGTTGAGCTGGTGGTCTATGATATGGTGCTGTTGCAAAAGATTTACCAGGGTATTGAAGTTTCCCTCAATGTCGGAAAGAGCAAAAATGGTTTTCACCCCAGGATACACACTGGCTTGTTGGGTATTACTGGAAAGCTGAACCGTAAATTCTCGCGGTAAGTAACCCCCTTTTCGGACAACCAGACTATCAAGGTCCTGGCCTGTTGAACGCAGCGACTTTAGCACCATCTGGGCGTCCTCTTCCTCGGCCCAAAGAATCAACCCTCCAGCTTCTGTATAAATGATATGAGGCGCTTCAGAGTAGTGAGATGACCAGGCACCGGCCTGGGGGAATTCAGACTGCGTGGCTTCAGTTTCTTGGGTTGTGCACCCACTCAAAACCAATAATGGTAATAAGATGATACTGGAGAAGAAACAGGAGTGTGTTTTATTACAGGCGTTCTTCATGATTCAAATGACTCCTTTTGGGTCCCAGGTTGGCTACAAGTTCGTTTCGGTTAATTTATCTTCTCTAGAGATTAAGGTGATACTTTTTACAGTAATAACGATAATTCTTTGAAACATGAAATCACACCTGCTCAGCCTTATAACCTGCGAATGTGCCATTGCATTATCCTGCTACTGGCAATAGTTTCGCATGACTATAAATTTGATCTGATATGTTGAAAGGACAAACATGAAAACAAAGAATCTCTGGTTTGCTGCCATTGCTGGACTGATGATCCTAGCCTGTGCAGAAAAAGAGCCAATCTACCCCTGGTTAGCAGATGCCAGCATCCAGGTAGAAACCAATGGTAAAATTGTTGGCTATGAATTCTCAGCAAAATGGTGAGGCTCCTGTAATCGGCTGGACGCCGAAACATTTATTGACCCCACCCTCATAACCTACGCCTCTGAGAATTTTATTTCCTACCGTCTCGATGTGGATTCAACCGCCAACGATGACTTATCAGATCGCTATAATATCCATTCTATTCCCTCCTTCGTTTTTGTCGATGAAAACGGAGATGAAATTGACCGAATCGTTGGCTATATGCCCCCAGCCGAATATCTGGCTGAGATGACACGCATTCGCAATGGAATCAACACAGTTCCCGACCTGGTGAAACAGCTTCAAGAAGATCCTGACAATGCTGACCTTTTGGTTCGTCTTGCCGGGAAAGTGGAATCTATGAGTGGTCTAAAGGCAGCCATGACGTACTGGGAAATGCTTTTCGGTCTGGATGGTGTAGATGCTACCCTACACTCAACAGCAGCGTTAAAAATGGCGTTGTATCACGCTCAAGAGAATGAAGATCCCGAAACGCTGGTTTCCTTTGTAAATAATGAAACCAATACAGAGGTGCTTCCCCAGGCATTCAGTGCGCTTCGGAATTTTTATCGTGGGTCACAAGACAAGGTGGCAGAGGCCGAGACCTATCGTCGTTATGTTGACTTTATGTCTGGTATTCATAAAGAAAGTACCGGTCTATTGAATGGTTATGCCTGGCGCATGACTCAACTTGAGCTCAATCTTGCGAATGCACTGGAGCGCATAAGTCAGGGTATCGCCCTATTGGCTGAAGACGAGGGGGCTAGAGAAAAAGCCCAAATCATGGATACTAAAGGCGAAGTGCTTTGGAAGCTTGGGCGTATTGATGAAGCCGTCGCCGTGATGGATGAATGCATACTGCTTCAACCAGAAGATAGCTACTATCAGGAACAGAAAGCGAAGTTCCAGACGCCCAGTTAAAACATTCTTAAACAGAAAAAGAAAAGGCCTCAGCAATTGAGGCCTTTTTTATACTGTGTATTACAGGGGAGTGCTATAAAGTGGCGAGTTTCTCCAGCATGTCGATGCCATTTTGGTTTTCAGGATTGATGCGGATAGACTTTTTATAGTTTCGTTTTGCCCGCCAGAGATTACCCCTGTTCATATATCCCTCACCGAGACTATCGTAGACGTTGAAAGACCTGGGATATTCTTTGACATTTAGTTTGAATATGATGATGGCATCATCCAGGCGGTCTTTTCCAAGCAGGTAGTAGCCCAACACGTTGAGAACGTTTTCATTAAATCCAAATTCCTCAGGATTCGACTTTTTGAGCTCTCTATAGGTTTTGACTGCATCGGTACCATTACCGTTCATCAGCGCGTGATAAATTGGAGCCGTTAAAGACTTTTTTACCCCATTATTCTTCATGGTCAATCCGCGATGGATGGTTTGGATCCAAAATCTTCGGTTTGGATAAGCGTGATCGTCATCAGCCAAAACCGACAGGATGTTTTCATCAATCATTTCCTGGGGTGTCTTCCCAGAAGCCACGGCCTTTTTGATCAAGGGGATGCTCCTGTCCAGTCGTTTCACATACTCGCTGGCCTGGGTATAATCGAAATTATCACCATGGGATTGAACAAAAGTGACATCTCTGGGAAAAATGGAAAGTGCTTTGTCAGCCAGCTCGGGAAACCCTCTAAAATCACCCCCTCGGGCAAAATCAACCATGGGGTAGGAACCTGATTTTAGGACACCGCCGGTACAGGCTACTTTAGAATCGGGAAAATATACCAAGAGGTCATCTTTGCAATGTCCCCCGGTAACGGGAATCAATCTGATTTCCTCACCATTAAAGACAAAACTGGTATCGCTTTCAATAGACCATGAAGGGAAGGCTTTTTGGGGCCATTCAACCAAGACATCAAGATCGCTCCGCATGAGATCTATACTGGCGGCGTGCCCGACAATTTCAGCAGTTTCACCAAAGTATTTATTCATACTGGTATGGTGATCATGTGAATGGGTGTTGATTACTTTGGTTACCTTCAGATCACTCAGTTCAGCCAGGACCTTCATGAGTTCTGTGTTTGACTGTTCCATGCCAGGATCTACCAACAGAATGCCATCAGGTCCAATGGAAGCAAGCGTGCTTACAGGATAAAAAGTCGTGACCTTAAAATGATACAGGGTTTCTGACATCTTCGTCGTTTCAATATTGGTCTCGGGCTGGGCCAGGAGCATTGTTGAAATCGTTAAAAATCCCACCAGGAGCATCATTGATTTGCTTGTCTTCATAAAAAACTCCTCCTTAAATGTTGTCATGGAGGAAAGGTACTCCAGCGTTCAAGTGGACGTCATTCTTTTCGTTAAAGGGTCACAATCTTCGATGTTTGGTTCAAAAAGAGTGTCAAAAAAAACGCCCCGCAAAAGCAGGGCGTTTTGGTCTAAATGTAAGCGGGGCCTAAAAGGAAAACCCCGTTTCGATACTTGTCTGGGCAATAACCTCTCCCGAACCGGCATCCGTATCAATTTCACCATTACCGTCCAGATCAATGTAGCTCTGACGGAAGTCCCAGGTTAGTGTGGCTCCACCACCCAAACCAATAGTCACCTTGTAGCCCAGCAAAGTTCCTTCGCTGACTATATCAAAGGGATCATCAACATTCATGCGTAGGATATAGGCATTGGCTGCTTCTACCTTTGGAATCAGGTTCGGTGCAATACCAATCACGCCCTGAATACCCTTAACTTCAGATTCATCAGAAGTCATATGTTGGTAACCAGCCTGCAAATTAACCACACCAAGAATGTCAGCACCGATGCTACCAAAAACACCCATCATGGAAGAATTGTCATAGAGCTTCTCATAGCGGGTACGAGGAGTTAATCCCATTCCAGCATAATCGACAAAACCGACGCGCTCCAGATCATAATTGCGATCGAACAGTCCGTATACAAAATTACCTGAAGGGGTGATTCTGAATTCGACACTGGCTGTGAGGAAGTTGAAAAGCTGTGCACGGAGACCAGGAGCTGTTGCTCCCATACCATACTTGACTTCTTTCTGTCGAACGATACCGTTGTCATCATAATACATGGAGTCAGCGGTTCCAAAATATTGACCAGCCTCTGCAAAGAGGACCAGCTTTACTTTGTCCATATTGAGGATGGGGTAGGCTATATCAATACTTACACCACCCACAGTGCTGGGATTCTCGCTCACATCAAAGGGGTCTGGTTTGCGTGTGATAACATCATCCCAATCTCTATTATGGTCAGGAGTGTAGTTATCCGTTTTACCGTCACCGTCAATATCCCATTCATCGGGGGAATTATCGGGACGTCCATCACCATCAGAGTCTTTTGAGTAATCAGCGTCATTTGGAAAATCATCAACGAGATCTGGAATATAGTCACCATCCTCGTCTTTTAGACCAAGGTATTGGTTATTATCCATGATTACGGTGCTTCCAAAAGTGAGTTTTCCCATGGAAAAGGTTCCACGTAAACCCATGATTCCGAGACCAGTACTCTCCCCACTAAAGGAGAATTCCTTATAGTTGGCGACGACATTTTCGATTCCAAAATTACCGAATTTAACTCCTATATGATGTCCAGTCTTACGAACAGAGGGATATTCCATCATGTTTGAATAGCCGTTCATCAACAGTCCATATCCAAGAACCACATTATCAAGTGTTCCCACGCGGATATAGAGCGGATCACCTTGTTCACCCCAGCGTACATACATGATCTTGTCAATAATATCCTTGGCTTCGTTCCATTCTTCTTTGCGGATATTACCATCCTGATCCATATAGATGACCACATCAAGACCGACACCAAGTTTTCCGATGGAAATATCCGGGCGTAAAGCGATCTGATTGTAGAGTTGGCCATCAATAGTTACGGCACCAAAACCAGCATCCATAGCCAGGGCGTCCCCGAAGAGTCCTTCACCATCTTCTTCGGCCTCTTCTTCAGGTTCTTCAGCTGGTGTGGTGGTATCTACTGTTGACGGAGGAACTGCCGGCATACCAGCATCAGCTTCAGCAGTCTCGGTGCTGTCTCCAGCGGTAGTTTCTGCTACTTCCTCTTCGGCCTCTTCTTCAGTGGCATCACCGGTACCCTCGGCATCCGGATCTGCTGGAATCGTATTTTCGTCAGTATCGCCAGTCTCGATGTAACCATCAGTGCTGGAACTAACTGTTTGGCCAGGTCCACCAGTACTAATCATACCGGTGAGATTATTCATGACGTCTACCATACCTTCAAGTACGATAACCTGATCTCCAGTTTCGGGATCAGTAATCGTCCAGAACTCAGTTCCTTTAATGGAAGCCACAGAGGTTGGCGTATGGAGTTGAAAGCCGAATTCAGCCCCCTTGGCATACTTGGTTAAAGCTTGACCATATTCGAGACGAACATGGTAACCCGTTCCACCGATGTCTTCTACCATGGTGATGGCGATTTCAGTGTTTTCACGAAGCTTTACCTGGCTTTTATCATCAAGAAGCAACATCACGGCAAAACCGTCATTTACTTTGATCTGATCATTATTGTCCAGGATCATGCCCATGGTTACAGGTGTGCTGTAATCGAAATCTTCTGCCTTTTGAATCAAGACATCACCTTGAACCTTGGAGATCACAGCGACCTTCTCGGCGAATGCTCCACCGACCAGAATCAATGCAAAGATTAATAGGGAAACTAGATTTTTCATGTGTACTTCCTCATTCTGTATAGATTTATATCCTTTTGATATCAGTGCCGAATTTAACAAACAGCCAAGGGCCACCAAGCATATTCGTTCAGCTTTAGGATCTGGAAATTCTGGACAGATATTGATTTTATCAACGGGTTTTGCAGCTTCACGACCAAAGAAAAAGAGCGTAGCTAGTTCGCTTTTATCTTGCCCAAGTTATTTAAACACAATAACTTTTGCTCATTACGAGTTAATGAGCCACTCCCGGGGTCAGGGTGGGTGCTTATTTGGTGAGCAGAGAAAAGCGTAGTAATGCCAACCAGAAAGGAGAATTATGGGTTTTGAAATAGCGGGAATACTTGTCCTGATGATTCTCTTGCTGGTGCTGCTGGTTCTGGAAGTTATCCCCATAGACGTCCTGGGTCTCGGTCTCCTGCTGGTGCTTTGGTTTACTGGATATGTAGACAGCGATCAGGCTATCGCCGGGTTTAGCAACAAAGCGGTTCTCACCGTCGCTGTGATGTTTGTGTTGAGCCATGCCCTGGTCAAAACAGGCATCCTTGAAAATTTCGCCCAATATTTCATCGACATGGAAAAAAAGGTGAAGTGGCTGGGGCTGGGGCTTTTCTTTGTTACCGTCAGCCTTTTTTCCGGCTTTATTAATAATGTCGCTGCTGTAGCCATCTTTATTCCTGTTGCCATGCATATGGCCTCAAAGTTCAGGATTTCACCCTCAAAATTACTTTTGCCCCTCTCCTATGCCGCCATTTATGGAGGCACTATCACCCTCATCGGCACTTCAACCAACCTGCTTGTCAGTTCAGTTGGCGAAACCCATGGCCTTCAAGCCCTGGGTATGTTTGAGTTCCTACCCATGGGGATCATATTTCTGGTGGTGGGGACCACCTATAGCCTGGTTGTTTTGCCCAGACTCTTACCATCCCGGGCTCCAGTTAGCACCCTGGTGGGTAAATACCATATGTCGACCTATCTCACTGAATTCAGGATTGACAAGGATTCACCCTTGATTGGCTCGAATTGTCGGGAAAGACAGGTGAATGAAAGTTACGACATCACCGTCCTGGCAATTATTCGAGATGGAGATCATCTACCAGGTAATGTAGGCGAGCTTACCCTGGCTGAAGGTGACACCCTGCTTACAAAGGGAGCCATAGAGAACTTTTTAAAATTTCACCAGCAGGAAAAAGTGTTGGCGCTTTCGGATGTCAAGCTGGGTGAAAACGAACTACAGGCAGGTGACAATGTTCTGGTGGAAGGCCTGGTTGGTCCAGAGTCAACACTCTACGATAAATCCCTGAGCGATCTGGATTTCCGTAAAAAGTATCATGCCTTTGTCCTGGCAATCGGTCGCCGTGGGGTCACAATAAAACAAAAGATAGCCCATATCCGTCTCCGTTTTGCAGACACACTGCTCATGCTTATGCCGGCGGAACAGATATCAGAAATGCGTAATAATCCGGATTTGATCATTCTTCAACATCATGAAGTAAACATGCGCAAAAAAAGAATTCGTTGGCTGGCAGTCATCATCATTCCCCTCATTATGCTATCAGCGGCTTCAGGTCTTATGGATATCCTGGCAGCAGCCCTGGCTGGCGCCTTCCTTCTCCTGGTAACAAAGCATATTTCAACGAGGGAAGCCTATAGTGCCATTAATTGGCCGGTCATCATCTTTATCGCGGCCTTTATTCCTTTTGGAACCGCCATGGAATCCAGCGGTGCCGCTCATCTGATTGGTGAAAGCGTGACCTCCATGGCCAACATATTTTCGGCAGACCTGGCGCCCTATGTACTGCTTTCCAGCCTCTATTTGATCACAGCCATCATCACGGCGGTCGTTTCAAATAATGCTGCAGCCATTGTGTTGACGCCCATTGCCATCGCTGCAGCAAACAATATGGGTGTTGACTCTCGACCCCTGATATTCACAATCTGCTATGCTGCTTCGGCCAGTTTTATGACCCCTATTGGATATCAAACCAACCTCATGGTCTATGGTCCTGGAAAATACAAGTTTATGGATTATGTAAAAGCGGGCGCGCCCTTGAATTTGATTTTTTGGGTTATTGCATCTGTCATGGCGCCAGTTTTCTGGCCCTTTTAAGCGAGCAAGGGAAGCAGAGACTACTTCAACAGGGTCAGGCGTTTAATCTGTGTTTCAGAATCAGATTCTAATCGTAGCAAATAAACCCCACTGGCTTGATTTTCAGCATTCCAGGCCAGTTGGTGATTTCCAGCAGGAAGATACCCACTGATTAACACAGCAATCTGTTTTCCAGTAAGATCATAAATACTCAACTTGATGTGAGCAGCAATAGAAAGTGAGAACCTCAGGTTGGTAGAGGGATTAAAGGGATTTGGAAAATTTTGGTGTAATACAAGTTGATCTGGGAGGGTGTTTCTGTCCATCTCATCCAGAGCAACAACACTTTCATCGGGAAAGAAGGTGTAACCCACACCACCCTTGGTAAACCAGGACTGGGAGATTGAAGTTTTGCTGTATTCATAACCTTCACCGTTTTGTCGGGCGGGGTCGTGAACCAGTGGATCCCCCTGATTATCAAATCCTGCCAACATCATGAGATGTCCAGAATATAGTGGTGGCCCTACTGACATGACGACCCGACCACCAGCGGCCAGGGTATCATAAGCCTGACTCCAGGTGCGGTAGCGGGTGACGGCACCATCGAGCTGGTGTCCTGCCGCATTTTGAACCGCTCGTGGCCAGATGCCAAAGAGGTTCCAGTAATCATCAAAATTATCAACGGCAAATTCATATGGATCCACTTCGATACCATACGACCGGATAGCCAATACGGTGGATGTAGGTGAGCAGATGCTCCCACCAATTTCTGGATCAACGTTGTACTGGCAGACAAAATTTGTAGGGATGTATATTGCTGGTGGATCATCATTTACAATTGCAGCAAGGTCTACATTATCAGTTGTTCTCTGATCACTCACATAAAAACTAAGTTTGTCAATGGAGGGTGAAAGATGCCCGGCAAGCTGCCGCTTAAATTCAACACGCCATTGCCAGGCCGTGTGAAAGTCATCCAGGACAACATAATCATAGTCAATTTCGCCTGCTGCGTAAGAGGTCGCTCCATATGATGGCCAAATATAATTTTTCCAATAACCCACCGTTAACCAGGGAGACCAGGTTTCGTTATACTTAAAACGCATCGAAACCTTGAAGCCACAATCCCCATGAATGGCTTCTCCGTTCCATGAGGGTAGTCCCCTGTCAAAGGGAACCGGGAGTGTATCCGGGATTAAGGTGAAAAATCCTGAAACCGAGCCATCAGCTAACTGTAAAGATTTTCCATCCTCACTAAGCACCACATTGCTAACAGTACTGATTTGAGCCCACATTTCTGCCGCCTCTGTCACTTTGGACTGGTCTGGATAGTCAGCCAGAATCGCCGAGACAAAAAAAAGTAAAATGATGAGAGGCTGTTTCATGTGTATAAATCCTATTAATTATATCTGACGAGGCTTATTTGAAATGGGCTACCATACTGGGAGAGAACATAGAATAGAACCAGAGCTTTCCCACCAGGATATCATGTGTACTTGAATTCGAGATGGAGAAAGGTTTCATCCTCAAACTGTCTGCTATTCCGGATTTTTATCTGAGGTGGTGTTGCCAGGCGTTGCCCACCCAGCAAGGCGGGAGCCCTCTCGTTACCGATCACTGTAGGCACCAGGGTTAGATAGAGTTCTTCCAGGACCTGGGCGGTTATAAATTTGTGAAGGATGTGCCCACCGCCTTCTATCAGCAAGGATTCAACACCACATTGGGCGACATGCTTGAGGATAAGATCAATTTGGCCAGGCTGGTCCGGAATCGAAATAACCTCTACATGGTCAGGTGGGGGTTGCCCCGGAGTGATATTTTCTGTTCCAGAAAAAATGGTGATGGGGATTTCAGGATATTGAAAAAGTTCAGCCTGAAAATCCAGATCGAGGCTACGACTCATGATAAAATGATGAGCATTCCGCTTTGGATTGTTCCCACGATGAACTTTTGGCCAGGTTCTGAAAGTGCTAGCCCCAAATAGTATTCCATCAGCCTCGTCTCGTAATGAGATTAGGTTTTCCATATCATATTTCGAACCAATGGCTACAAAATGGTCTACATTGGCGGGACCGATTTTACCATCCAGGGTGGTTGCCATACAGGCGAAAACTCTCATGTTTCTGGGCACTCCATGTGGGAAAATAGCTCCAGAGACAAGAAAAGCACAACATGTGATTTGTTTTTAGGTCCACATCGTGTACTTTCAGCTAATGAAATGGTTCGTATTTACATTGTCTGCACTGCTTTTTTTGGCGGGATGTGAGCTTTTCACTCCCCGTGATTCAGAGCCACCCATTGATGTTCTGGATCCCTATGCCTGGGGTCCTCCAACTTCGCCAGAAATTGTACTTCAAAATCTCGCGAACGCCTTCCCTGCACACAAACTGAATTATCACCTGGATGTTCTGGGAAATTCTGACGAAACAGGAGCCTCCTTCACCTTTTTTCCTGATCAAGGTGTGGCCAGCTCTCAACCCGGTGTTTTTGACAATTGGGGCTATGTGGAAGAGGAAAATTTCATTACCAAACTTTTCGAGACACTCAGCCAGGACGGCTTGCAACGTCTAGAGTGGGAACGAACAGACTTTTTGCCGATAGATGATCACTTTGAGATCGTCACAGACTACCATCTGACTTTAGCCTATGGAGAATCTGAAACCCCACTACCAGAGCAACTCAAAGGACAGGCCACACTAACCCTGGTTCAAAATGTTGATCTGTTATATGAAATTTCTATCTGGCAGGACCTTAAATCTGATTCGCTGCCCTGCTGGAGTGACCTTAAGACCCTGGTACAATAGACTGTGAAAGTCTTTATACTGACACCTCTCATCGTCCTACTCAGCCTGGTTTGTCTACAGGGGTGCTGGAATCCCTTTGCGCCCACAGAAGGTATTTTGGAAGGCCAAGCGAGCCTGATCCTGACAGAACAGAAATCACCTGAGGAAGTGCTGCAGAATTTTCGCTATGCCTATATCTATCGCGACAGCCTGATTTACAGCGAGCTCTTTGATACCAGCTTTGTGTTTCTCTATTTTGATCCCGATATAGGTGGTGCCGGTGGCTATGACTATTGGGGTAGAGATACTGAACTGCGCACTACAGGGCGGCTCTTCCGAGCCTTTGATCATTTCACCCTGGTCTGGAACGCCACCATAGCTACAGATACCTCTCAGACCGGAGAAATCAGCCTGACCAAGACCTTCGATCTATCTATAGGCGGTGAATTTTTCCTGTCCGGAAATGCGGTATTTGATTTTGTTGGCGATCCAACTGGAATCTGGCGTATCTCCCGCTGGCAAGACGAATCCTTCTTTTAGAAATGCTATCAAGTGAATTCTGCCAGGAACAGCAACACAGAAACCCATTGAACTCACAAGCACCCCTCTTCACAGCGTTTGACATTGGGACCACCCACAATAAATTCAGAGCCATCATAAAGGAATCGACATGATCATTTTAAATAAAGTATTTCACTTCTGCGCCGCCCATCGTTATGGAAATCCAGATCTCAGCGAAACTGACAATCTGGCCGCTTTTGGCGAAGATCTCAATATCCACGGGCATAACTATGAGTTGACGGTTTCGATTACAGGTGCCGTAAATCCTGCGACAGGATTTCTTGTGGATCTTGGGCATCTCAAAGAGGTGGTGAAGGAGCATATCCTCAAACAGGTCGATCATTCCCAGATAGAAATTGATATCCCCTGGTTTAAAGGTCGGCAACCCTCAACCGAAAACATGGTGGTCTGGATGTGGGAGCAGATAGCCAGCCATCTAAAAGATGGAAAGCTACATCGTATTCGGCTCCAGGAGACACCAACCATATATACGGACTATTACGGTCCTGAATAACAAGTGACACACACTCCAGGCGGCGTGTATTTTAGTCCCCTCAAAAGGATGATATATGACGGTATACAAAACGAACCCCTCTCCTGAAATTATTCAAAGGAGAGAACGAGTCTTTCTCATTTTAGCCGGTCTCTTTCTAGGGACTTTGGCTATGCTCAACATTTTGGGGATCAGCCGCTTTATAAAGCTGTTTACAATGAGTTTTGATGGGTATGGAGAGGTTGTTTTTGCGGTGGCTGTCGGTGTTCTACCCTACCCTATTACTTTCTTAGCTACAGATCTCATCAGTGAACTCTATGGTCGCAAGCGGGCCACTTTTGTGGTTTTTGTAGGATTGATTCTCAATCTGTGGGTCATGTTTATCATGTGGGTCGGTGGGGTAATGCCGGGCTTTGAAACTTTGTCTGCCACTGGAGAAATTGCTAGAGATGCAGCAGGTCGCCTGCCAATATTTTATGAAATCCGAGCCCTTACCTTTGGCGCGGTTACAGCATCCATGATTGCCTATCTGGCGGCCCAGTTCGTGGATGTCTATATGTTCCATTTCTGGAAAACGCTCACCAAGGGAAAGCACCTCTGGTTGAGAAATAATGGGTCTACCCTGGTGAGTCAATTGGTAGATACGGTGGCAGTAATCCTGGTGACACACTATTATGCCAAGGCTTTACCTGTAGATGTGGCAAAACCCATCTTTACTCAGTTGCTCGTTTTTATCATTTCGGGCTATACCTTTAAATTGATTGCCGCTCTGGTGGATACCGGTCCTTTTTACGTCGGTGTACACTATCTTTCACGCTATCTGGAGATTGATACTCTAGCTGATTTTGAAACTGAAAAATTGTCCTCTGGACAGGAGTAATACATGGTAGACTTGCAAAAAATTGAAGATTTAACCCACAGTCTCTTATCTGAGATTGGGGAAGACCCGGAACGTGAGGGTTTGATTCGCACCCCCCATCGGGTTGCCAAGGCCTGGAAATTTATTGCCAGGGGCTATGAGCAAAACCTCAATGATGTTTTGAATGATGCCATTTTTGAAGACGAGTGCTCTGAAATGGTGGTTGTTAGAGATATCGAGTTTTTCAGCATGTGTGAACACCATATGCTGCCATTTTTTGGCAAGGCCCATGTCGCCTATATTCCTCGCGGAAAGGTCATTGGCTTATCAAAAATCCCCAGAATCATTGAGATGTACTCTCGCCGGCTTCAAATTCAGGAGCGTATCACTCACCAGGTGGCAGAAGCATTGAATAAATTATTAGACCCTGCTGGTGTGGCGGTGGTCTTAGAAGGTCGTCACCTCTGCATGCAGATGCGAGGCGTGGAAAAGCAGAATTCTTTTGCCACTACTTCAGCCATGTTAGGTGAATTTCACGATGAAGCTGAAACAAGAGCCGAATTTCTAAGTATTATAAGCCTGAGAAATCTTTAATAACTCAAAGAGAAAGCTATGCCTGGAAAACTAAAAAAGCTATTTGAAGATCACTTTAAGGAAGATGTCGTAAACCTGAGTCCACTGCCAGCCCATGGATCCAATCGCGAATACTTTCGCCTGAGTAATGACAAACGCTCTGTGATTGGTGCAAAAAATCTGGACCGACTTGAAAACGATGCATTTATTACCTTTTCCAGACACTTTCTCGCAAAAGATCTTACCGTACCAGAAATTTATGCCGAAGATCTGGACCAGGATATTTATCTCCAGGAGGATCTCGGTGATGTCACGCTTTTTGATTTTCTTCTGAAAGTACGCGATGGTCGTAAAGAGTTTCCGGAAAGCCTGTTTAAAACCTACGAACAGGTTGTAGAATTATTGCCTCAGTTTCAGATCAAAGGCGGTCAGGGTTTGGATTACAGTAAGTCCTATCCCCACCACAGTTTTGATCGTCAGTCCATGATGTGGGACCTGAATTATTTTAAATATTATTTTCTCAAATTAGCCCATATCCGCTTTAATGAACAAAAGTTAGAGCAGGATTTTCAGACCTTCACCGACTTTCTGCTTGAGGCCGATGGAAACCACTTTCTATATCGTGATTTTCAATCCAGAAACATCATGCTCAAGGATGATAAACCCTGGTTTATTGATTATCAGGGAGGTCGCAAGGGTGCCCTTCAATATGATATCGCCTCACTGCTTTTTGATGCCAAGGCCGATTTACCTTTTGAAGTGAGAGAGCAACTGCTGGATCACTATTTGAATGCTGTGGCAGAGCTAATTCCCATAGACCGGGAAGCCTTCACCAAACATTACTATGCTTTCGTATTTATCCGCATTATGCAGGCCATGGGAGCCTATGGCTATCGGGGATTTTATGAACGCAAAACCCACTTCCTTCAGAGCATTCCCTATGCTATCAGAAATCTTGAATATCTGGTTCGTAAAGTAGACCTTCCTATTGAAATTCCAGTCATGATGGATGTCTTTCAACAGCTTATTCAATCCTCAGCCCTGAGAGAATTCGGTAAAGCAAACTTGCGGCTCAAAGTACGCATCTCCAGTTTTTCATACAAAAATGGGGTTCCTGTTGACGATCGTGGTCATGGGGGCGGCTTTGTTTTTGACTGTCGTTTTCTACCCAATCCAGGACGGGAAATAGCGTATAAAAAGTTGTCTGCCAATGACCAGGAAGTCGTTGAGTGGTTTTCAGATAAGCCCGACATGGATCGCTGGTTGAAACGCATGTTTACCATGGTGGATGCCGCCGTTACCAGCTATGAAGAGCAGAATTTTACAGACCTGATGATTTCATTTGGCTGTACAGGAGGACAACATAGATCCGTGCATTCAGCCAACAGACTGGCTGCCCACCTCAAAGAGACCCATGATATTGATGTGGTGCTCCATCACCGTGAACTGGAAGGTTAACCCCTTTGAAGGCCATGCTTTTTGCTGCCGGCCAGGGCACCCGCCTGGCACCCCTCACCGATAGACACCCCAAATGTCTGGTTACCGCCGGCAACAAACCCCTTTTAGAGCATAACATCAACAAGCTCAAAGCAGCCGGTGTTGAAACACTGGTGATTAATGTTCATCATTTTGCTGAGCAGGTTATCGAATTTATCCAATCCAAGGACTTTGGTTTAACCATCCATATCTCTGAAGAACAAGACCTGCTGGGGCAGGGTGGAGGATTACTTTTTGCCAGTAAATACTTTCAGGGAGAAGACGCTTTTCTCGTCTGTAATAGTGATGTCTATACCGATCTGGATTTGAGGGCTTTGATATCTGCCCACAATGATTCTCAGGGTCTGGCCACGTTGGCTGTCGCCAACCGTGAAACCTCACGCTATTTAAGATTTGATCAAAGCAATAATTTGTGTGGCTGGGAAAACCGGAAAACCGGCGAGAACATCTCATGGAGCTCCAACAGTTATGAGGAATGGGCCTTCAATGGGATTCAGGTCATCTCGTCTGGATTTTTTAACTATATGGATGATCTGGGGACCTCTTTCTCCACGATTCCAGTCT
Source organism: Fidelibacterota bacterium (assembly GCA_018650445.1). Taxonomy (GTDB): domain Bacteria; phylum Fidelibacterota; class UBA8477; order UBA8477; family JABMPR01; genus JABMPR01. Next base: position 64,316 of record JABIFX010000208.1, read on the forward strand.
ATCTAAAAGCAGCCCAGGCTGGTGAAAAAATTAAGGCCTTTCCTATGGATCAGTCCTACTGGATTGACATTGGAACCGTTAAAAAACTGGAAGCATTAAGGCAGTATTTAAGCAAATAACCCTACGAAGGTTAATAAGAAGGAAAAAGGAATTACAGTGAGTTCAACACAATATGATATAGCAATCATCGGCGGTGGACCAGGTGGATATGTCGCTGCAATTCGGGCTTCCCAACTTGGCAAAAAAACAGTGCTTATTGAACGTGCGGATCTTGGCGGGGTGTGTCTGAACTGGGGCTGTATTCCCACCAAGGCGCTTTTAAAAAGTGCTGAAGTATTGCGATCCGCCCAGAAGGCCAAAAAATTTGGTGTGATGGTGGGTGATGTTGATGTGGATTTTCCTTCAGTGATTAAGCGCTCACGACAGGTCGCTGGCTCCCTTTCAAAAGGGGTTGATTTCCTCATGAAGAAAAACGAGGTGGATGTCATCCATGGCTCAGCCAGGCTATTGGGGGGAAACCAGATACTTATCAATGAAGACCAGCAAGTGAGTGCTAATAATATTATCGTGGCTACGGGAGCCCGTCCTCGTCCCATGCCCGGTGTTGCCTATGATGGTGAAACCATTATCTCCTCCAAAGAAGCCATGAATCTGGATACCATCCCTCAAAAACTGGTGGTGGTCGGCGCTGGAGCTATTGGTGTTGAATTTGCCGATTTCTATGCAGCCATGGGTAGTCAGGTGACTATTGTTGAAATGCTGCCACATCTGCTTCCCATTGAGGACGAAGAGGTTTCAGTTGAGCTGCAAAAAATGTTCAAACGCAAAAAGATCAAGACCCACACCGAGTCCATGGTCGAAGCCATTTCTGTCTCAGCAGGACAGGCGCTTGTCAAAGTAAAAACCAAGAGTGGTGATGTTCTGGAGTTGGAAGCCGATAAGGTTTTGATTGCCATAGGAGTTCAAGGCAATACAGAGGAATTGGGACTGGAAGCTGCCAAAGTCCAGCTTGAAAAAGGTTGGATTAAAACAAATGGATATATGCAAACCAGCGCCGCTGGTGTTTATGCCATTGGTGATGTGGCGGGTCCGCCCTGGCTAGCCCACGTGGCTTCTCATGAAGGAATCACAGCGGTAGAACATATCGCTGCATTGAATGTGAAACCCATGCGATATGACAATGTGCCGGGTTGCACATATTGCACGCCCCAGGTTGCCTCTATAGGACTTACAGAAAAGGCAGCTCGAGAAGCAGGCTATGAAATAAAGATTGGAAAATTTCCTTATCGTGTTTCTGGAAAAGCCATGGCTGCTGGAGAAACTGATGGATTTACGAAGCTTATCTATGACGCTAAATATGGAGAACTCCTTGGCGCACATATCATAGGTGCCGAGGCAACCGAGCTTATCGCAGAGATCGGTATTGCTCGATCTCTGGAAGCAACCCATGAAGCCGTGCTTGAAACCATTCACGCTCACCCCACTTTATCCGAAATGATTATGGAGGCTTCAGGTCTGGCCCTGGATCGTGGTATTCATCTCTAAAAGGTGATGGGGTCTATCCCATTAAAATGGGATAGACACAATATGTTGATAAAAACCAACAACCGCCCCCTATAAATGGTGCCTTGAACACTTCCCTAATAATTGGGATATTTGATTTTGTAACACGAGGTCAGTCATGATCCAAAAGGGAACCTCCTAGATTTGAGACTTCAAATCGCCAGGAATGAGCGCTGAATAAGGTCCACCCCTATGCTCAATAAATCGATGGTTGAGTGTGGGTTTAACTCCAGGATTTTAGATCCCTTGCGGACCTCATGGAGACAGTCATGTGTTAAGTTGTGCCCCGCCTTTTACAGGATGTTCCACTTGCTGAGTCTGTCGAAGTATAGCACATTGTGCGCACTATGAACCCAACAAGCCAAATACCATTTCCAAACATATCAGCCCTTCTCGATTCTGTGGATTCGATAATCTCCAGGTCAAAAACCAGGGACGATTCTCTACAGAAGGTCTCCGAGCTATTGTCCAGCAGTGTTGACCACTACAACTGGGTCGGTTTCTATATCGTTGATGACTCTGGCACCAATCTCATTCTAGGTCCCTACGTAGGCGCAGCCACAGATCATGTGAAAATTGCCTTTGGTAAGGGGATTTGTGGCCAGGTCGCAGTCTCTGAAATGAGTCGCATCATTCAGGATGTGTCTCTGGAGGACAATTATCTGTCTTGCAGTTCAAATGTTCAGTCCGAGGTGGTTTTCCCTGTTATGAAGGATGGTAAATTTATTGCAGAATTGGATATTGATTCCCATGCAACCTCACCTTTTACGGCCCGGGACACAGAATTGCTTGAAGCCATCTGTGAAAAACTGGCGAGTCTATTTTAAGCAATATGAAGAAAATGAAACAGACTTTCTGTGGCTAATCTACAGATCATAAAAAAGGGCCTGGTCCCCTACGAGGAAGCCTGGGAATACCAGCGGCAGACCCATGCTATGAGACTGGGCGGTGAGATACCTGACACCCTGATTCTTCTGGAGCATCCTCCCGTTTACACCTTTGGTAAAAATTCTGATCAAGCAAACCTCATTGATGCTCGTGATGCCCAGGTCATTAGAAGTGACCGTGGAGGGGATATTACCTGGCACGGTCCAGGCCAACTGGTTGGGTACCCCATTCTCAATCTGGAGGACCACAAAAAAAGTGTCAGTTGGTATATGCGGAATCTGGAAGAAGTGATTATCCAAACCCTCCAGCACTTTGATATCAAGGGAGAGCGTATCTCTGGAATGACAGGAGTATGGGTCGGAAATCAGAAGGTTTGTGCGATGGGGGTAAGGCTTTCCCGCTGGGTAACCATGCATGGATTTGCCTTGAATGTGAGACCGGATATGTCATATTTCAACGGCATGATCCCCTGTGGTATCAAGGGGAAGGGGGTTGTGAGTATGCAGGATTTGCTTGGTGTTGAGATTATGATTGAAGAGGTTTCTCAGCCGTTGATTCAGGCTTTCCAGTCAGTATTTGATTTCGATAAAATTTTAAGATAACAGTGGAGTTTTTGCGTGTCAGCAAGTCTTAAAGGATTTCAAAAAGAAGAGCTGCTCAGTATTTTCAAAACCATGGCGACCTCGCGTCGGACTGATGAAAAAATGCTCACGCTTTTGAGACAGGGAAAATCTTTCTTTCATATTGGTGCCTCTGGACACGAAGGCGCTCAACTGGCCTGCGCCATGCAAATGAACTCGAAGCAGGATTGGTCCTATCCCTACTATCGTGACCAGACCATGGTCATGGGTCTGGGAATGACCACAGAAGAGCTCTTCCTTGGCTTTTTGGCAAAAGCTGATGACCCCGGTTCAGGTGGTCGTCAATTGCCACAACATTATGGGCAAAAAGAGTTGAATATTGTTTCCCAATCCAGCCCAACCGGTACTCAGTATCTCCAGGCTGTGGGAACTGCCATGGCCGCCCAACAGACAGATAAAAAAGCTCTTGTATACGTGTCATCTGGAGAGGGAACCACCAGCCAGGGTGAATTTCATGAAGCCCTTAACTGGGCTGGTAGAGAAAAACTGCCCGTCCTTTTCCATATAGAGGACAATGGGTTTGCCATCTCCGTACCCAAGGCATCTCAGACAGCTGAAGGCTCGGTTTATGGTATGGTCGGGGGTTATGGTAACCTGAATAGATTTGAAACAGATGGAACCGATTTCTTTGAATCCTACGCAACTTTCAAGGAAGCTATTTCAAGTATTCGGGCTGGAAAAGGTCCAGCCATTGTGGTTTCAAATGTAGTGCGTCTTTTACCCCACTCTTCTTCTGATGATCATCGCAAATACAGAGACGCCGACGAATTATCCGCAGAACAAAAGCGTGACCCCATTGAAAAATTCAGAGCACAGTGCGAGCAAGACGGCATTGTCAGTTCAGAGGAATTCCAGCAAGTGTGGGATGAAGTGCTGCAAGAGGTAGATCAAGCAGCCGAAAAAGCACTCTCGGCGCCCTATCCTGAGAAATCGGATGCAGATACCCATGTCGTGGATGAATCAGCCATAGCCATTCCTCATTTAAATCCTGTCACCACTGGAGATGAAATCGTCATCGTCGATGCTGTTAATCATGCCCTCCATGAGGAAATGAGACATAATGACAAGATGATCATTTATGGGCAGGATGTTGCTGATGGAAAGGGTGGTGTTTTTACTGCCACCAAGGGACTCTCCACAGAATTTGGAGACAGGCGTGTATTTAATTCCCCTCTGGCCGAAGCATCTATTGTAGGAACTGCAGTGGGAGCCGCAGTTGCCGGTTTGAAACCAGTGGTTGAAATTCAATTCGCCGATTATATCTGGACTGCCATGATGCAGATCAGAAATGAAGTCGCCACCATCCGCTATCGTAGCAATAACTCCTATTCCTGTCCCATCGTCATTCGAACCCCGGTAGGTGGCTATATTCACGGTGGTTTGTGTCACAGTCAGAGCATTGAAGGCTTCTTCATGCACCTCCCCGGCATTCATATTGTTTATCCATCCAATGCGGCTGACGCAAAAGGACTACTCAAGTATGCCTGTCGTATTGATGATCCTGTACTTTTCCTGGAGCACAAGGGTATGTATCGCCAGGGTTTTGCCAAGCGCGCAGAACCCGATGAGGATTATCTCTTGCCCTTTGGTCAGGCTGCTGTTGTTCGTGAAGGTCGAGACCTCACCATTGTCACTTACGGTTTGATGGTATATAAAGCTATAGAAGCGGCCAAGTATCTGGAAAAAAGCACAGGAGCCTCCATTGAGGTAATTGACCTGAGAACACTCAGCCCCCTTGACAAGATTACCATTGGACAATCCCTGCAGAAGACCAGCAAAGCGCTGGTGGTTTATGAGGATACTCTGACGGCTGGTCCTGGTGCTGAAATTGCAGCCATTATTGCTGAGGAATTCTTTGAGTATCTGGATGGACCCGTATTGCGTGTGGCCGCCAAAGATGCTCCCGTACCTTTCAATTGGGACATGGAAGATGAAATATTGCCCCAGACAGAAGACATCCGCCAGGCAGCAGAAAGACTGTTGGCGTATTGAATGAGTACAAAACTTTTGAGTGTTAAACAACATCGCTTGTCCTTCGACAGGCTCAGGAAGCCAGCAATGTTTGTCCAAATGCATAATAAGGTGATCAAATGATATTCGATATCGTCATGCCCAAGATGGGTGAATCCTTGACTGAAGGAACCGTTCTTGAGTGGAAGAAGGATGTTGGAGAGACCATCGATAAGGATGAGACCCTTCTGGAAATTGCTACAGACAAAGTTGATGCAGAAATTCCCTGTCCTGTTTCAGGGACGCTGGTAGAAATCATCGGTGAAGTCAATCAGACCTATGATATCGATACCATCATTGCCCGGGTAGAAACATCAGATTCTGTTGAGGCCAGCCCGGCAAAAACGGGCTCTACCCATGAAAAGCAAGCAGCTGACAAATTATCGGGCAGCTCCAGACCCACCATATCAATTCAAGCGCCTGTAACATTTGATGACAACCGTGTTTACTCACCTCTGGTAAGAAGTATCGCCACCCAGGAAGGGATAACCCCAGCTGAGCTGCAACAGATTCCAGGTAGTGGATTTCGTGGTCGAGTATCCAAAAAAGATGTGCTTTTCTATCTTGAGACCCGTGGCTCGGGTGGGAAAACACCAATCCCGATAAGCGGACTGGAAGAAACAGGCCTGGCTGATAGAGTGTCTCCAGACGATGTTGAAATTATCGATATGGACAGTATGCGTAAAAGCATCGCCAAGCATATGCGGAAAAGTGTTGACACCTCAGCCCATGTTTACTCAGTTAGTGAAGCTGACATGACGGACATCATGAACTTCATTTCAGAGAACAATGATGACTTTAAAGCCAAACATGGCCACTCCCTCACAGTAACCCACTTTATCACCACAGCGGTGCGTGATGCGCTCTTGAGCTTTCCCATGATCAACACGTCCCTGGATGGCACCAGGATTATACGACACAAACATCTGAATATTGGTATTGCAGTTGCAGTGGGTGATGGATTGGTCGTTCCCCCGGTTAGAAATGCCGAGGGGAAGTCACTCAAAGAAATTTCCGATGATATTTCCAGCATCGTCAGCAAGGCACGAGATAAGAAGTTGACCCTTGAAGACCTTGAAGGAGCTACTTTTTCCATTACCAATTTTGGCGTGTTTGGTAATCTGGCAGGTTTCCCAATTATCAATCAGCCCAATGTGGCAATTCTGGGGGTAGGGGTCATAAAAAAAAGACCCGTCGTTATTGAAGCTAAAGCTGGTGACGAAATCGCCATTCGTCAGATGTGTGTCTTCACCCTGGGCTTTGATCATCGTCTGGTCGATGGCGCCATGGGTGGACAGTTTATTGAACATATCATGCGAAATCTGGAAAGCTTCGATTTTAATGCGCTGGCATAAAGTCTTATTCCCACACGAGGAGTACTGATGGAAGGAAATAAAACGTTTCGAACCCGATTGGTTTTTGAAGGACTGGTGATTGTGGTCAGTATTCTTATCGCTTTCGGTCTGGACACCTGGTGGGATGATGTTAAAGAGCGCCGTGAAGAACATCAGACATTATTAGCCTTACAGCAGGAGTTTATCAGCGCAAGGGATAATGTCATTTTTTATCAATCCCTGAACCAGCGTGTCCTGAACAGTACAGCCCTGATAGTCGAGGCCTTGGATCAAGCTCTGGAGTCAGGTGAACTGATGACCATTATTCCGGATTCAGCGCTGGCGATTACATTGATCCCACCTACAACAAGCGTAAATCTGGGAACACTTTCCGGGCTCATCAGTTCAGGTCGCCTGGGAATCATCCAAAATCTTGATCTTAGGGGTCAGCTAGGCTCCTGGGGTGTTACCCTGGAAGAGCTTGGCGAAGAAGAAATTGCTTCCCGACGCTTGGTCAACGAGGAACTTTTTCAAGCACTAAGCGCCAAGATAAATATCCACGGCATTTGGGATCAAGTGAACGCTTTAATCGGAATGTCTCCAGGTCAGGTTGACCCGCCTTCATCCATTAACCTGCCTGTTGATAAAGAGCTTATGGGTCTTTATGAACTCCGTTGGAATATTCTCAGACACACACGGATAGAGTTCGGGCATTTGCTTGTTTCCATCGACGCAATCATTCAAGAACTTGAGAAGACGCTATAGAGCATTCCAGGTAGTTTCAACCCATTCGAAATGGAATCATCCGGCCGGAGGAAGTCTCTCGAATAGCCGCTATCCTTTATTTTAGAAACGCAGCCCCCGTCTATATTAAAGCGTGAAAAAGACACAAACAAAACCGCCCTGGTTGAAGACCAAACTCCGTAGTGGTCCTAATTTTCAAGACCTGAAGAGCATTGTCTCCAGTAATAAAGTTCACACGGTATGTCAGGAAGCCATGTGCCCCAATATCAGCGAATGTTGGGAACGCCGTGCTGCTACTATTATGATTCTGGGTGACACCTGTACCCGCTCCTGTGCCTTTTGTGCCATAAAAACGGGTCGACCTTCGGCTGTTGACATGGATGAGCCCAGAAGGACCGCTGAGGCTGTTAAAAAGATGGGTCTGCACCATTGTGTCATTACCTCGGTTGATCGAGATGAGCTGGACGATGGTGGTGCTGGAATCTGGGCCGAAACTATTCGTCAGATTCATGCTGAAGTCCCAGGCTGTTCCATAGAGGTGCTCACACCAGATTTTCAGGGCAATCCTGAAAGCATCAAGACGGTTCTGGATGCCAGGCCTGAGATTATGAGCCATAATATGGAAACCGTGGAACGACTCCATCGCAGAATTAGACCCCAGGCAGAATATCAACGCTCGTTGGATGTACTCCGACAATCTGTAGTTGAGGGTTTGCAGACGAAGACTTCCATCATGGTGGGTATTGGCGAAGAGAAGAACGAAGTCTTTGCACTCATGGATGATGTGAGAGCAACAGGCTGTCAGATCTTTTCCCTCGGACAATATTTGCAACCCACCAAGAAGCACGAGCCTGTCCATCGTTACGTTCATCCCGATGAATTTGCTGAGTATAAAGAATATGGGATGAAAATTGGTTTTAATTATGTAGAGTCCGGACCACTGGTGCGCTCCTCCTATCATGCTGATGAGCAAGTTCTGCATAACGAAATTTTACATCCCCCTGAAAAACCAGAGCCTATCCTGGGATAGATGGTAACGGCGGTCAAATATCGTGAAATGATCCCTGGTGATCATCAGACGCTTCATAAAATCTGGAAAAATACTGCAGGATTGACTATCAGAAAGGCAGACTCTTTTGAAGGGTTTACTGCTTTCTTAAAGCGAAATCCCGGCCTTAGTTTTGTGGTTGAATCCCAAGACCGAATACTGGGCGGAATATTGGGTGGTCATGACGGCCGTTTTGGCTCTATTCACCACTTAGTCGTCTTGCCTGAGTTCCGTAATCAGGGAATCGGAAAAAAACTTGTTTCTCTAAGTCTGGAAAGAATTGAATCCGCAGGAATAGAAAAATGCCACATCTTTATAAATAAGGATAATCGTGCTGGCGTCAATTTCTGGAAGAACCTTGATTGGGTTGAACGTATCGAACTTACCATGGCATCCTATATCTTCGATGTAAATTGATTTTAAACCTTCGCAAGCCTTATGCATCTGAGCATGGTTCTTGACAAACAATACGGCACTCAATCTTCTACAGAGATGTTTTAACATTGTAAATAATGATTCATGCAAGTAAACTGATCCCGCATTACGATACCTTTTAGACAACAACGGTAAAAAAACAGGATGGTACTATATGAACTTTCCATGGAATATGTTTCTGGATCTTGGCGTTATTTCAATAGCCTTGCTATTGGCAACCTTTCTCAGGGCACGTATTAATTTCTTTCAAAAATATCTCATCCCCAATGCCTTGACAGCAGGATTCATACTCCTCCCCTTTTACAACTTTCTAGCCCCTGTTGTAGGCATGTCAGAAATTGGCCTGGGGGCCATTGTGTATCATCTTTTGAGTATTTCATTTATCTCCATGAGTCTTCGTAAACCAGCCTATACCAAGCGCAAGGGAGACAAAAGTGTCTTTGGTACCTCCGTTTCCATTATCTCTCAGTATTCTTTGCAATCCCTGATTGGTCTGATGTTCACATTTTTCTTTATGAGCACATTTATTAAGTCTCTCTATCCGACCTTTGGCTTTTTCCTGCCCCTGGGTTTTGCCTTAGGACCAGGCCAGGCTTATGCCATTGGTGAAGGTTGGGTCAGTATGGGTTTTGAAGGTGCACCAGATGTGGGTCTCACCTTTGCTGCCGTGGGTTATATGTGGGCCTGTTTTGGTGGTGTCATTTTGATAAATATGGGTATCAAGCGGGGCTGGCTTGGCAAGGAGCAGGTTGAAAAAATCCGCGCAAGCCGTTTTCGTACAGGTGTCATGGGTCGTAATGAAAAGCTCCAGGTGGGATCCAAACTGACCACAGAATCTGAAGCCATTGATTCTGCCAGCTATAATATGGCGGTGGTTCTTATGGTCTATCTCTTTACCTTTTTGATGCTCAAGGGTCTGGCGGGTTTGCTTTCATTTGCTGGAAACCTGGGAAATGATCTGGCGGTAAATCTCTGGGGAATCAGTTTTGTTTTTGCTGCCATGGTGGCTCTCATTGTAAAAACCATCATGATTAAACTTAAACTTGAGCACACCCTGGACAATGGCGCTCTGACGCGCATCGCAGGCAACAGTGTTGATATTATGGTGGCTGCAGCAGTAGGTGCCATTTCATTGACAGTCGTTGTCCAATACTGGTTACCGATTCTGGCTATCTCGGTGACGGGTGGATTTGTCACCTTTATCACCGTTATCTGGATCAGCTCACGAATATTTGAAGATTATCAGTTTCATCGTGCCCTGATCATTTATGGTGCCTGTACAGGTACCATGCCCACCGGTCTGGCACTATTGCGTGTAATCGATCCGGATTTTGAAACCCCGGTTGCAACTGACTATATGTATTCAGCGGCCTTTACATTTTTTCTGATGATCCCGTTTATACTATCCATCAATCTTCCGGCATATAGCACAACCAAAGGCAATCCACTTTATTTTTGGGCTGCTGTTGGTGTCGCTATCGCGTATGCCATTTTTTCATTGATATCTCAGCGAGCGTTAGGTGGCAAACGGGCATTTGCCAAAATTTCTACATTATGGTATGAGAAATAAAATCAGGGACGCCACCACTCGTCTACTGGACCAGTAAAGCCAAAACCGAGGGAATAAAATATATTGCCTGGGTCAGACTCATCCCGGTGCAGACCAAAGAGTGGTGTAAAAATATAATCATTTTCTTTCATGGGGAAATGATGGCCCAACAGCAGGTCTTCGGTTCTTAAAAGGCGGGCGCTGGAGCGGACATTATTATACTGTAACACGCCAAAAAGCTTCCCGTTTCCTACAATGAGAGCTGGGTGATATCCCACAGAAGCCAGAATATCAATGTTAGTCCAATAGGACAGACCTAAATCCACCGCGACCATGAGGGGCTCTTGAACGATCTGCCATTTTACATCTGTCAAAACTGCTCCACGAGACCAGGGACGTCCGACAAACTTGATACCGATTTCTGTGTTATGTGCAAAGCCTCTTCGAAACAGGACGCTAGCATCTGCCATAAAAGCCTTTTCATTACCGGTGCTGGAATCCTGCAGAGAAATAATGTTGGTCATCCCACTCAACCCTATTCCCATGGTTTCCGTTCCCATAGGCAGAATTTCTGGTCCCTGGAAAGTTCCAAGTGGATAACATGACATGAGTAAGACAACTGATAACGACAGAAAGAGTGATTTTTTAAACATTTTGTCCCCGTATTAGCCGGGGAAAGTTATTTTTTGTCTGATTCAGATGAAATGGAAAACTAACCAGGAGTATATAATTATCCAGCAGGATGGGGAAAAACAATGATCGGAATCCAGTTCTCAAAGCACGGTCTCAGTGATGTACTAGATGTTTCCACAATGGATAAACCAGGTGCTGATGATAACCAGGTGCTGGTTGAAATAAAAGCAGCCAGCCTCAACCATCTAGATCTATGGCTACGACGAGGATTACCGGGGTTAAATATTCCGCTACCCCATATCCCGGGGAGCGATGCCTCTGGTGTGATTGCCGAGGTGGGCTCTAAAGTGAAGGACTGGCACATCGGGGACGAAGTGCTTATTCAACCTGGCACCTTTTGTGGTGAATGCGATCAGTGTCAGGCTGGTCGAGAAGATTTGTGTGCCTCCTATGGGATACTGGGTGAAACACAAGGCGGGGTTCAGCGACAATACATGTGTCTGTCTCCGGCGAATATTGGACCTAAACCGAAGAACCTCAGTTTTGTTGAAGCAGCCGCTCTGCCCCTGGCCTCTCTCACAGCGTGGAATATGTTGAAAAACAGAGCACGGCTTCGTTCTGGAGAGACACTCCTGGTTCTAGGAGCCGGCTCAGGTGTGGGCAGCATGGCTGTTCAAATCGGTCGCCATATGGGTGCTCGAGTGATTGCCACGGGTGGCTCGGAAGAGAAGCAGAAACTGGCGTTCTCTCTGGGAGCTGATGAAGTCTTAAATCATCGACAGACAGGTTTTTCAAAACAGGTCAGGGTATTGACAAATGGTCGAGGTGCCGATGTGGTGTTTGAGCATATTGGTGCAAGCACCTGGGCGGATTCAATGAAATCTCTGGCTGTGGGAGGTCGGATAGTGACCTGTGGAGCCACCACTGGAGTTAAGGGAGGGATAAACCTCAGGCATTTATTTTATAAGCGTCAAACTATTCTGGGATCCACCATGGGCTCGGTTTCTGATTTTTATGAATGCATTCACCTTGCTGAGCAAAAAGCCCTGGTTCCGGTAATAGACAAGACCTTTGCTTTTCAGGATATTCGCGGAGCACATGATCATCTTGAATTTGAACATGCCTTCGGGAAAGTAGTTCTGGAGGGGTGGGATTAATTTGAATCAGGAGAGAGGAAGCGTTCAGTCCTTATCTTCATCGCCAGGTTCTTGATTATCTTCATTTTCATGCTTTTCCTTGTGGTATGAATCCAGAGCAGCACCGATAGCCAGACCCACAGCAATCCCAACTGCGATATTGTCCAAGGCAACTCCAACGCCTACACCAATAGCCAACCCGGCACCGAGATAGTGTGGAGGACGTTTCCCCTTTTTTTCTTTTTCTTGATCTGTACTCATACGTACTCTCCAGATTACGGTTTAAGACTTTCCAGGTTTTTGAATAATTCAAGTGATTCTGGATTCGCTAGTGCTGACTGATTCTGAACCTCTTTACCCCCAATGATTTTCTTGACGGCAATCTCTACTTTTTTGCCATTAATGGTATAGGGAATGTCAGCCGTCTCAAGAATAAGTGCCGGCACATGTCGTGGACTGCAATTTTTCCGAATAACCGTCTTTAACTTTTTCACGAGAGCTTCATCCAGGACGCCACCTTCTGGCAACTTGACAAAAAGTATCACTCGCTCATCATCCTGCCAGGACTGACCCACAACGAGACTATCTGCTATTTCAGGCAGGTTCTCCACTACCGTATAGATTTCTGCAGTACCAATACGTACACCACCAGGATTCAGGGTCGCATCTGAACGACCATAAATGCGAACACCGCCGTGGTCATTGATCTCAATAAAGTCCCCATGACGCCAGATTCCAGGATAGTCGGCGAAGTAGGCGTTGTGGTACTTTTGGCCATCCCCATCGTTCCAGAAAAAGACCGGCATGGATGGAAAGGCCTGGGTGCAGACCAGCTCGCCATTTTCATTGAAGACGCCTGTTCCAGAATCGTTAAAGGCCTCCACCTTCATTCCCAGACCACGACACTGTAATTCTCCGCGGTGGACTGGCAGGGCTGGATTGCCCAGAACAAAACAGGAAACAATATCCGTTCCGCCTGAAATTGAAGCCAGGAGGACATCCTGCTTGATGTCGCGATATACAAAATCAAAACTTTCCTCTGAGAGCGGCGACCCTGTAGATAGGACTGCCCGTAAAGCAGACAGACCAAAATCATGGCCTGGTTTAGAGCCAGCTGACTCCAGGGCATCCAGGTATTTGGCACTGGTACCAAAAACGGAGATATCAAGCTCCTCAGCCATTTTCCAGAGACCCTCTGGTCCAGGGTGAAATGGATTTCCATCATACAGCACCAGGGTTGCCCCCACCGCCAGACTACTTACCAGCCAGTTCCACATCATCCAGCCACAAGTCGTAAAATAAAAGATGGTGTCCTCGCGCTTCAAATCACAATGGAGCATCAATTCTTTCACATGCTGGACCAAGGTACCACCGGCTGAATGAACAATGGATTTTGGAAGTCCTGTTGTACCAGATGAATACATGATATAGAGGGGATGATCAAAAGGCAGCGGTGTGAAACTTACTTCGGTAGCAGGGTTATCGATGAAGTCTTCCCAGTGTATGCTGTTGGGAACACCAGAAATATCCGGTGTCTGTGTATAACTGATAACCACCACTTTTTCCACCGAAGGTAATTCATGCAATATGTTCTGAAGTTTCTCCAGCGAATCAAAACGCTTACCCCCGTAGAAGTATCCATCCGCTGCAAAAATGATTTTTGGTTCAATCTGGGAGAAACGATCAAGAACGCCCTTGATACCAAAATCTGGCGATGAAGATGACCAGATCGCTCCCAGGCTGGACGCTGCCAACATGGCAATAACAGTTTCAGGCAGATTGGGAATAAACCCGGCCACCCGATCACCCCTGCTAACACCGGCATCCTTCATAGCTTGAGCCGTCCTGGCAACCTGTGCATAAAGCTGGCTGTATGTCAAAGATCGTTTCACCTGGTCTTCACCACGAAAATGAATGGCAGTACGCTCATCGCGATAACGCAGAAGATTTTCAGCATAATTCAGACGAGCACCCTGAAACCACTTGGCGCCAGGCATTTTGCTCAGATCATCCACAACCTCGTCTGCCTCCGTACTGGAAATGATCCCGCCAAACTTCCAGATCTCAGACCAGAATTCAGCGGCATGATCCAGTGACCATTGATAAAGATCATCATAGGAGTTCAGATTCAGTCCATATATGGAATTCATATCTAGACGAAATTCAGTTATCTGCGCCTGGTTCAGCTGATCGTGACCAGGTGTCCACATCACCTTATTTGTCATGCCTGGCTCTCCCTATTCATCATCTGGTTTTACTCGTGTACGAAGTTGCTTTACGCGACTGCGCTTGGTCTTGGTTTCTAGTCGTTTTTGAACAGAGGCCCGTGTCGGCCTGGTAGCTTTGCGTTTCTTGGGCTCTATTTCAGCCTTTTGAATAATTTTTTCCAGCCGCTCCATGGCAGCCTGACGGTTGGCTTCCTGATTACGGAATTGCCGGGCAGTAATGGTAATAACACCCTCTGCATTGATGCGCTGATCGCGCATTTTTAACAGGCGCTCCTTGATATGATCTGGAAGGCTGGAGTTTTGACTGTCAAAACGGAGTTGAATGGCCGTGGCCACCTTATTGACATTTTGCCCACCAGGTCCGCCTGAGCGGATGGCTTTGAGCTCAAGTTCACTTTCTGGAATTCTTAGGGGAGACAATTTGCTTTACACCACCGAGGTCGCGAGTGTACCCAGAGCCTGAATCTCAATGTCAATTTTTTGTCCCCCACTCAAAACCAGATCCCTTTTGGAGGGACTGCCAGAACAAAAAATATCACCAGCTCCCACATGACTTGACCTGGAGCATTCAAGCATATCAGCAAAACTAAAATTCATCTCTTTTAAGCGGGTGTCCACTTCGGTTTGACCATTAAGGCCGATTTGCATATCCATGTTGAAGCCATTTCCAATTTTAAAGGGATCAACTTGATCAGCAGTGACGAGATATGGCCCCAATGTGGTGGCCTGGCCTAAGGCTAAACCAGTTTTACCGGAAGCCTTCTCCTGGGCAGCGGTCCAATTGTTCACAATGGTGTATCCGGCAACTTCGGGGTTCTCAGAGTTTTTACTGACTGCTATGATGGCGGCGATTTCCCCCCGAGGAGCCAACCCTGCAGCTGAAAACTCCTGTCTGTGACCAAGAAGCGTCTGGGTTTGTCCAAAATCAAAAGTATCTGCGGATTGATCCGTAAAAGCTTTGAAAAACCGAATACTTGAGGGGTCAGGAATTGGAGCGAAAAACACAATATCATCTTCAGCCAATGCCACTGGTCGGGAATGGATTGAAAGACCTGAGGTATCAATATTTTGGAACGCTTCTTCCAGTTGAGTCAGCAGTGAGAACGAGTGCTGCCAGGTTTCCAGCGTCAGCTTCATGGATGAAGCCAGATTTAAAAATTCCTGAGCATTACGGTCTTCCTTCATCCACAGAGAGGCCCGCATGACGTCAACAGCCTGTCCTCCAAGAGAAATGGCCAGCCGGGGTTCCATGCGATAATCCAGTGCATAGGAGAGTAGTTTCATAAAAATATCCTGTCTTAAATGGTCGTAAAAGATGCACCGCAGGGCGGGAGGCTGAAAGAATTTTTAACATAATTATTTGTCTCAGCCCACTTTAAAAGACATGTTAATCCGAAGCTGCTAAAAGTATCTTTTTCGACATTTACCGCGACAAATTAACTGCGGTGAATTCAACAATTACGATGATGAGGAAGTATGCATAAACCAGCCCTATTACTCATAGATGTGCAAAAAGGTTTTGATAGTCCTGCCTGGGGCCAACGGAACAATCCAGATGCGGAGTCCAACATAAAAAGACTTCTGGACGCGTGGCGCAAACATGATAGACCAATCATCCATGTTAAGCATTGTTCTGTTTCTCCAAAATCCCCGCTTCATCCAGATCAACCGGGGAATGATTTTAAAGACGAGGCCTCCCCTCTCAGTGGCGAACCAGAATTCTCTAAAACGGTGAACAGCGCTTTTATTGGAACCGGTCTTGAAGACTATCTACGTGAGAAAGATTTGAACGCCCTGGTTATTGTCGGTCTCACTACCGATCATTGTGTATCTACCTCGACCCGAATGGCAGGTAATCTGGGTTTTGATGTGACCCTGGTTTCCGACGCCACAGCAACCTTTGAGCGAACAGATACCGATGGCGTACATATCAGTGCTGAAGAGATGCACCGGGTGAATCTGGCCAGCTTGAATGGCGAGTTTTGTGTGGTAAAATCTACTACGGAAACGCTAGAGCTGCTGGATGAGAAATAAATGCCTTCCAGGGATACAAAAATCAGAATTGCTGAGCCCGCAGACCTGCCCGCTCTGGTAGATATTTATAATCAGGCTGTTTCTGCACAAGCGACAGCTGCTCTGGAGCTGGTTAGGATTGAGGATAGACGACGTTGGTTTGAGGAACATGGACAGGATAAATATCCAATCCTCGTGGCTGAATACGAAAAAGCCATCTGGGGATATGTATATCTTAGCCCCTATCGTCCCGGGCGCTCAGCTTTGAGGCAAACTGCTGAAGTAAGTTATTTTGTGGATTATAATCATCACAATCAAGGGGTGGCATCAACACTTCTGGACGCTTGCATACAGATGTGTCCCAAGCTTAAAATAAAAAGGCTGTTTGCCATTCTTCTGGAAACCAACGTTTCCAGTATCGCAACATTGAAAAAGTTTGATTTTGAGCAATGGGCGCATCTCCCTGATGTGGCGGAGATAGATGGCGTAGAAGTGAGTCAGGTTTATTTTGGTCGTAAGGTTTAGCCGAAGAAGAAAACGAGGAAAGCGTAGAACGCGTAGAAGGAGTCATTCTATGAGAAAAATTCTTGTGTTGATACTCGCTATATTTTTTGTGAATAGCTGTGTAAAAGTTCCAGAATGGGTTACCCCTGTAAAAAACTTTAAAGTGAAGCGCTATATGGGTAAGTGGTATGAGATTGCCCGGCTGGATCACAACTTTGAGATCGGCCTGAATAGCGTCAGTGCCGACTACACCTTGAGGCCAGATGGCGGAATTACTATTTCAAACAACGGCTATATGGTGAGACGGGAAGAGTGGCGATATGCTGAAGGCAGAGCCTCCTTTGTGGATGATGAAAATGTTGGTCTTCTGAAGGTATCCTTTATGCGTCCCTTCTATGGGGCCTATGTGATCTTCAAGTTGGATCCAGATTATGAGTATGCTTATGTGTGTGGGGAAGACAGGTCCTTTCTCTGGCTGCTTTCCAGAACAGAATATGTGGACCAGGATATCATCGATGATTTTGAAACCGAAGCTAGAAAGCTTGGGTTTGACACCTCTCAACTGATTTATGTACAGCATATGTAGCGCGTTTACCCCGAGGCTTTTGTGGGGATACCATGGAACATTACCCAGGCGTTTGAATTGAACTCAAACCCTGGGCGGATATTTGGATGCCATGTTAAAAAACTAATGATTAGGGGGAAAATGAAATGACTCAAATATTAATAGCCGGCTTCATGCTTTTTGGCGTGGCGCTAGGTGCCAAGGCAAATGCAATAGTGGGTGAGGTGGCTCCAGATTTCACCATGTTTGACCAGGATGGGAAACCACACACACTCTCTGAGTATAGGGGTCAGCAGGTTGTGGTGTATTTTTACCCCAAGGACGATACCCCGGGATGTACCAAAGAAGCCTGTTCAATTCGAGATGACTATACTGTGTTTGAGAAGAATGGTATCGAGGTCTTTGGTGTGAGTTATGACGATAGGCAAAGTCATAAAAAATTTGCTGAGAAGTATGACATTCCTTTTTTCCTGCTCAGCGATTCAGACAAATCAGTTTCTAAGGCGTATGGCGCCAGTGGTTTTTTCTTCCCATCCAGGAAAACTTATCTCATCAGTGAAGCTGGTATTCTGGTAAAGATCTATGAAAATGTAGATGTCACCACCCATGGAGCCCAGATTTTGGAAGACTTCAAGCTCATGGCCGCCCCCGTCAAGGATTGAGACCATATTATCATAACACCCGACTTAAGTTGAGTGCTTGATAGAAATCCAAAAAATGGAATAAAAACAGTGAATAAATCCGTACAAATTATATCAGTAGCCTTTATAACCCTGGTCCTGTCCCTGTCGGCTTTCGCCAGTACATCAATTGACGTGAAAAAGAGCAGTGTGGAATGGCTGGGGAAAAAGGTGACCGGAGAGCACAGCGGTTCTCTTGATCTCATAAATGGCGTGGTGACCATTGAAAAAGGTGAGATAAAAAGTGGTCGCTTTGTTCTTGATATGACCAGTATCAAAGTTTTGGACATCAAAGATGAAAAATGGAACAAAAAGTTAGAGAAACACCTCAAGGATGATGACTTTTTTGGTGTGAATTATTACCCCAAAGCCGTATTTGAGTTCAATGTGGCGGCTCCTCTAGAAAATGTAAAAGAGGGGGAACCAAACTATCATTTCAAAGGCGACTTAACCCTCAAAGGCATTACCCACGCGTTGGAATTTGATGCGTTTGTCGAGCTAAACAAAACCAGGGCACGTGCTTCTGGTCAAATCATTGTTGATAGAACCAAATACAACCTTCGCTATAAATCGAACAAGTTTTTCGATGGTCTGGGTGATAAAGCAATCTATGATGAATTTTTTATCACCTTTAGCGTTCAGACCAGGAAGATATCCGAAGCACCAAACACAGAAAACCCCTCCAAATAGATAGCACCTTTCGCTGGCAGAATGTATCTTTGCCTCGCTCAATTGTGGTTGTACAATTGAAACGTTGATAAAAGTAGTTTATTATTCCAAAAGGGGGAAATCGTGCTACTCAATCCGACTATTTACTCGCCAAGACACCAGGACCAGAACTTCCAGGAAATCATCGACAAAACCATCC
Organism: Fidelibacterota bacterium; assembly: GCA_018650445.1. Lineage (GTDB taxonomy): Bacteria > Fidelibacterota > UBA8477 > UBA8477 > JABMPR01 > JABMPR01. The sequence continues at coordinate 83,155 of JABIFX010000208.1, forward strand.
AGTTTTTTGAAACCAAAGGACTGCAAAAAGTAAAAGATGATGACACCAACCAGGTTTGGTATGCTGATTTTCTAGACTTTATTAAAAAGGAGAAGATATTTGCTGCCCTGCTGACTCCACCTGCTTATGGTAAGGATAATTATCGCTGGGATACCTGGCGTATCGCTCACTTCAACGAAATACTTGGCTTTTATGGTCTGGCTTACTGGTACACCTGGCAGGTTTCCATTCTTGGCCTGGGCCCCATCTGGATGTCTGAAAACGAAGCCTTAAAACAACGGGCCGCCAGATTGCTTGAAGAGGGTGAGGTCTTTGCCTTTGGTTTATCCGAGAAAGATCATGGTGCAGATATCTACTCAACTGAAATGTCTCTAACCCCCCAAAAAGCGGGTCAATATCTGGCGAATGGATCCAAATACTATATCGGTAATGGGAACATAGCTAAAATGGTCTCCACCTTTGGTAAGATGTCTGATTCTGGAGATTATGTTGTTTTTATTGCCAATTATCAGCATGAAAAATATAATTGTGTTCAGAATGTGGTGAACAGTCAGAGCTATGTGGCTGAGTACACACTGGATGACTATCCAATATCCGAAGAAGATATCCTCCATAAAAATAGCGAGGCCTGGGATGCTGTCCTTAATACGGTAAATATTGGAAAATACAACCTGGGGTGGGCTTCCATTGGGATGTGTACCCATGCTTTATATGAGGCGCTCAGCCATGCATCTCAAAGAAGGCTCTATGATATGTATGTCACCGATTTTTCCCATGTCCGGCAAATGTTTGTAGATGGTTATAGCAGGCTGGTGGCCATGAAACTGGTGGCTTTGCGAGCCGCAGACTATATGCGGGTTGCCTCCAGTGAGGACAAAAGATATCTGCTATATAATCCTGTGGTAAAAATGAAGGTAACAACCCAGGGAGAAACTGTGATTGATCTACTCTGGGATGTGATTGCGGCCAAGGGCTTTGAGAAGAACACCTTTTTTGAAATGGCTTCTCGCGATATTCGAGCCCTCCCCAAGCTGGAGGGTACGGTTCACGTAAATATTGCCCTGATCCTCAAGTTCATGGCGAGTTATTTCTTTCGGCCTAAAGACTATCCTGAAGTGGAGCAACAATCACAAACCACTCATGATGATTATTTGTTTAACCAGGGGCCTACACGAGGACTGGGGAGAATACAATTTCATGATTACCGTAAGGTTTATGCCTCTGTTCAGCTTCCTAATGTTAAGATTTTCAAACAACAGATTCGTCTACTGAAAACCCTCTTGATGCTGGCCAAACCGAATAAGGAACAGCGTAAGGATATCGACTTTCTCATGGCTCTGGGTGAGTTGTTTACTCTGGTTGTTTATGGACAGTTGATTCTTGAGAATGCCAAGATATATGGTATTAGTGATGATCTTGTCGATCAAATGTTCGACTTTTTAGTGAGAGATTTTTCCAGCCATGCCACCCAACTGTACTCAAAGACCAGCACCACCAAGGCTCAATCAAGGCTATGTCTACTGATGATTAGTAAACCAGTCGTTAACCGGGCACGCTTTAACAGGCTTTGGTCTGATCAAATCTATCCCTTAAAAGATAGATACATCATGAAACCATAGCGCTTTTGCCAGCAACTGGTGAAGCTGGCAGGTTGTGGTTTTTGGAAATAGTGTATCCATTCCCGGTTTATCTGGTTAATATCAGACGTTTCCACTCGTTTTAGCCTATGAAAAACTATACTGGAGGTGCGTTATGGATTTAAACATAGCAGTATTGATTGATGGTGATAATATTCCATCTGCCCATGTAAAAGAGATGATGGAAGAAATTGCCAAGTATGGTAATCCCACCATCAAGCGCATTTATGGAGATTGGACCAAACCCAACCTCTCTAAATGGAAGAACCTCCTTCTGGAAAATGCCATCACGCCGATTCAGCAGTATGGCTATACCACGGGAAAAAATGCCACAGATTCCGCCATGATTATTGATGCCATGGATATCCTGTATTCAGAAAAAGTAAATGGGTTTTGCCTGGTCTCCAGTGACAGTGATTTTACCCGGCTGGCCACCCGACTCCGGGAGGCTGGCATGAAGGTCTTCGGGATTGGTGAGAAGAAAACCCCACAACCCTTTATCGTAGCATGTGATAAATTTATCTATATCGAAATATTGAAGAATCTCGCCAAGGGAACGGAATCAGAGGCTACTGAGGACAAGCAACCAGCCCCTGAAAATGTTGACAAGATTACTCCGGGAGTGATTCGTTTAATTGCGACCACGGTTTCTGACCTGGCCGATGAGGATGGTTGGGCCTTTTTGGGGGATGTGGGAAATCTACTTCAGAAAAAACAACCCAATTTTGATTCCAGAAATTATGGCTTTCTCAAGCTGACGCCTCTCATCAAATCAACCCAGAAGTTTGAAATTGAGAGCCGTGAAAGCCCCACAGGACGATTCAAGCTTATTTATGTAAAGAACAAGGTTTCAAAAAACACAAACCGTAGAGGGAAATCATGAGAGCCAAGCTAGCACTCATCCTAACACTTATCCTCCTGGTGGGATGCAGTAAAAAATTCAAGGAATACGAGTATTTATTAGATCCTCAAATCAGTGATAAAGCACCTCAGAAAATGTTGGTGTACGAGGTGACAGGTAATCCCAATGAAGTAGGCGGGGAAGCCTTTGGTGCCTTATTCTCAACCTTTTTTAAGCTCAAGAAAGAACATGGAATGGAGATGGCGGTTCCCAGGGCTCGATGGCCCAAACCCCTGGAAACACCGAAAGAGGAATGGCTGGGAATATATGCCATGCCTGTGAGTGATTCTGTCATGGAGCTACCTGAGAAAATCCGTGAGGAATATCCTAAACTTAGGCTTGAAACCTGGGAATATGGTATGACAGCAGAAATCCTGCATATTGGCTCATATCTCTCAGAACCCCCGACAGTTGCGAAGCTTCATGAGTTAATTGCAGAAGAGGGTTATGAAATTTCTGGACCTCATGAAGAAGAATATCTCAAGGGTCCCGGGATGTTTGGAGCAGGCAATCCTGATAAATATTATACCATTATTAGATATCCCGTGGCCAAAGTCATGCCTCTCCAGGAATCTACCCCCATATCCCCTGATGAAGATTTGCCCATGGAATAATACACTCGGCGGCTTAGTACAAGTGGCCTCAATGTCCAGGTTCAGACTTACAGTTTTCGAAAGCTATCTGGAGATATAGTCCAACTTCTGGTTGCTGTCTACATACTCCTGAAAGCTGGGATCGTAGTTTTGCTTCCGCAGGTTCCAGATGTGCTGAAAAGATGAAGCCCCCATTGGCTGGGTATAATCTCTGGACAACGCTGTCCAAACATCCTCATCCAGGAAGCCATCTCGGTTCTCTAAGAAAGCACTTTCCCATGCCCGAAACAGGTTTGTTACCAAAACGATGAGTTGAACCGATTCTGCCTCAGAAATGGAATTGTAATCCTGGTTTGCCCGCACAAAAATATCGCTGATGCTCGCATTGGCAAACATGGCCGTTGTACTCCGGTGTTCCCGGGACATTGCATGCAATGCAGACAGCTTGGCCTGCGAATTCTGAGACCGAATTTGTAATGCCAGATATATCAAAGAAATAACCACGGCAATAGCCCCGATGATTTCACCAATGGCCCCAACTGCATCCCAATCAATCATATCTTTTCATTCCTTTCTTTTCTACACGAAGTCGCTAAAGACACATCACAACCCCTGTTAGCTGGCGGTTACAACGACAGCGCTGATCTTTCCGCTGATTTCCCCCTGGCCAAACCGTGTTTTGATAGAATCCGTAACCACCTCAGTCACTCTTGCAAGTCCACCGGGCTCTCGCTCTTCAATTTCGACTCTCAGCGGTGTGCCATGACAATATGCTATAACCGGTACTGTTGCGTCCTTGGCGTGACTGAAAGCATCTTTCTGGATAATTTCACATTTGCTAAAACCAGCGGCCTCCAGATCACTTTTAATTTCATCTGGATGTCCATGTCCATGAGGCGTTCGAGCCAGGAACAGGGGTGGGTTTTCGGGGTATCGCAACGTTAAGCATTCAGTGATCTCATGAGCAAAATGATTTTCCTCAATCCTGTTCCAGACATTAAACATGAACTTCCCACCTGGCTTCAGGACCCTTTGGATTTCCTTGTAAGCAGCAACACGATCTGGAAAAAACATGACGCTGAATTGACACAAGACCAGATCGAAAGATTCACTTTCATATGGTAATTTCATCACATCAGCCTGAGCCCAGTCAACCTCTCTACCTGCACCCAGTTTTTCAGCATGTCTAACCATGGCATCGTTTAGATCCGTGGCTGTAATCAAGCAATCATCAGGTAAAACTTTAGACAATGCTCGCGTTACAACTCCAGTCCCACAAGCCACCTCCAGAATAGATTTTGAAGGGATATTACTAGCCCTGATCGCAAGATCATGGGCATAAGTTTCAAAAATAAGTGGCACAAGAGTAGATTCGTAAAACCGGGCAACTTCCGCGGTAAAAGCTGTGTCGACTAAGGGTTTTGCTGGTTTTGAGTTACTCACAGATTGAAACTATACTGTAAACATGACAAAACAAGCCACATTTAGATTGCCTAACGCCTCAGGCTTTCCAATTCAGCGACCCTCATGAATCTTGATGCTGTCTGAGGTGCCGTAAATTTGTAGTGTTAAGCGTCTCGCACTGAGGTAGCTACAACCTCCACCACGGAGCAGCCAATCTCCGCATCGAGCTCAGCGAGAAACGATGTCGCCTCGCCTTGAGCACGGTGGAGCATCTCGAGAAACGAGTCATTGCCGGTATTGCGTTTTCGCAGCGAAGTGAATCTGGACTCTAGCGTGGTGGGTTGCTCACCCTCGAGAAGGAAATCGACCAGCGGTACAATCCGTTCCAGGCGGGTTCGCGGTACGAAGTCTTGAGCTGGAAGACCATACTGTGCAGCCTCGGCCGCGAGCAGACCGAAACCTATATGAGATGCGCAAACAAAGGCCGCCTCCTCGTGACAGAGGTCCATGAGCAGCTTGTAGCCTTCAACGCCATGCAGTATCGGATCGTGGGTCACGTATCTGCCAATGTCATGAAGAAGCGCCACTGACCACAGAGAGTCCACATCGATGGCACGTTGATCCGTGAGAAGTTCTCCAACTGCCTGGGCGGCATCAGCAACAGCGTGGCAGTGTCGAGTCCATGGTAATCCCTGGCCGTATTCGACCATCAGTGTGGTGGCATTATGGCGTGAGAGCATCGTCGCAGTTACCCCTAAAGCTTTTTGCTGTCCAATTCAAAGGCTCCCTGTGAATCACGACGATGCCAGGGTGCATTGAACCCCACGTGCTTCTAAATATTGCTCAACGCGTTTCCAACAGCCTTCCTCGGCGCCTACGAACTCAGGAGGACTGATCCCTGTTCGAGAATAATGACCTTCAAGCACCAATCGGGTAACTGCTGTACAGGTATACCCCGTTGTTTTTGCCATTGAAAGCGTATCTGTGGTGGGATTGTATTCGTCACACATGTCGTAGGTGTATGTCACGGGCTTCCCGTCTTCCACACCAGAAATTATCAACCGCATGACAGTAAGATCAGCCACACCGGGCTCGTATTTCCACAGTGGGGAAAGCAAGGCTGCCGTCATATCTATGGGTCGCACAGCGGCGCCCTCTAACTGGATAGGGGTCATGTTGAGAAATCCGGTATCCTTGAAAATGCGCATGAATTCCACGTGTCCGGGATAGCGCAGGGTCTTCTCAAACATATCCGGAATATCCATGGTGGAGATCAGCGTTCTGAGTCCATCAGAGTTGAGACAGGCCAGGGTGCCCACACCATCGATATCAATTGTTTTGGTTTCAGAGAGCATGGGTTTGACGAGAACTTTTCCCTGTTCAACCAGCCGGCCTGAGCCAGTGTACTCCTCCAGAACCTCGAGTACGGGAAAGGGAGACAGGTATTCTAAGGGTGTATCCCTCGACTTTGGAATACCACCAACGTAGCATTCATAGCGGTCAACTTTCATTTTGCGGGTGTGATATCCCAGAATGATATTGGCCATACCTGGTACCACGCCGCAGTCCACCACAGCGGTGACGCCATGGGCCTGGGCCAGTTTATCCAGCCCGAAAGGGTCTTCCATGAAATACGAGATATCGACGATATTTTTACCGGCGCGAATGACCGTTTCGAGCATGCTGTAGCCTATGGAGTAGGGCACTGAACCGATGACGATATCCGCATCAGCAATGGCACGAGTGACACCTTCCTGTGTGGAAAGGTCTGCGACACGGATCTGGATGGGATGTTCTTTTGCCAGATCTTCCAGGACCTGCTGGTTGACATCTACCGAGATGACCTCAAGGTCAGAATCCTGGCAAAGATCTATAGCCATGTGTCTTCCCACGGCTCCACAGCCCAGAATGACGATTCTGCTCAAATTGGTATCACTTTCTTTTTATGGCTGCATCCCGCCCACGGCAGTGACCGCCAGGCGGGACAAGTTTACCAGAACGTACCCTGAACTTGTCGAAGTGCAAAGCTCACCGTCTTCCTGAGGCTCTCGAAGGAGGCGGGTGAAGCGTAGACTAGTGCTCGTCATCCTGAGGTCGACGTAGTCGAGAACTCGAAGGACGACGTGCTGTCGAAGGGTCAATCTGGTTTTTACTAACCTGGTTACCCGATTAGAAGTTATACCTGTAGGATAGACCCAGGGCTTTTCTTTCATAATTCATATTCAGACCAAGATTATGTTTACTTGGTTCTCCTTCAGGGCTTGTCCATTTATAGGCATTCCAGGCGATAAGCGAAAAACCAACGATCTCTGCTCCGGCCATAATCATATAATGCGGGTCTGTTGATCCTCCACCCACAACAGCCAGGGTCATCAAACCGGCGGCGATCATATTTGCTCTACGATTGGCTTTATAGGGCAGCACTTTGGACAGGAAGACCATTGAAATGGGAATCTGATACATGACTGCGGCCGCTGTCATTAACTCGGCTTCTTTTCCATCTGCAAAATCAGTGTACTCATCCATGCCTTCCGGGATATACAGTGAGAGTACATCTGCAGCGATCATATTCAGGGTTACTGCTGTCCAGATTGTAGACAGTTTTGACTTTACCATTGCATCATGATGAAGATTAAGCTCGGGGACAAATTCTGTTGTCGCGCTTGATTCTAAAAATGCTTCAGTTTGAGCTGGACCCTCTATTGTCTGTGGAAAAACAGCCACTACCATAGCAACGCACAGCATACATATTACCAACAATCTCTTCATTGTAATACCCTTCAGGTTTTGTTTTCGATTTGACATTTCAACCCTACAGCTTCTGCAGGCAAAATAAATATTTTCATTTTCCAGGTCTTATGCTCTGAGAAAAAAGATGAATGTAAACACAATAACTCCCAGTGTAAGTATAGCCACCCCGGCCAGGGTGGTCTTTTTCTTGTGCTTTTTTTCAGCATCGGTAAGCGGTCTTAGGCGGCCTTCTTTTTTATACTTGTTTTCAATGCCCTGACCAATTGATAATCCAACTGCAACACCCAGCGCAGGACCGATTCCTATAAAGGCAAAATTACTTGTAATGATACTCAAGGGAATACCCAGACCGGCAAATATGGCAATTCCGATACCCATCCACTTAGCAATTATTTGTCCTTCGGGGATCTTCAGGTCGTCATTTTTAGTCATGATATCTCCTGCTATTTTGAATGCTGCTAAAGTATACGTACACATAACGTGCCAGCCACAATTACTTCACCTGTTCGACAATAGGAAAATGTTGAGTTTACCCAGGTAAAGCCAGGGAGGCTTGTCTATATCTAAACGAGGTAAAAGGGGTCGAACCCCATAGGGCGCACTCTGGTTATCTGTTTGCTAAGAGGTCGTAAGATGCACTATTACGTTGTACAGAGTCTCCTTCGGTTGAACCGAACGCAAAATTAATTTTCCACCCAGGATTGCGTCTTGAGATCCATCCGGTATTTATATCGTCTCCGGCAGTGATCTCTCGTTTCTAAGTGACTATACTTCGGGTTTACTTTTTTCCATGACTGGCGGTGATCGATGAAATCGAGCCTCTGTTTTGGTATAATCTTTTGCATATGCTCTTTTAGTTTTTGATCTAGAATGATTGATGATTCATCATCGGGATTATCAACAGAGCAAACCGTAGCCTCTTTTTTATTCTCTATCCATTTTCTTAGATGGATGCCATCTACAATCTCCGCTCTCGCTTGAAAGGACTCTCTATATCTATGTCCATTCACCATATAAATATCCCAACAACAAGCAGCGAGCGTTACAATCCTACTGCCAGGAGGGTGGGTAGGAGAAGGAGGAACTTCGATAGTCTCCCGCGGAGCTTTGTTTGCTTCTCTTTTTTCTCTACAAGTATCGCATTGAAAGTAGATAGGCATACCCTCAATGAGGAAACTTGATACAATCGATGAGGCTGGGATAACATTAGCATGTTCCCATGTACTCAGGTATTCTGATGCTTTTAGTTCTATAGTGGGAAGATTTAACTTTTGAAGATAGTCCCATTTCCCGGGTCCTATCCCATGGGTATGTGTAATTTCAATACACGCTATAGCCTCGCCTCCTTTAAGTAGTGCTATATCTGGCCTGATATCGCCGAGAATGAATTCAGCTCTTACTTCATCCCATCCACTAATGATGAGTTTATCTCGTACACTTCCACAACGATCCTTACATGCTACTCTGTAGCTAAGCTTATCAACTTTTGATAATAGCTTCACTAGATTCATTTTCGTATTCAGATGCAAGGCAGTTTCACTGCACCAGCTCCCTGGCATATGAGCATAATGAGCTGGATTGATCTTCCCTATTTTCATGATAACGTCTTCCTGACAACCAGGACATTGTACAACGGGACGATCCTTCGGCTTAATGCCCTCGAAAGCTATAACAGGTGTGATTTCTCCCTTGTGCAGCACCCATGCTGGGAGAGTTGAACGATCCCTCCCCATGATACTCAACTATTCGTCTTAATCGATTTTTTAAGTTGAGCAATAGAGAGAGTGGTGTCTTTTCTTCTATGAATTATGGAATGACAATTTTCGCATAAAGGAATTAGGTCATTCTCGGCACTTACCTCCACCTCGCCCCCCCTCTTCGATATGGGTACTTTATGATGGATGTGAATGTATCCTTCTCCAATTTTACCATATACCGATTTAAAATCGAAGCCACATACTTTGCATTTAGACCCATGAATTTCGATTGCTTTTTGTCGTAGCTTTGGCTTACGCTCATACCTAAATGTGAAATGTTTGGTTTTGCTTCCTTCTAGGGCCGATTCATGGCCTTGTGAGTCATGCCCACCAACGACTGGCGCATTTGTTTTTGAAGATCTTCCGATTTTTGGAATCTTCACATATTTGCTAGTCCCTATGATTTTTTGATAGTTAGATTTTGTTAATTCCCGTACTCCATCTCTCCAATAATTAGATTTTCTATTTGTAGGAATAGACTCAAGATACTTATCGCCGACCTTGAAAATCACGGGATCTTTGAATTCTTGGTAGTCTAATATCTGAGCAAAGTACTCATTTTTCTTAGTTGAAGTATCTGGGAAAATTTCTCCAATGGTGCAAATACCAAAATAATGTGGCTCAGTGGCTAACCGTTTGGTTTTATACGCAGTGTTTTTAAGTTTTCCTTTGTAGTATATAGCTTTTGCACCCGGTTTGAGAAGGTTGATATACTTACTAGGAAAATTATAGAGAAGACCTGTTTGGTCATCCCATTGTGATTCATCATTCTCAGTGATAATTATGTACATTGTCTCCCCCATTTCATGCTTGAATTAATGAGAATATTATTCTTCGGTTTTTGTGTCAGCTCTAAGTTTACCAGTCGTAGTTCCAGAGGAACGAAGACTGGCCTTTGTTAGATGCAAATATTAGCCTAAGAACGATTTAATTTGGCTTTCGACTCTTCTAGCCGATAGTCTGAATACTGCGAATTCCTCATCCATAATATCTTTTGCATGAGCATCAATTCGGAAAGTATTGATTGTCTGCATATCTGAGAGGAATTGATCCTTGTTTGGTCCAAATATATTCTTAAAACACTCCCAATTTTTAGAAAGAATTTTAGACAAATCAGAAAAAAGTAGCCCCGATTTATTGCCACTCATAATTTCTCTTAAACTATAGCTAGCATTTTTTGTTTTTCTTGGGTTGCCCAATAAAGACAATACACCTGCTTTGGCAGTTGTTTCACCAACCTGAGCCAGTAACTGCATATTACATAATTTTCGTAGCTTTTCTTCTAAATCATTTCTACGCTCAGATATTTCTGTTCTTTTTTGCTCAATCGTGAGATTTAGCCGTTTGTATTTTTCTTTTGAGCGCAAATATTTTTTGATAACCTCTATCCTAAAATCGAATCTTTGCTCAACCTCCTGCAAAACGCCATAACCAAGAAGATGGTTTGTGTATAAAGGACTTAACTCAGCAAATTCCTGAAAAGTTTTTAGATCCCCTCTAGATATCATTCGTAACATTTCGTATTCATCATTAAAATATTCTCGTAAGACACTTAGTATCATTTCAAGAAATTGACTATAATCACGGATAAAGGTTTCAACTGCCTTTGAATATCTTGTTTTATCAACTCTTACGGGACGTTCTACAGGTGCTGTTTTGTGAATTATGCTACATATGTGACGCATTAAGTATGGGTGCCCTCCACAGTCGTCTGTCAATCGGCTGTAGATAATTTCATCAAATTTTAACCCCATTATTCTCCCCAACTTTCTCACCATTTCTCTAGTCTGGGGTACATCAAATCCGGGTATATACTCTATTGGAACCTGAGCAAATAGTGGATTATCCACCCTTCCAATTGTCGGTAGCTCCACACATAGAGGATTTGTTCCTACCAACAGATAGGAAAACAGATTTGTCGAGGATTGGAACAATGAGCGAATTGTTTGCCAGAATAGTACAAAATCTTGCCCATCTTTCCAGTGTTTGGTAGGTGATACAGTCGGAGTAATGTTCTCGACTTCATCGAAAATTATCATGATTTTCTTACTACCCAACTTGTGGGATATTTTAGTTAAGTATTTTTCAAAGAGGCTAGGAGCATCCTTAGCCGTATACGAACTCATATCACCTATTCGCACTTTTGAATTATTTTGCTTGTTGATTGCATCTAGAACGAAATGTAGGGCAAAATGCCACCTGAGTTGATGAAACGCCGGAGTCTGGCAGTCAACAAATGCAGAAACACCTGATATCTTCAATAGTCCGCGCTGGACTCCAAAAATCACAGATGTTTTACCCGTTTTACGAAGACCAAAAAGACCAGATACTTGATTTGATCGATGTCGATTTACTAATGAATGAACTAGGTCAGTTCTTCCAAAGAAATATAAGTCCTTTCTCAGTGGACTTTCCGAAGCGAAAAGGTCCCTGGCATAGAAATGCTCGATAAATCTATTTCGAAAGAAATATGGACCTTTCTTTGTCTCGCAAAGTTCTTGATAGGTAAATGGTACTACAATTTGAGCTTCTTGATCATTTTTAAGTAATTCTCGAAGCTTAATCACAATGCCCTCGTCCTTGCTAACAAGCATACTGCAAATTCGTTCTATTCGAAGAGTTTGATGCAAATCTGCAGCAGCGGACAGGGCAGTTAATGAGCGTGGCTCAAATACCTCATAAGGGCTAAATATTAAAATGATTTCCCTATCCAAGTTGAACATTTCTTTGAATAGATCCGTTGGTTTCACTAAAACATAGCGATAGCGGCTGGTAGGACCGAGCTGGATTTCTTTCCCACCATTGGTAACATACCAATCACGTCCAACCCGTTTGATTATCTTCTGTTCCTCGGGAGTGAAGTGAGTCATAACAAGCTGCGGATTTACACCAGGGTCTACCCTACCTTGATTTCCATTTTCATCCATCATTTGATTCCTGTCTTCATTATTTTGCATCTAACATAGATTTAGACAGCTCCGGCTCAGTCCGCCTGGGTGGTAATATTGCATTATTGGACATCTATAATTGTACGACATGTCACCAACAGACAGGCTCAAACACTACGAAGCGATAGAGCCGTTGGGTCCTAGACAGACCAATCATTAATGAAGTGTACATTCTGCTCCCCCACGAAGCTTTTAAATTTTGCTTGAATCTAGGTTTTTTGTCTATTTATACAAGCCCTCAAGCAGAGGCTTTCCCGGTTTGGGACTTACAATTCAGCTTCATCTGTGCCCTAATATGTGATTATTAGTTAGGGCATTAAATGATTTCCTATGAGGGGATAGGCCAGGCCCAGATATCCCCCCACAAAAGTCGGGATTTCATCTTTAACCACCCTCAGAGGAGTCTCATAGGTAAGGCCAGCCATGAAAAAGCCGCCATAGATTTTAGCCCTTAATGAGCCCCCGGAATCTGAAAATGATTTACCAACTCCAACTCCAGCCCAGGCACCATTAAAATAAGTCAATTGCAGATCAGAGTAATAATAGGACAGCCCTAGCGAAAACGACTTCCTGAACCCAAAAGCAATACCTGGAAATAAATAGGGACCCACACCGGGATCACCAACCGATGACACAGCGACGCCATAAGACATCTGGGCACCCACTGTTTTATCCGTTCCAAAGTGAACCCCGAAACCGATATACCCACCAGGGTATTCTGCGTAAACTTGTGTCCAGCCACACATAAAAAGTAATGTAACAAAGTATAGCTTGATTCGTCGATTCATGATGTCTCTGCCTTATATGAATAACGTTTTCTATGTTTATTCCAACCTCGGAAACACAGTAATCTAGCGTTTTAGCTTATTTTTTACAAGGACGTATCCCCCTTGGAGTTCTCGTCTGTTGTCCTTCGCACATCGCACTTCGACAAGCTCAGTGTGACACCTCAGGATGACGCGCTCCAGTCTACGCTCTGCCCGCCTCCTTCGAGACTGCCCTTCGGGCACCTCAGGAAGACGTGCTCAGTGTGACACCCCAGGAAGACGAACCTTAGGCAAATTTCAAGCCTGCCCATCGAAGCTACTTTGCCGTTGAAAAAAATTTTAAAAAGTTAGCGTAGATGGGTTTCGAAAGACCTGCCTCCGCTTAAATTGATTTTCTATGCGACATGATGCCCTCATAAGTACCCTCAAAGGCGTTGGCTCCCGGAAAGTTGAAGCCCTGAATGAAGCCGGTCTGTTTTCAGTAAGTGATCTCCTCGAGCATTTCCCCCGGCGCTATCTCGATCGCTCTACAGTTTCCTATACCACCGAACTGCAAAAAGACAAGCAAGCCACAATAGTTGGTAAAGTGACTGGCTGCCAGATGCGACGCGGTCGTAAACGCTCCTATTTTGAAATGGTTGTGGCCGATGAACGTGGCTTTCTTAAATGTCGCTGGTTTAATGGGGCGAACTGGATTCAGAAACGCTTTAAAAAAGGCGATATGGTGGCCGTCAGTGGTAAAATTGACTTCTACGGCGGCTTTCAGATGGTTCATCCTGATTTTGATATCCTTAATGAAGAAGGTACCAACCCCATCAATACCGGGATTGTGGTACCGCTATACCCCTCCGGCCAGAAGCTGCAAGCCGTGGGTCTGGATAGTCGCGGTTTCAGACGGCTCCTGCGACCCCTGGTTGAAGGTATCGAATCCAGAATTATGGATTTTCTACCCCAGGACATGCGCCAGGAAAATGAACTCATGGATCTGGGTGATGCCATCCGGGATATTCACTTCCCCGAGGATATGGAATCGCTAAAACGAGCCCAGCACCGCTTAAAATTTAATGAGCTGTTTCTCATGCAGCTCTTTCTGGCCATCCGTCGCCAGAGCATCGTTGAAAAGGTGAAAGAAAATCGCTTTGAAGGCTTTGGCGCCTATCTGGAACCCCAGTATAAAAAACTACCCTACGAACTCACTGGTGCCCAGAAACGGGTCATGAACGAAATATGGGAAGATCTAAAATCAGCCCATCCCATGAACCGTCTGCTCCAGGGAGACGTGGGCTCAGGAAAAACGGTTATCGCTCTCCTGGCCGCGGCCATTACCGCCGGCAATGGCTATCAATCCGCCATCATGGCGCCCACAGAAATTCTGGCAGAGCAGCACTATAAAAATGCAGTCAACTTCTTTGAGGGAACCCCCATCAGGGTGGTCCTGCTCACTGGCTCACAGACTGCGGCTCAAAAACGGGATTTACGCAAGGCCTTGAAAGAAGGTTATTACCATGTCGCCATTGGTACCCATGCCTTGATCCAGGGTAAGGTTCACTTCAAAAACCTGCAGCTCGTGGTCATTGATGAACAACACCGTTTTGGTGTGCTGCAGCGTGGAGAACTCCTGGAAAAAGCGGCCGAGGCAGATGTGCTGGTGATGACAGCTACACCTATCCCCCGCACCCTGTCCATGACATTGTTTGGTGATCTGGCGGTTTCAATTATAGATGAATTGCCAGCGGGTCGGCAAAAAATAATTACCCGCAAGGTTGATGTACATGCCCTGCCCAAAGTCTACGGCTTTATAGAAGATGAACTCAAAGCCGGGCGCCAGGCCTTTGTGGTTTTCCCCTTGATTGAGGAATCTGAAAAAATTGATCTGGAAGCCGCAACCCAGGGATTTGAGAAATTGCAGGATCGTTTTAAGGGGTTCAAGGCTGCTCTTTTGCATGGGAGAATGAAAGCCGATGAAAAAGATAGCATCATGCAGGCCTTCTCGCGGAATGACATTCAGCTGCTGGTCAGCACCACCGTGATTGAAGTAGGTATTGATATTCCCAATGCTACCGTGATGATGATCGAAAACGCCGAGCGTTTTGGTCTGGCACAATTGCATCAGCTGAGAGGTCGTATTGGACGTGGGGAGCATCGCGGGGTTTGTGTGTTGGTACATCGCAATATGAATACGGACTCCCTGGATCGTCTGGCCATCATGGTAGAGACCACAGATGGGTTTAAGATCGCGGAGGAAGATTTACGTCTGCGTGGATCCGGTGATATTTTTGGAACGAGGCAATCGGGGCTCCCGGCACTTAAAATTGCCAACATTCTCTGGGATGGTGATATTTTGAAACAGGCCAGGAAAGCGGCTTTTGCTTTGATCGGAGATGATCCGCATTTGAGAAAAGGTCCCCATGATGATCTACGCAATATTGTCCGTGATCGTTTTGCTGAACTTTCAAGTCTGGCTGGTATCGGGTAGGTCTGGGGGTGGACATTTCGATACTTCGACTCGGCTCAGTACAAGTTTCCTCAATGTCCAGACTCCACGATCTGGCGGGCAGGATGACGTGCTTGGTGTGACAGGGACAGGCTGAAGCTGGTCCTTGAGCTTGTCGAAAGGCGCGAAGACTGCTCGAGTCATAATTGGTTTTGCTCCTGAGACCGGCGGCTGAGCCTGTCGAAGCCAAAGCTTACTTTATCAAATCAGGACATTTCGAGAGCACATCGTCCTTCCTGCCTGCGCTTCACCCGCTGTCGTTGGCGGGGCTCAGCTTCGGCGAAGGCAGGCGAGACTGCCCTTCGGGCACCTCAGGAAGACGTGCTCAATGTTCGATGATGTGATTGACGCGTATCACTCCAATACATGACAAAGTTGGTATTTTAGGTTGTCAGGTTTATCTTTTTTGGAATTGATTCAAAAAGGGGATACAGTGTTTAAGTGGACCAGCGACATGTCTATTGATAATGGTTTTCTTTCTGGCGTATTTGTGCAGAAGCGACTGGAGATTTTTGTTTCCAGTCTGATTGTTTTCGGACTGATTTTTGGTGGATATAAATTATTCATTTCCGGGGGTAATTTCCTGCTCAGACAGGGAGAATTGGGCGGGGTATTCCTGGATCGACTGTTTTACCTGGGCTGGTCCATTATTTTTTATCTGCTGGTTTTATCAAATCTGGTGACGGGCTTTTCAACCTTTTATCGATCCCCTGAAGTGGCTTTTCTTATGACTCTGCCAGTGGATAACAAACAAATATTCAGAGTTAAATTTATCGAAAATCTGGTCTATAGTTCCTGGGCTATTCTGATTTTGGGGATTCCTCTCACACTGGGATATGGTGCGCTTCAGGGTTTAACTATCTGGCAATATTTCCTGGTCTTTATTAGCGGGATTCTGCCATTTCTATTTATTGCAACCGTTTCTGCCAGCCTACTGCTGATGCTGCTAGTCTTTCTCAGTCGCTTCTTTAAGATGCGCACCGTCTTCATTTTTCTCGGTGTCATTTTCACCGGTGTTTTTTATCTGTATTTCAGCGTAAGTCAGCAGGATACCCTGTTGAATGGTAATATGGGCAACTTTCGTGCTTTGGGTCGCTATCTGGCCAACCTGTCCAATACCTCCTTCCCCTTTATACCCAGCTATTGGCTGAGTCGTTTATTTATGGATAGCGAGACGCTGGTTTTGCTTGAGCGACTTTTCTTCGCGGCCCTGTTTGTAACCACAGCCGCTGTGGGCTGGGAGGTCATCAACTGGTCTGCGGAGCGTTTCTATTTTCATACCTATCAGGTTATGGAAGGTCAGGGGCAGAAAACAAAACGGGTCGCCTTGAGTAAAATATTCAAGTTTCCCTGGGCAGGTCTACGTCCTCCAGTAAAAGCCATGGTTTCCAAGGATCTTGTTCAGTTTTTGCGAACCCCTCAACAATGGGTTCAGTTTTTACTCCTGGGGTTCTTTATTGCGGTTTATTTGATCAATTTATCCAGGGGACATTTACACTTTGATGAGCTTTCCTCCTTCTGGCGCACCACCATTTACATCTTTAATTTTGGATTTACCGGCTTCATTCTGGCAGCACTCACCGCACGCTTTGTTTATCCCATGATCAGTATGGAGGGTCGCAGTTTGTGGATTCTACAGATGGCGCCCTTCTCCATGAAAAGGGTCTTTGTTGAGAAGTTCTGGTTTGCCTTTTTTGTGCTCTTTACGATGACAGAGGTCGTGGCGCTCATTTCAAATTTCTTTCTGGGGCAACGCCTGGAAGTATCTCTTCTTGCCAGTGGTTTTCTGCTGCTCACCAGTTTAGCTCTGATCAGTTTATCGCTTGGCCTGGGAGCAGTATATGCTCAGTTTAACGAGACCAACCCCATGAAAATCAGTAGTGGCTATGGTGGGATTATCACGGTAGTCCTGAGCCTTATCTATGTGGCTTTTTCGGTGACATCGCTGGTCCTGGTGATCAACCTGTATCAAAATCAGGGATCAGGTCTGGTGATTGGAATCATTATTAGCTTTGTTCTGATATTGACAGGCCTGTATACCTGGCTGCCTTTAAAGTGGGGTATTCGAGCGATCAGTTCTTACGAACGGTAGATCCCTTCACCGGAGCTCCGGACCTGGAAATTGATGTGCCACATTGAGCACGTCATCCTGAGGTGCCCGAAGGGCAGTCTCGAAGGACGAAGTGCTATCGAAATGTCCGATTACCGTATGAACCTATCACTTCGACGAGCTCAGGGGCCGGCTCTCCCTGAACATTGTCTGCCAGCTAAGCTCAGCCGCCATAGCTTCGAACCCGGACCCGGACATTGAGGAAACTTGTACTGAGCTAAGTCGAAGTATCGAAATGTCCACAATTACTCAAACACGAAGTGAAGCATTAATATGTCAATAGGATATCTATATATACTCAAGTGTGTAGATGGCACATATTACACAGGAAGCACGAAAGATATCGAGCTTAGATTCCAACAACATCAAGCTGGCGAAGGATCGTCATATACAAAAAGACGCTTACCTGTAAAGCTTATCTATGTTGAAGAGTTCCCCCGGGTTGATGAAGCCTTTTATCGTGAAAAACAAGTTCAGGACTGGAGCAGGAAGAAGAAAGAAGCCTTGATTGACGGTAAGCTACATGATCTGCCAGGATTATCTCAAAAACGACCTAACTCATAATTCGGGCAGTCTTCGCGCCTTTCGACAAGCTCAAGGACCGGCTTCAGCCTGCCAGTTAAGCTCAGCCACCGGAATTACGCCCGATTAAGTCTTTACTTCAGGGCCTTCCCCGTAATACGATCAATTGAAATAGAAAAGACGCGGGTCTCGCTGCCTGATGACTGGATTGATTTTTGACCCACTTCGGTATGCTTTGGTGCATATTTTTCCACCAGGGCCGTCAGCGATTCAGTTTTGCCTGTTCCAACTCTCTCTGAGATACTCCCAAAAACAATGATGCTTTCATAGCGGGTCGTTAATTTTTCTGGTATGACTTCGGTTTCTCCAACCACACAAAAAGACACAAGACCGCTGTTTTGAAAGTTGTCGATCTTGTGTCCTTCAGTTGCAGAATGGAAATCAATACAGCCCTTTTTGAGCACGTAGTTAACAGGCACACCATAGGGTTGCCCAGCGGCATCAACAGTAGAAACAATTCCATACTCTCCCCCCTCAAGCAGTTGCAGGGCTTCCTGTGGGGATAATTGCCGATCTTGACGACGCAATGGTTTCATATTCGGGGCTCTTCCAGGTTTGTGAATTGAAGGCTTCGGGTAAGCCTAGCCTTCGGTGACAACCACCTTTTCCATGACATCACCCTGCTGGATGCTATTCAAGACATCAACACCCTCAACGAGCTTGCCAAAAACGGTGTGACGACCATCCAGGTGCGGCTGGGAATCATGGGTGATAAAGAACTGGCTGCCATTGGTTCCGGGACCGGCATTGGCCATGGAGATCACATTGTCGATATGACGATTGGGATTGTTGGTGAATTCATCTTCAAACTGATAGCCGGGACCTCCCATGCCTGTCCCCGTGGGATCGCCACCCTGAACCATGAAGTTGGGAATGACTCTGTGAAAAGCGATGCCATCATAGTAGCCTTCTCTGGCAAGAAAGGTAAAATTGTTGACTGTTTTTGGGGCATGAGCTGGATATAGGTCCAGTTTCATACTGCCTTTATTGGTTACTATTTCGACGGAGTAGCTTTTGGCTGTATCGATTTGAAGCTCTGGTGGGGTGTCCCATTGTTGTGACATGTCTTTGTATCCTTATTTATTTTTATGCAAAATTGTCTGCCCACAAAATATATCCTGCAAGCTATTCCCCAACTAAATAAGCAGCGTTGTGATAACCCGCCCTGGGTATCATCTGCTTTTATGTTGCCGTGCAGAAATTATATTTCAGTGCTAACTATTTACAAAATCAGGTATGCGAAGGGATGATTAATGGCAGATTCGTTTGTGTTGTTCGAGTTTGATCATTTGATGGCATTGGTGGTCATCTTAACCATGGCTGTTGGACCACCCCTCATTCTGAGATCAATTAACAACAGAGAACTGAATCAAGTTTTTGCCACATGGTTGGGCTGGATCATGTTGGTATATTTTGTATTTAAACACCTCTATGGCCCCTTTGGATTAGGTGAGGCCTGGCAGATCTGGCTGCCCCTGCATATGTGTCAACTTGGGCACATGCTCATTGTTTATTGTTTATTGACAGGTAAGCGGGGACTCTATGTTTCCATTTTATATTTTTGGACCTTCGCAGGTGCGTCGATGGCCCTCATTACCCCCGATCTGCTTTACGGCTGGCCTGATCCCAACTATATCATGTATATGGTAACTCATGGCCTGCTGTTGTTGGGGGCTTTGTATTTTACGGTGGTAGAGGGTTTACGACCGACAGTAGCATCTATCTGGAAGGTGTCCAAAATTTCCATCTATGTTATGGTTATCATTTTTCCACTGAATTATATCATCGGTGGACAGGCCAACTATCTATATCTGCGTTTTCCGCCGGTGGTGGGTTCGCTCATGGACTTTTTACCAGCACCTCCCCTGCATATTCCCTTCTTCGTGCTGTTGGCTTACATCGCTTTCTGGTTGGTGTATCTACCGTATTTTTTAAAGGATATACTGGTTAGAAACACTGCTGAAGCCAACTAATGTTTTTCATTCCCGAAGGTTTTAAACTGAGTGGATGCAGTTTGGAGATATGAGCGAAAATTTTTCTGATAATGATTAAAAAGCTGCGGATCCGAAACGGGCTCAAAGACCGCATCCTCAACGGGAGACTGTATCTTGTATAGCGCTGTTTCCTGACCGAACCGTTCGAAATAAAAATAATCATCCTGTACCCAGAAGGCCTCATTAGCGATAACCTTGCAAGCCAAACCGGATTTTTTTGAGAGTGTGTTTTGTCCAAAAAAAGTGAAGGTTCGGGGATAATCTATCAAACCCAGTAAAGTGGGTGCAACATCTACCTGGCTCACTGGTTGGTCAATGGTCTGAGGTTCCAGAGAGAGACCGGGAGCATAAATGACAAAGGGTATATGGGCATTCTGAATTTTTGCGAAAGTTGATTTGTAAACATTGAGTCCATGATCAGCGATGAAGACAAAGATACTATTGTCATACCAATCATGTTGTGAGGCTTCTTCCATAAATTCACCCAGAGCATGGTCAACATAAGCCATGCTGCGATGCACCTTTCCCTGGCGAAACAAGCTGTCAGGAAATGCAGGAATTATAGACTCATATTCCGGTGGAATTTCCCAGGGTTGATGGTTTGTAGTGGTGAAAAGTGTCAGCAAGGTAGGCTTGGAAGCTTTGTCCAACTCCTCCAGGCTACGACGGAATACGGAATGATCAAAAATGCCCCAGCTCGTGCCTGACAGTTCAGGATCAAAATCACTTCTTTCGATGATCCGGTCATAACCGTGGATGGCTAAAAAGCCATTCATGTTGTCAAACTGTGCGTCCCCCCCATACATAAAAACAGTACTATACCCGACAGCTTTTAAGGCGCTGCCCAGGCTGGGAACCTGGTTGATGGACTCGGTTCGAGAAATAAGTGGTAACCCTGGTAGAGTGGGCCAGGACATAATAATTGAGCTTATACCTTGAGCTGAGCGAATACCGTTGGCAAAGCAGTTGGTGAAGGAAATGCCCTGTCTGGCCATGCGATCCAGGTTTGGTGTAGCTGAAGGCTGGTCAGTGTGGAGGTAGCCCGTAAAGGCAGCCGAGTGTGACTCAAGCATAATTAAAATGATATTGTAATCCTTGGCTGAGGCAGAGTCAATATGTCTGGTCATGGAGACCTCATCCACAAACTTCATTCGTGGATCTTCCAGCAGCTCACGGCTTGTGTGTAAAGCTTCTTTCGTATCATAATACTGGGTGAGTTCATCGGCTTTGCCCTCCGATGAAAACTGGACAACACTTCGCCCCAAAAAGAAGAGCGAATTCAGGGCTGTCTGATTAGCAATAAAGTCAGGACTAAACATGGCATGACCCCAATCAATGGGTCTTTCTTGCAGGCCTCCTCGAATGGATAATCCCAGGATGATAATTGAAGCAATCAGATATTGAATTCGAACAAGGGCTGATCCAGTGCCCCCTTTAATGTGCTTGCTGATCTGCCAGAAAAGGGTGAACACTCCCCCTGAGAATAGCAGCAGACCACCTATTGCAGGCCAAACAGGGTATTCCTCAAAGATGAAAGACATACTGTCTTTCTGCCACAGATAGGACTTTAGTGTAAGAAAATTCAAGTGTGTGTCAAATTCCAGGAAAACAAAAATATCTACGATATTAACCAGTGAGATAAGCAGAGTAAGGAGAGAAAAGTATGCATTCAAGCTGTATCTAAAGATGCTCTTTTTGGGCTTAATGAGCTGAACGATTAAGGCAGCCCCCAGAGGTAGCATTAAATACGATGCTACCACGGCATCAAGCCTTATTCCGATGAGGAAGGATTTGAGGTAAATATCCCACTTTGAAGCAATAAGAAATTCATGCTGAGAGATGAGAAAGGCCAGTCGCCAAAAATTCATAAGGGTGATCAAAAAGAGAAAACCCCACCAAAAACGAATCAAATCAACAGGCGGCGCAATTCCTTTGCTAAAGTGTATCTGGCGGTATGACATGGTCAAATTCTGGCCCTGCAAAGAACTGTGCGTTGCTCTCCACAGGGCCTTAAGAAGAACTTACTTTCGTTTATCTATCAAACCCATAAAGGCAGGTAAAATGATCATGGTGGTTAAAAAACAGGCTCCAACACCAAAGATAAGTGCCCAGGATAAACTGGCGTATCCGCGAAATGGTGAGAACATCATGGACCCGAAGGCCAGGATGGTTGTCAGGGACGTTAGAAAGACAGCCTTGCCAGTACTGGAAAGCACAATAAAAGCTGAACGCGGTCCCTCCAGACGCCAGCGATGGACGACATGAACCCCATCATCGATACCAATTCCAAGAATCAAGGGCAACGCCATGACATTCATCATATCCAACTGAAACCCAAAGACTTGCATGAGGCCGATCATCCAGACTGCTCCAGCTGCCAGGGGTAGCATGGCAATGAGGGCATACTTGAAGCTTCTGAAGTCAAAAAGAAGGATGAGGTAAATCAACACCAGGGTTAGCATGGCAGCATTTCGACCATCCCGACCGATGATATCAAAAAGGGCACGCATGATAACAGGCATCCCTGTGGAGCGATCACTTACCTCTTCAAGCTCTATCGAAAATTGCTCCATGAAGGCTTTGTCCTGCCAGATATTCCCAGAGGGCAATACCGTCGTGAGAAACAACGATCTGTCTTTGCTGGCATAGCGATCTACAATCGATTCTGGAAGGATTTCCAGACTAAGCGGGGAGGTGTTGGCCATTTTCAATACGCTAGAAGTGAAGTAATCAGCATAGCTGTCCTGGAACACACCGAGCTTCGATGTTAAAACACTGGGGCCTTGATCATAGAGGCCATATAATTGTGTAAAAATGGTGTTGTCAGGCGGTTCTTCTGCACTGCCAACGATTTCTGTACAGCGGTTGTAAACCTTATCCTGTCCCCCGAGAAAAGCCATGGACTGAAACTCCATAACATTCATTTCAAGTCGTTCTATTTCCAGGAGAATTAACTCAAGATCTTTAGCGCCTATGGGAGTTATGCTGGCTTGTTCCATGAGTGCGTGAATCTCTTTGATGTGTGGCGCCCGCTTGTTCTGTTCTTCTGCCGAAGGCAGGTAGGTAGAGATATCATCTACAGATGCAACGGAGGGTAATTCCTTGGCTTGCTTTCGGAGTTCGCGAGATTCATCCACACTCTCTGAAACCAGATAAGCGAAATCCATACTCAGGTCAAATTTGTCCTGGACGGTGTCCTGGAGCATTATGCTGGGCAGGCCCTCGGCTTCAAGATCCATCATGTTATGATTAAAGGTGATTTCTCTGGCGGAGAAAGCCAGGAGGACAGTCACGATCACTACGGCGCCCAGGCTAACCCAGGGGTTTCTCTGTATCAGTTGCCCTGCTTGTCCCAGTGAACCAAAAGCGAGATCTCGGGCTTCTGTTTTAAGGGGCAGACCCTTTTTAGCCCGGCGTTTTTCCTTACGACGTTCTCGGACAACCATAAAGACAGGCAGGACTACAAAACTTGAAACCATGACGGCCAGTAAACCAATTGCCGTAACCAAGCCCAGTTCGCTCATGGCTCTTGAGTCTCCGATCATCAACGCCAGAAAAGCAACTGAGGTGGTAATGGCACCAGTGGATACACCCTTACCGCTTTTTTCCAGACCAGCCAGAGTGGCTTCCTCAAGGGGTAGCCCTTTGGCTCGCATCTCAGTAAAA
This sequence comes from Fidelibacterota bacterium, assembly GCA_018650445.1. Taxonomy (GTDB): domain Bacteria; phylum Fidelibacterota; class UBA8477; order UBA8477; family JABMPR01; genus JABMPR01. The sequence goes on from JABIFX010000208.1 coordinate 106,759, forward strand.
GTTGAGATGACGTGAATGGAAAAATCTATACCCAGTCCAATCAGTATGACCATGAACATGGCAGTCATGATGTTGAGGACAGGAACCACAACGGCAACAATCCCGGCGGCCCAGATAATTCCAATGATGAGATTTGCCAGAGCCATGACCGGCGCAGAAGCCATTTTAAAGGCCATAAATAAAAGAGCTCCAATGGCGAACATGGAAAGCAGCATGGAGATTTCAAGTCCCTGAGAGCTGTAGTACATTTCATCCCGACCTACGGCAATGGCTCCAGAGAGTCCGGCCTGTACATTTGGATGATCTTTAAGCACCTCATTGAGAACACCCTGAACCGCATCAGTACCATCTACGATCAAATAGGCATCCATCATGCTGAAAGTGGGAATCAGATTCATGATAAGCGCTTCTCTGTCATAGGAGAGGAAGTAGGGCTCCCCCAGTAAAAGTTTGTCCACTGCTGCTTCAGCAGTTGGTGTTGAGATGCTTCCTGTCTTCAAGGTTTGTTCCAGCGCTCCCAGCCAGCTGTTGATACCGTTGAGAAAGATCAGGGCGCCATCTTCTTCTTCGCGGGTAGACATGGATTCTTCGGGTTGAATAAACTCTTTTTCAAAAGAGTTGTTTATGTTGGTGAGAAGCCCAGTCAGACCGGGTTCCTGGAAAATGTCCTTCAAGTTTTTCAGGTCATCTTCCTTCATGAGCATAAAGCCATGCTCTTTCATAAAATCAAGATCGGCTTTGTAATCAACGCGACGCACATAGACTGCCGGTTCCGTATCCTTGCCTGGAATGGTCAGGGAGTCCAGCACACGGGGAGCCAGATCGTTGGCGAAGGCCTTGATGTCGGCTTCGTTACCCTGAGCCACCACAATAATACTGGAAGCAGATTGGAATTCTTCCAGGATGCGGTCAAATTCAATGGTGCGTTTGTCACCTTCAGGGAGCATATCCGACCACTTGGGCGTCATGGACATTCCACCTGACAGGATGATGGTTATAACCGTGACACCTGCAATTATCCAAAGCATGAGTTTGGTTTTATTTACGGCCAGGTCAGCTAGTTTTTTGATCAATTGTTCTCTCATGATCTAGGTCCTTTTTAAAATCAATTTATTAAAAGCTACTGGTAGCAGTTAGAGTTAAGCCCCAGTCTTGCAGGCCAAATTCCGTATCATCTTCACCCCAGAAAAAACTTCCTTGAACGGACAGGTTTGCATCCTGTAAAATATTCCAATCTACAATTGGACTAAAGGCACCACTGTTATCATTGAAGTTTGTAAAGGCAATGGCGCTCAGAGTTACAAAGTCAAAGGTGGGGTGCATGGCATAGAAGAAGGCATAGTCCTGCATGAGGCTGTGGGATGCTCCGTCAAGCGCTCCGAGGTAATCCCAAAGCGTAAGTTCGCTCTTGTCGGCGACACCAAGATCATTGTGAAGATATTCGCCTAGAATGTATAGCGAGTTTTCAAAGGTATAGTCTACCCCCACTATGAATTCCTTCCATTCCTCGTCACCGCCTGTGGCGAGAGGGCTATCGGTTTGGAAGGAACTTCCTTCAAACCAGGTACCGAAACCTAAGACTTCGCCAACCACAGAGGCTCCCAGGAGGGAACGGTTTTGAAGATAGGGTCCTGTTAAAAATGTTGGGTAGCCCCAATTATGTGAAGCTTTGGTTAGCTCAATATCAAACGAGCCAAGATTAACCTTTAGCCAACCTTGTTTGGCGCTTTGCTCCCATTCCTGCTCGGGTTGTATGAAGACAGACACGCTTGCTGTATAGGCTAAGGTATAGTCAAAACGTAACCCTTCAACCCCGGTTTGCTCATAGCTGGGGTCAAGCAGGCTCTTGGAGTTAAATATGTCCGTGGGATTCCAGGCATAACCAACCCCCTTTGAGATTTGCTGCCTACCGACGGTAACATCTAAACTAGACAGGCTTATTTTCATATACACGTTATCTAGAAATAACGTGTCTGGAATTGTAATCGGGAAAGCAGGGCTATATGCCTGGCTGGATAGAGGGTCAGGCGGGAAGAACGGTGTCCAAATTTCCTCTGGGATGAAATCCAGCATGTTCCAGGTTGTTTGTCCCCAGTATTGCTGGGCAGTTATATTGGCTCCAATGAGTATATGATCATTGGGTCGCGCCTCGACATCAAGACGAAATTTGTTAAAGCCATAGTTGTAATTACTGGTACCGATCTGCATGGTGCTGGCTTCTGATTCGAAGTAGCCAAAAAACTCTGGCTGCGCTAGCAGTAGACAGGGTAACAGTATGAAAAGCCCCCAATATTTCATTTCTTTAAATTCCTCTCCGAGAAGAAGCCCTTGGGTGGTTGCCAGGCATAAGTGATTTCAAGGGTCCGCATGGTGGTGCTAGAGCGCTCCTTGTTGTCCGTCATCACCATGGTCATGGCTGTGGGGTAATCTTCGATTATCTGTATATCAGACATAACAAGGGATTTGGTGTTAAAGTCTTTGTCATTATAGTAATCCAGCGCAAGTGGATAATAGTCTGACTGACGAACCCACATGATGATCTTAGGGTAAGGAGGTTCCTGGTCAGGAATACCTATCATCTCGATCTTCCAGACCAGCTCTTCATTCCTGGTTTCCTCGAGAAGAATGCTTGATACAAATTTTTTCTGAAAGACATCACCCCCACCCATATCCTCATAGGTAAAATCAGAACCCTGCATTTTCTGTTTTTTGGCATGTGAAGCAAGCTTGCGAACGCGTTTGGTGCGCGGGAAGTAGCTCCATATATCGTCTGCATTGTTCAGCATGAGGAAGGCTTGTCCACGTATAGCGGCTGGTTTAGAGTAGCGTGTAAGTGAGCTTTTGCCTTTTTCGGCAGCCCATGATTCAAATTGAAATACGCGTTCCTTGCCTGAGCTGGTGATGATGGTTTGGCTTCCTTTTGAATAGCTGCTCTCCGGGGACATGATTGTAGTGACCCGATCAACGATTTGTTCTGCTGTGGGTGTCTGTCCGGATAGTAAGGAGATGCTGGCGATAACCATTATGAAGAGTTTTACTTTCATCTTTCCAATCCTTTCATAAAACTTTCAATGCCTTCGACAAGGGCTCTGTCAAAAGCAGCTCTATCTGAAGAGACCATGAACTGCCAGACGAAGCCATCTATGAATGCTAGTGCAAGAGTGGCCACCCCGTCATAATTCATATCGCGAAACTCCTGGGCCATGACACCGGCCTTGAGAATGTTGATTACCAGCTGTTTCATTTCTCGGGAGGCCTTGTAGAGGGTGGAGTTGGGCTGATCACCGTGCTTGATGGCTCGAGCGCCCTGGGCCCAGATCTCAGTCATAATGAGCATGGCATCTTCCATCTCAAAGATGATCTCAATATTCATACGCATAAAGGTTCTTAGCTTGTCATAGGGGCTGAGATCCATGGAATACAGTTTTTCTGAAGCATCGATCATATCTGTCATGATAGTATCAGCCATGGCTTGAAAAATTTCATCCTTGCTTCTAAAGTATTCATAAACAGTACCTTTGCCGATACCAGCTTCAGTGGCAATATCGGCGATCTTGCCTTTATCAAGTCCGTCACGAGCAAAAACATGGATAGCGGAGCGGATAATAGCCTCTGCTTTGGCGGGATCTTTTTGTAGGGGACTCATGTTGGAATACCTCCTTAGGTTGAGTGGGAGATAAAATATGACCGAACAGTCGGTCAGGCAAGTATTTTTTGGTGTTCTAACATAGTTTTTCCATAGAAGTCAATCTTGTATATCTTAAACCACTGTCGAAGGCAATTGATATCACTAAAGTACGGAAAGAAAACGATGAGACATGTTGGAGCACAGGATTAACCGTCTTGAGGTCCTGGTGCACAAAATAGCACCTATGGCGCTGGTTGCCTTCATTTTGCTGGGTCTTGGGTCCTGTTGTCCGGAAGATCCTTATGCTGATTACCTCAATTTGATTATAACTACCGAGCCTAAGTCTCTTGATCCGGCATTTTCCACTGATATAACTACGGGAGTTATAACTGCGCTCATGTATGACAACCTCGTTCGCTTTGGGGTGGGTAGTGAAATCCTTCCGAGCCTGGCAACGTCATGGGAAATATCTGATGACGGCATGAGTTATAGGTTTCACCTGCGGGATGATGTCACATTTTGGAATGGAGCCGTATTGACAGCAGCAGATGTGAGGTATTCATTCGAGCGAGTGTTGCATGCTGAGACGACTTCACCCCAGACCTGGCTATTAACACCAATTCAGGGTTCCGGTGCTTATATGCAGGGAAAAGCAGACAGTCTGAGCGGTATAGGCATCGTAAATGACTTTGAAATTGTGATAACACTTACCTCTCCCTTTGCCCCCTTTCTTGGGTTTATGGGTGCACCGGCTACCGCCATCGTACAAAAAAGCCACCCTGACAGTGCCAGAATTGATTTAAAAATTAATCCATCCGGGACGGGTCCATGGATGTTTGAAACGTGGCAGGCTGACAGACAAATCCGTATGTCAAGGAATGAAAACTACTTCGCTGGTCCCGCAAAACTAAAAGGCATATTATTAAATAACATGCCTGAAGTATTAACTTCTGCTATTGAGTTTGAGGCAGGAAATTTAGATGTAATGGCCATCCCAAATTCAGAATTCAAGTATTGGACACGCAGTGAAATGTGGAAACCCTATATTCATAAGCTAGATGAATTAGGTATGTACTATATAGCCATGAATGTTCAACGGAAGCCCTTTGATGACAAGCGTGTAAGACAGGCTGTGACCCTTGCAATTGATAGAGAAAAGATCATTTACCGCATACTACACAATAGTTCAACACTGGCTAAAGGCCCTATACCGCCCGGTTTAGAGGGTTATGACTCTACAAGAGTAGATACTCCATATGATCCTGAAGCAGCCCGTCACCTGTTAAAAGAGGTTGGCTATTCTGACGGTTGTGAATTCGATCTCTGGGTAGATCCTGGTGCGGCAGTTTCACAGACCCTTGAAGCAATACAACACTATCTTAATGAAGCAGGGTTTAAAGTACATCTTGTACGTAATGACTGGAACATGATGCGTGATGCTATGCGTAAGGGTGAAACAGATGCTTATTGGGGTAACTGGTGGGCGGACTATGCCGATGCTGAAAACTTCCTGGCGCCCCTGTTTCATTCCCATAACTCAGCACGTCGAAATCGATACTCTAATCCTGACGTGGATCGTTCCATCGAAAAACTGCAACAAAGCCTGGATCCTCAAGAAAGAAAATTATTGGCCATGGAAATTGAGAGTGTCCTGATAGAGGAAGCGCCCTATGCCTTTATGTGGTACCCGACATCTTATACGGTTGTGCAGCCAAACTTAAAGGGCTACGTACCATACCTCATGCCAAATGCCAATAAATATACTGATGTATATTTCGAAGAGGAGGACACACCATGAGCAAAATCGATTCACATCCTATTTTAGGACAGCTAAATGACACCCAGAGACGGTTGACTGATGTGGCAGAAATTCAGGAAGCTCTGGCAGAACGAAGACGCGTCATGGAACGTGATGGGAAATACACTACTGTCGTGGCCGGGGTGATAGGTATAACAGGCTTATTCTTTATGAAGCCCCTGCCCTTTTATCTTGTCCTTGGTCTGCTGGTCGTTGGTCTGCCACTGGTCTGGCGCCACCTTGTTAAAGAAGCCCGTGAATTCATCATGACAAACGAAGAGATTCAAACTACCCTCCAATCAAAATAGAAGAACTTGACATGCCCCTAATTAATGACCCAACCGCCATCCTGGTTTATCTGATCTCTCTAATTGGTCTGATTTATTTTATCAGGCAACAGTCCTGGGCTTCGAAAATATTCGACATTATCCCCCCTGTCATATGGGTCTATTTCTTGCCCATGATTTCCACCACACTTGGGATTACTCCGGAACAATCGGATTTGTATGGGTGGGTGAAAACATACCTCTTGCCAGCAGCTCTGGTATTATTGCTTCTATCTGCAGATGTTAAAGCCATTTCGAAACTTGGACCCAAAGCCCTGGGAACCATGCTGGCAGGAACCTTTGGAATTGTCCTCGGTGGTGTCATCAGTCTGGCCATCTTTGGTGGTTGGTTGCCTGAGGACGCCTGGCAGGGTATGGGCGCCTTATCTGGATCATGGATTGGCGGAAGCTCCAATATGGTTGCTGTGGGAACCTCCATTGGCGTCAGGGATGAGCTCTTTGGGGTGATGATTATTGTGGACACTGTCGTTGGGTATGGCTGGATGGGTATTGTGATATTTATTTCGGCATTCCAAACCAGGCTGGATAAATGGAATAAGGTTACTGACTCACCAGTGAATGACCTCAGTGATCACCTCGCAAATTCAGACCACCAAAAGAAGGAAGTGTTAACCTTTTCAGGCCTGATCTATATGCTGGTGATTGGACTAGGTCTCGGATTCTTATGTCTGTTGGCTGGTGAATATCTGCCCGATCTTGGTAAAGTTGTTACCAGTTTTGGCTGGACGGTGATCCTGGTTTCTATAGTTGGGCTGGGTCTCTCATTTACACCAGTTGCAAAACTTGAAAAACAGGGCGCCTCACATCTTGGGAATATCTTTCTGTACATTTTGCTGGCAACTATTGGCGCTAAGGCTGATTTAAGATCCATTACGGAAGCGCCCATGTTTCTTATGGTGGGTGTCGTTTGGATAGCCATACATGCAACCGTCTTGTTCAGCGTGGGTCGACTGCTAAGGGCGCCCATGTTTCTCATCGCCACCAGCTCTCAGGCAAATATTGGTGGCGTGGTGAGTGCCCCCATTGTTGCCGCTGTTTACCAAAAAGGCATGGCCCCAGTTGGATTACTCATGGGTGTTCTGGGTAATATCCTTGGTTTGTATTTTGGTTTTCTTACTGCCCAGCTCATGGAGTGGGTGAGTAGGATTTAGATCAATTAAGGGCAGAGTAGCTACCGGCGACTGAGTTCACATGTGCTGAGCACTTCGACATGGCTCAGTATAAACTTTGATAAAGTCTCGAAACCCAGGGCTGTTTTTCCGTGGAAAAAGACATGTCGAGAACCTCTATATCCAGAGCTTTAATTTTCCAATTTCATCACTCAACCGGGTCTTTCAAAACCCTTTAAAAATCTTATACTAATTCATGAATCAGTGGGATTATCAACAAGGCACGCCGCGTATGAAATTTGGCCCTAATAAAATGGGTGACGGAGTACGACAACTCCTGCTGGTCAATGTCGCAGTTTTCATGCTCAGCCAGATTATGGGCATGGGTATCATGGCTGGTTGGTTTGGGCTGAATCCCCACGATGTTATTTTTGGCTTCCGTATCTGGCAGCCCTTCACCTATATGTTTCTGCACGGTGGTTTCTGGCACATCGCCATCAATATGCTCATGTTATGGATGTTTGGTTCAGAGCTCGAGGGAATCTGGGGTCGTAAGGAATTTATTAGATTCTATATCGTGACCGGTGCAGGCGCAGGAGTTTTTTCTCTGGTTCCATATTTTGTTGGCGTTCTCTCGGGATACAGGGGCACAATTCCTTCGATCATTGGTGCCAGCGGGGCTGTCTATGCCATCTTGTTGGCCTACGCCGTGACATATCCTGACCGCAAAGTCCTGGTCTATATGTTGGTTCCTATAAAAGTAAAATACCTCATGCTCATCATGGGCTTTATGACCTTTGCTTCTGTTGGCAATGGCGACGGAATCAGCCATATAACCCATCTGGGTGGCTTGGTTGTGGGCTGGTTTTATCTGAGAAGAAATGGTCGCTACCGTGGTCTAAATATTCCATGGAGACAATGGCTGGGAAGGTTTAACAGGATTCGCATTGTGAATAATGATGCCCCGCGTCAGTCGCGACCTTCTACCTCAAAGCCACATCAAAAAGGCTGGCATCGCGTCAGGAGTGAAACCGAGTTACGAAAAGAGATGGATGCGCTCCTGGATAAAATCACCAGAGTCGGTTATGAAAATCTCAGCAACAGCGAAAAAGAACGCTTGCTGGAATTGTCTTCCAAGCTGTCCAACGATGGGGATCATCTGGACTAATCCTGACGGCTTTCACCAGCCCCACTTCACCCTTTTATTGAACTATAATATCTATGAGTGCTATAACATCATTTACATTGACGTCAAAATCATGATTGATATCTGATAGATAAAAGGTCACTGGGTCAGAAAATTCCATGTCAAGGATGCCTTCAATAAGCACAACCACATCAAGAATATTGACGGACTCATCATCGTTGATATCTGGAGGTTCAGGCAGGGGAGCTGCATAAATAGGCTCAAAGATTACTTCACCTCCGCCTTCCTCATTGTCATAAAGAGTGGCGTCTACTTCATTAAGTTCCAGGCCGAGCCAATAATTGTTCTGAGCCATAATGGGGGAGGAAGTACCATTCCAGATGTGCCAGGTCTGACCATCAAAGGTGTTGTCATAGAATAGATTGAGACCATCATCACCGGGATAATCATTGACCATGTCACCCAGGTTGGGAGCGGCATTATTAATGATGGAAACCCCGTAATAATTACCACCAATATAATTTCCCATGACAATACCCATGGATGATCCGTAGCCAGCATAAATGCCTGCGCCTGAATTAAAGTTGCCTTCTTGATAATTCGCCACAATGATGTTATCCAGGATATAGGCCGGGGAATTCATAACGGTGATTCCTGTAAAATTACCTCGAATAAAATTGCCTCTAATTACAGGAGCAGCTATAGAGGTCAAGGTCCAGACACCCACGCCCTGACCATGATTATTATCGATGATATTATTCTCAATGATCTGAGGTGAACAGGAATCGATATACAAAGCTGGATGATATGGAGGGTTAAGATCATTCCTTGAATTTCCCGTGAGAAGGTTACCATAAATTTCCACTTCATCGGACTGAAGAATTTTTATTCCGTAATCACCACTATTAATTATTTGTGTATTGCGGACATAAGAAGAGTCAACATTTGAAAAGGATATCCCTGTTTCGGCAGTCCTTTCAATACCACAAGCGTAAAGCATGGCTCTTCCGCTGATTATTTTGATACCTCTCTCAAGTTCTGTGAAGCTACAGTTGTAGAAATCAAGCCAGCCATTGTCACCTCTGATTTCCCCGCCATTGTGAAAAACCACACCACTGGCGGACAAAACGCCTTGAACTCTAAATTCAAAGCTTATACCCAGATCCACCCTAACACCATTTTCAATGACCAGCGTGTCTCCCATGCCAACAACGATGTTCCCTGTGAGTTCATAAGGGCTTCCGCTCCTATCCCAAACACCACTCACGTTTCCAGTGATGCTGGTTTGGGCCATGAGGCTGTTGGTAACAAGCATAATTATAAATACTATAATAGTGCGCATGGGAAGTGTCCTTCGTTGTTGAGGGAAGATAAATGAATTCAAATGCTTTTAATCATGCAAATGGATAATATTTTGAGCACATATAAGAATCCATAATACGGAGCAGTACATGGTTGATATTAGCTCAAAGATGCAGGACCAATATCGTCGGGATGGGTATATCCGGATCACCAATGGGCTTGATGCGGAAATTCTTGAGCGGCTTGCCATTGAACTTCGTGATCTCATGGCCAAGCTGAATCCCAATTCTGAGCCCCTTGAATTACGGTCTACCTATAAACGGGCTTTTACCCAGGTCACCAACCTGTGGCAAAAATCCCGGATTGTCAAAGACTTCGTTTTCCGAAGTGACCTGGCTGAAGTTGCCGCCAAAATTATGGGAGTTAAAGGCGTCCGGCTTTACCATGACCAGGCTTTGTTTAAAGAGGCTGGGGGAGGAGCAACACCCTGGCATGTCGATCAGGTTTATTGGCCTGTGGATACGGTAAAGACCTGCACCTTCTGGATCCCCCTCCAGAAAACTTCCTTAGAATTGGGCGCTCTGTCTTTTGCCAGGGGAAGTCACTTGAAAACTGGTGGGAGAGAGATGGTCATCAGTGATGAGAGCGAAGCCTTCTTTTCTCAATATGTAAGGGATGCTGGTTTTGAGATAAGCGCAGATGAATTCGAACTTGGTGATATCAGTATTCATTCAGGCTGGACAGTCCACCATGCTGGTCCAAATCTCACACATCAATCCAGGGAAGTCATGACCATCATCTATATGGCTGCTGATACCCGATTGTTGCAATCACTTAGTAAAACTCAACTGGTTGACAGGAATGCTTTCGCTCCGGAGATAAAACCCGGGGAAATGATTGACACCCACCTCAATCCTATTTTGCACTCTAAATCAGATTAAAGACTCAACCGAAATCTTAAATCGTACTTCATCCAGATAGCCCTCTTGGGCAGTTTAGACCAGTTTCTCTTGAAAGACCTGATCCCAAGTGAATCAGTATTTATGCAAAATGAAGAGGGGCGCTCTTACTCGGCTGAGGACCGGTTCTTTTTCTCTTTGGCTTTCTCTTTTTTGAGCTGTCGCTTTTCCTTGATAGAATGCTTCGCTTGCTTCTTAACTTTCTTTTCACCCTTATCTTTACTGCCTCTGTCGCCCATGAAGATTACTCCTTATTAAAAATGACTCAGAATGAAACCCATTGTTGAGAAAAGTCGACCAGACAAACTGGGACCGTTCTTTTGCTATCGTTTTGCATCAATGTAAAATACTTAAAAATAATTTACTAGGACTGTCTATATCTATTCATCTTTAAAATAATCTGGCAGGACAGGTTTATGCTTGGCTTGGAAAAAACCAATAAGGAAGCGTCCTGTGATTGCGAATATCACAAACATGGTCATAGCACCAAGAAGAATAGCATCATGTTTGATGGAGATGATGTCGTATTGATAATGATAGATTGCACCAGCCACACCAATGTTCACCAGGGCATAAAGCAGATTCCCCACGGCAGAAAACCCGAATAAGCTTAAAAAGCGGAGTCGTATTATTCCAAAAATCAAATGGGGCATGGCATTCATCAAAAAGAAGCCTGTCAGGAAATCTAATATATTTAGTTTCAGCATGATCTCTCCGTTCAGTTCGTTATGATTTCAGGTCTTTGATCAACCCGCCGAGTATGTTTAAGCGCTCGCTGATGATCTCATCATCTTTGGCCAGGGTTGCTTCAAAGAGATCAAGATCATCTTCAATAAATTCATTGTCAGTGCACACCTCCACATTCATGGCGTCCCCTTGAAGCCCGATACGATCCAGAGATGGATAGTTGGGATAATCCTTTTCGTTTTTGTGGTAGCGCTCACGGAATACTTTTTTGGCTTTTATGATGAGAATGGCCAGATCCAGAACGCGGTGCAGGGGCAGCTCTTCTGATTGCCGTGACCACTTACCCCCAGTATGACGCCATACTTTGGCGGAGATATCTACATTTCCCCGTTCATTCCATTGAGCCAGCCCCAGGGATAACCCCTTCGCGTCTGACTTGTGGGCTTTACGACCATCAATGCGATCATAATCTTCAGATACTATGACGGGCTTATGTTTAAGATCACTGGGAATTTTCATTTCAACTTATCCTTTTTAAAATTACTAAATTACTACACCACTAGATTAGTAAAATGTGGTGATGGAGTCAAGTCCTTCTTACAATATTCAAAGCACTGACAAGAGGCAGTTTAAGCTGCCGCATATCAGCGCCTCTATCATGAATGATACCCTGGGATTTCTTAAACATATTCCTTCAAGTCTCGAGCTTTTGACTTAGTTTAGGGCGAATGAAGATCATCCATAACATGATAGCCTGGGCGAAAAGACTCCGCGAAGAAGGTGTTCTAGACCTGCTCCTGATCCTCTGGGTCATTCTTTTTGTGGGGGGTATTGCTGTTTTCCTTCTGGATTACAGCTCCAATGATCGCCTGATCACCAATCTATTTGATGCCTTTTACTGGGCCTGGGTAACCATGACCACCGTGGGTTTTGGTGATCTCACTCCGGTAACTCCGGCCGCCCGAATTGCGGCATCCATCATGATGTTTTTCTCAATGGCATTGATCTCATTCTTTACGGCTACCATTTCATCCATCTTTGTAGCCAAGAAAATCAGAGAGGGTAAGGGTTTGGAAAAAATAAAGTATAGCGACCACTATATCATCTGCGGTTGGAATGATCTGGCAGATGAGTTATTGGAATCACTGCTCAAACAGGACAAAAAGGACAATACTCCCATTGTCCTGGTTAATGAATTGTCTGAAGAAGAGATTGACGCCTGGCGCGCCACACTCAATGCCAGTCACCTTGGATTTGTCAGAGGCGATTTTACACAGGACATTGTTCTGGCCAAAGCCAATGTCTCCAAAGCGAAGGCCGTCCTCATTTTACCCAACCTGATTAAAGCGGGTAAAGCAGAGGCTGATGAAAAAACAGCATTGGCTACCTATTCTATCAAAGCGCTGGCACCCAAAACAAAAGTCTATGCCTATATCCTCCATTATGAAAACAAATCCAAACTTCGCCGCGCCAAAGCCGATGGGATTATAATAGCAGATGAATACGGTCCATATCTGGGCGCCAGTCAACTTCATAACCCCGGTATTCCAGCCTTTTTGTCAGAAGTTTTGAATACTGACCATTCACGCTTAGAGTCCAGAGAAGTTCCTGACCGTATGGTTGGGAAAACATACTCAGAATTATTCGCCCAAACATTTGAAGAGCATAACAAGACCCTTCTCGGTGTGTATCAGGAGGAGGGGAGTGCCGGTATTGGAGATTTTCTCAGTGCCGATTCAGGTGATTATCTCGATCAATTTATTGCAGCCAAGCTCAAAGCGGCTGGACGTGGCGTCAATGAAGAGCAGAAAATTAAAGTTCGTATCAACCCGGAGAAAGATTATGTCCTGAAGTCCGGTGAACAGATGATACTTCTTAAATAATAGAATGAATGTCATTGATTTAATTGTTCATGAGATCTAACTAATAACCAGAAACCGAGTAGCCTATGCCTCATATACAACATCTCAAGAATTGTCCCCTGTTTAAGGGCATGACCGAAGAGGATATTGCAGTCTATCGACCTGCTACCAGGCAGGTTTCCTTCAAGGCGGGTGAAGCCATCATGTCTGAAGGAGAAACTGGAGATACTCTGGTTATTCTCATCAAGGGAGAGGTGACCATTAGTAAAAAACTAACACTCCTTGGTGATGAAGACGCTGATGCCAAAGACAAAACCTTTATCACACTCAACGATGAATTCAAACCCTTCTTTGGTGAGATGGCCATGCTTATGACAGATGCCATCCGCACGGCATCGGTAATAGCATCTACGGATTGTGAAATAGTGATAATGGAGAAAAATGCTTTTCAAGAGGCCAGTGTAAAACACCCGGCAGTGGGTATACAGGTCATGGAAAATATTGCTCAAAAACTGGCTACCAATCTGGAACGCGAGAGTAAAAACGTATTGAAGCTGACCACAGCTTTTAGTCTGATACTAGAAGAATAAAAAGGAAAGAGTAAGAGATGAACATTGAAAAAGATAAAGTAGTAAGTATTGATTATACCCTGACCAATGATCAAGGAGAAGTTTTGGATAGTAGTTCTGATCGTGAGCCCCTCGCATATTTGCATGGCAATGGTGGGCTCATTCCAGGTCTTGAAAAAGAACTTGAGGGTAAGGAAAAAGGCGACAAGCTGGTGGCCATTATTGCCCCTGATCAGGCTTATGGAGTACGTTCAGATGATCTGGTTCAGGAAATTCCACTGGAAAACTTTAATGATGCCAGTGAAGTAAAAATGGGTGCCCAGTTCCAGGTTAAGAATGGCGACCACACCCATATCGCTACGATTACAGCTATTGGTGATAAATCAGCCACCGTTGATATGAATCATCCCCTGGCCGATGAAACCCTGCATTTTGATGTAGAGATCATGGATGTTCGTGAACCCACCAAAGAAGAACTAGAGCATGGACATGTTCATGGCGCAGGCGGGCACCACCATTAAGCAAAAAACCTCATTGAGTATATAAAAAGGGGCCGCTGAAAAGCGACCCCTTTTTAATTCACTCAAATGGCGAGCTCAGCCGCCGGTATTCCCCCTAATATTTAACCGAACACCCATATGGTTTCGAGATACTATTGCTGATCGGTTGACCCGCCAGTGCCTCATCCAGGGCAATGGAAACAAAATTCTTGGCTCTGGAAATGTCTTCAACTTTTGTCGAGCGGATGTTATCAATCCCACCGGCGTATACCAACACCCCTTGTGGATCAATGATAAACATATGCGGCGTGGTTTTAGCACCATAGGAGTGGCCAACCTGACCATCAGCATCAATGAGATAGGCAGAGAAAGCAGCACCATGTTCCTTGGCTCTACTCAGGATTTCATCCGGCGTAAAATTTCCCTGTTTTCCCGGTGCTGAAGAATTGATTGATAACCAGACGACATCAAGACCGGTATAGGTTGATTGAAGAGCTTGCATGTTGCCGCTGTTGTAATGCTTTTTCACAAAAGGACAGTCATAGTTGACCCACTCCAGCACCACATATTTCCCACGGTATTCTTGAAGCTTATGCTCTTTCCCGCCGGGATCTTTCAAAGAAAAGTCAGGAGCTGCTTTCCCAACCTTTAGATCCTGGCTAAAACCAGTGATGGCGATTAAAAGAGTGAGTCCTGAAATCATGATTTGCTTTAGACGCATGAGTGTCTCCTTATGGTAATTGTTGATGGATAATTGAATGGGTGGTTGTGGGTCCCGTAGGTGAGGCGTTGATTTGAACAAGCACACCATGTAGAACTTCTGGGGTGATCTTCAAATCAATTTGTAAGGGAATGATTATATTGTCTCTAAAAAGACCACGCTTTACTTGAATAGATTTTCCAGAATCATAAATCATTTCATCAAAAGGGAAAAAGTCAGCACTGAGAAGTTTTTGGGCCCAAGAACTACGTTTTAGGGCCAGCTCGATGTGATCTCCCTTGTGAACAAGTCGACCCTTTATCTCTTGGACGGACCGGGGAAAACGCGATTCAGCTCGCTCAATCAGAGTCGTCCATTCTGCCTTATCTGGTACCGGGGTCTCACTTGCCAGCAGAACAAATTGATGTCCTGAAGAGCCTGGCTGGCAAAGATCTTTACACTCAAGCCAGTTGATCTCCACCGTGAAGTGGTTACTGTCTGCCACTTCATCAGGTGCTTGAATGTCAAAAAGATAAATGGCTTCCTCTTCGTGGATAAAAGTAGTGATTTCCTGGTCCACATGCCTTGTCGGTGTAGGCTCTCGCTGCCCGGTCAACTGGAAATTCTCCGGGAGATTCCACTCAAAACTGGTCGGCATGCCTGCCTCACCTGGGTTTTGCCAGTAAGTGTGCCAGTCAGGTTCCATTGAAAATATCACCGCGATTTCAAAGCTCTCACCAGGTGAAACTCCGTGAGCAAGGGGGATGACCTCAACAGAAACCATGGCTTTATTGGCCGCACAGACCAGCGGGCTAAAAAGCAAAAGAATGGTTAATAGTCGAGCAGAAATGACAGGTTCCTCCTTGATGAAAAGGTAAATAGGTGACAACAAAAGTAACGATAGGTTCTGCCCCTTTGTTCCGCAAGACAAAGTTGAGAACGAACCAACCCTATTTTCCATCTCAAAACACCACGGAACATTAGCCCAAGGGGATGTCCTCCACTATATTGCCCCGAACCCAATGTTTTGGACCAAAAAATGCCAGGAAAACTTCTAATGAAAATTCCGATGTTATCGATACTTATAGTTATCCTTCTTGCTGCCTGTGCGGCACCCCTGCCACCTGTTGTACCAGAGCCAATGGAGCCGCCAGTTGCTGAAACCAGGCCTGATTTTGATATCCCCCGCGAGTTTCGGGCTGCTTGGGTGGCCACCGTTGCCAATATTGACTGGCCCAGCAAGCCGGGTCTAAGTACCGCCGAACAAAAAACCGAAGCCATCAGTCTCCTGGATAGCGCCGTGATCCTTAACCTCAATGCCATTGTGTTCCAGGTGCGGCCTCAATGTGATGCCCTTTATCAAAGTGAACTGGAGCCCTGGTCCTACTTCCTTACCGGAGAGCAAGGTAAAGCCCCAGAACCTTTCTATGATCCCCTCACTTTCTGGGTAGAAGAAGCCCACAAACGTGGACTGGAACTCCATACCTGGTTTAACCCCTATCGTGCACATCATCCCAGCGGACAAAAAAATGAAACATCCGTCATCTCTACCCGCCCAGAAATCGTTCGTGAAATTGATAAGGGATACTTCTGGTTGGATCCATCCATGCAAGCCACCCAGGATTACTCCTACGATGTGGTTATGGATGTGGTCAAACGCTATGACATCGATGGCGTTCATTTTGACGACTACTTTTACCCTTATAGCAGCATTGAATTTCCCGATGATATCCCCTGGCAAGCCTATCGTGACAATGGAGGCAACCTGGAGCGTCATGACTGGCGCCGTGAAGCCGTAAATGTCTTTATCAAGCGGGTCTATGAAGGCATCAAAGCGGAAAAAAACTGGGTTAAATTTGGTCTCAGTCCCTTTGGAATCTGGAGACCAGGTAATCCGCCTTCAATCGAAGGGTATGACCAATACGATAAACTCTACGCTGATGCAAAACTGTGGCTGAACGAAGGATGGGTAGATTATTGGACCCCTCAACTCTACTGGCCCACACGCACAATTCCCCAGAGCTATCCCGTGTTACTAGGATGGTGGGTTGGCCAAAACACCCATAACAGAAATCTATGGCCCGGTCTTTTTACCAGCAAGATCAAAGATGAAGCTTCAGCCCTGGAAAATTTCAGCCAGATCATGATTACACGTGGAATGGTTCCCAATGCTCCTGGCAACGTGCACTTTTCCATGAAAGCGCTCCAGCGTAATTATGGAGGTATTTCAGATATTCTCCTAAAAGGTCCCTACACTAAGCCCGCGCTAATTCCTCCATCACCCTGGCTGGACAATCAACCTCCTGCAGTTCCCCTGGTTGAAATTGATCCCAGAGAGGGAAAGCTCTATATCAACTGGCTCCATGAGGATGCGGCTGACGTCAACCAGTGGATCGTTTATTTCCAGAGAGGCAAGCAGTGGGATTACAAGATTTTGACCGCCGATAATGAAGCTTACGCCTTACCACTTGTCATCCGCTCTAAGGACGGCATGACCCCACCAAAAGTGTTGGATACTATTGCTGTGACATCAGTAGATCGTCTGGGTAATGAGAGCGAGAGAATAAATATTTCTGTAAGATAGCGGAGTAAAACCTCCAGACAGATTGTCTAACGACTATAGAAGCCCCCAGTTGAACTGAGGGCTTCTTTTTGTATCCAACATTCCTTATCCGTTGTTCAGCACTTATATTTCTAGATAAAATTCTTATAAAATATTCAGCAAAGGGAATCCACCATGAAACACTGGCTCCTCATCGCAATAACAGCCCTCATTGTAAGAGGGGAGTGGTCCAATGATCCAGGTAGCCCTATCAGCCTGGGAACCGGTATTCAACCTCAAATTGTCAGTACCTCTGATGGTGGAGCGTTCGTGGCCTGGTTGACAAGTAGTAATTTTCATATTTATCTGCAACGACTTGATGTCAATGGTGATCCCCAGTGGAACCCTGGCGGTGTGCTGGTAAGCGACGCCCCCAATAGCAGTTGGATCGCGGTTTATCATATGAACCTGGCTGTTGATGCGGCGGACAATGCCATTATTTCAAGCGTGGATACCCGCACGGGTAACTGGGAAGTTCATGTTTACAAAATTGATACAGAAGGTAGCCATGTCTGGAATGAAGACGGCTTGGCACTTTCGGCCAATGGCAGACCCAATATTTCACCACGCTTGCTGGTAGAACCATCAGATAATTCTATTGTTGTGACATGGTGTGATGACTACGCCTCTCTCCGCCTGCAAAGAATCAGTTCAAATGGTCAGCTGTTGTGGGGTACCAATGGGATCGGTGTCTCCACCTTTAATGGAAGCCTGGTTAGTCCACAACCAGCGCTGAGCTCAGATGGCCATATTTTGGTGCAAGCCATCAAACAAACCGGAATAATTCCAGCCCTGAGTAGTCAGGTCATTTTACAGAAATATGCCCTTGACGGTACGACGCAATGGGCCTCCTGGATTCCCCTGGCCAGTAGTATCAGTTTTCCCATGGGCAATTGGCTACAGCATCTCCAGCCCGATCTTGATGGGGGGGCCTTCTCATCCTGGACCGAAATGACCACCCAAAATCAAACCGGTAAGATTCAATCGGTCAGCGCTGATGGCAGTCTTGAATGGACCAGTGCCGTGGAAGCCTCGACATCAGTCAATAATTTCAGGATAAGTCCCAGGCTGGCGCTGGCTAACGACAGTTCCGGTGTATATGTGGTCTGGGGTGAATCTGATGCTGCCCAGATCAACCGGGGTATCCTGGCCCAAAAAATTGATCATACAGGAGCCCGCCTATGGGGCGATGGCGGTCTGTCTGTGGAGCCGATGGGTTCTTCATCTTTCCTGGATATTCATGCCAACGAGTGGGATAACGATCTGTTATTGGGCTATATCAAACAAAACAATTTTGGAACGATGGACATCTTTGCCAGCAAGCTGGATTCAGTGGGATCATTTGTCTGGGAACTAGAGAGGGTTCCCGTAACAAATTCAGCAGCTCAAAAATCTGATTTGTATGTAGCCAAAGGATTGGACTGTTCCTTTTTGACCTGGTCTGAGGCTGGTAGCATCAAAGCACACTGTTTGTTGGATGATGGAACGCTGGGAATTCCCGGAGAAACACATCAGGATACACTGAATTACTTCCCCATGGAAGTAGGGAAGCGATGGTCATATGCCAGTAATATTGACTCCATCTTTATTACCGTAGTGGATTCGCATCTAATAGGTGAGGAGCCATACTATGAGTTTGATAACTGGTATCCTTTCGAAAATATCAACGCCTTTAGATATGATGTTGATCGAGTAATGGTTAATTCAGGTGCTGCTGATCAGCTGCTCTATGATTTTGGGGCAGAATTAAATGATACCTGGAATTTTCAATTTCCTGGAACAGATAATTCAGAAATCACATTGATAAGTATAGGAGATACCATCATAACAGAGCTGGGCACCTATACTGATTGTATTGGATTCCACCGCTTTATTGGAGCTGATTATGAGTATTATGACTGGTTTGCACCTGATATTGGTCTGGTCCAGAGAGATGTTGTGACTATTGCAGGACCCCGCCGCTATATCCTTTTCGATATCGAGCATCAGGTTGTCAGTGTTGACGAAAGAGACCAGAACATTCCAGAGGCATTTGTTCTACGTCAGAATTATCCCAATCCATTTAATCCCAGCACACAGATTCAATATGAATTACCTGAACGCTCCTATATGTTGGCAATTATATATGATGTGACCGGAACTCAGGTTTCAGAACTTCAAAACGGAGTCCAGGAAGCTGGGAATTATGCACTGGAATGGCGTGGTATAAATGATTCAGGAATGACTGTTCCATCTGGTCTCTATTTCTGTCGCCTCACGGGAGCAGATTTTGTACAAACCATAAAAATGGTGTATTTGAAGTAGCTGGATCGGGTATATTGCAGGCACGGGGAAAGCTATGATTTCGATCTCACATCTCACAAAAAACTTTGGTGATCTGGTTGCAGTAGATGACCTGTCTCTTACCATCAATCAGGGTGAGATTCTAGGCTTATTGGGTCCCAATGGTGCGGGAAAAACAACAACTATCCGCATGCTTTGCGCCTTGCTGGAATCTGATGCAGGAGAAATTCATTGGGAAACACCAATGGATCTGTCAGAGCTTATAGGTTTCTGCTCCCAGGAGAATCTATACTGGCCGCGGCTTACCTGTCTTGAGCAGCTGGTCTTCCTGGGCAAGATGCACAAGATGTCTACTGAAGACGTTCAGGTACGTGCCCTTGAATTGTTAAATATTCTAGGTTTGTCAGGCAAGGCTGATGTGTATGCCTCTAAACTCTCTGGCGGGATGCAACGCCGGCTGAATATCGCCCTTGCTCTTATCCACGATCCACCTGTTCTCATATTGGATGAACCTGAGGCTGGCCTGGACCCACAGAGCCGCATCCTGGTACGAGATCTCATTCGCTCTCTGGCGAAACAGAAAACTGTCATTATCACCACTCACAATATGGATGAAGCTGAACGTCTGTCTGATCGCGTTGCCATTATTGATCATGGCAAACTACTGGAAGTCGGTAGTATCGATTCGCTAAAGGAAATTTTGGGAACAGGGGATTGTTTGGAATGTCGACTAGAGACAGATTTAGAATTCCTGTTGTTGGAAAAATCAGATCATGCGACTCAGTTCATCGCAGATGTTAGCAAAGCTCTAGGTCTGCCGTCTGAAAGCATCTCAGTTGTGCAGCATAAATTGATTATCAGGTCCTTCCAGCATCTGGAAAAGCTATCAATCTTGACTGATTTGGCAAAAAAACATGGACTGGAAATTAGAGATATCCAACTCCGTAAAACCACCCTGGAAGATGTCTTTATCCACCTTACGGGGAGGGCGTTGAGGGAATGATCTGGGCCATTTTTACAAAAAGCATAAAAGAACAGCTCCGAAATTTCTGGATACTTATCCTGACGGTGTCTATGGCACCCTTTTTTGTATTTGTCTATTTCCTGATCAATGAAGCCAGTCAGCCCCATTACCGGGCTCTCATTGTCAATCTTGATCAGGGGGTGGAAGCTGCCGGTAAGAACATAAATCTGGGAAATAACCTTGTACCTGATTTTCAGAAATTCATCGACAAGGTGGAAAATATACCGCTGAGCTTACGTTCTGTAGCCTCACGTGATGCAGGCGTTAAGAAAATTGAGACTCGCAAGGCTGATATCCTTCTGGTGGTTCCATCCAACTTTACCCAGGCTCTTTTATCAGAATCGACAACCGTCCCAGAAATTGAAATTGTAGGGAACCTTACCAGCACGGGTTATTTGATTTCAGCCGTCTGGCTAGGGGAGATGCTCAATGAATTCATGGCACATCAAGCCAGTCAGGAACGACTTTATGTGGTGCAGGAAACCGCCTTGGGACTTTCTGGACAGATTGATGAGTTTGAGCTCTGGATGCCCGGTATGCTCATCCTCTCCATCATCATGCTCATGTTTTCAGCCACTATAGCTATAATTATTGAAGTAGATCAAGGTACCATCCTCAGGTTAAAACTATCTGGTATGAAAGCCTGGCAGTTTTTGGTGGGCGTGGGTTCCAGCCAGGTGCTGGTGGGGATCATCGCCATTTTTCTAACCCTGGGAGCAGCAACATCCCTGGGATTTGAGATGCGGGGAGCCTTCTCATCCTTTTTGCTGATCACCGTCCTCACCAGTATCAGCATGATTGCCTTTAGTTTGATTCTGGCTGCTGCCACCCGCTCAGTAACGGACGTTCTGGTAGTAGGTAACTTTCCCCTGTTTCTATTTATGTTTTTTTCCGGGGCAGCTTTTCCAATACCCACCAAAGCCTGGTTTTATCTGGGCGATTATGGCGTCAGCTGGCAAACCCTCATGTCAGCCGCACCGGCAATTTCAGCGCTTCAAAAAATCAGTATCATGGGTGTTGGACTCAGCGATGTCAGTGGAGAATTATTGGCATTGACCCTTATGACAGTCATCTACTTTGTGATTGGCTTATGGGGCTTTCAGCGACGACATCTTAGAACAAGCTAGAGCGTTATGATGTGTGGGCCAGAGCCGAAGGTGTCTGACAACCCACGATAGCTGGCACCTCCTGAATCAAATCTTCTTTCACCAGGGCATCCACCATAAATAAGGCAAAGTCAATGCGACGGGTCTTATTGCTCTCCAGGATAGGATCTCCAATATGCTGGCTCCAGACCGGCAAACCCTGGCTTTCACCTTCTTCCAGATCACTGCCACGCACGACGGTCCACTTAGTATCACTTTCAAATATGCGTCGACAAGCCTCAACCTGATCCTCCAACTCAGCAGCACGAAAAAAGCGTCCGATTTTCGCAAAAACGCTGACCATAAGTTTAAATGATCTGGAGTAAACATCTTTATTGTCGCGAGTTATATGCCATCCACAGGAAAAGATGAGGCGTGCGTCAGGTTTAGCAAAATCCATGACAGCCTGGGCAGTTCCAGAGGAATACTGTTGAATACCCCAGGGTATCAGGACCGTGAGGACGCCATCACAACCTGCTACCGCTTGTTTAATAAGCTCTCTATCGTTGGTTGCTCCAGGGAAGATGGTCATTTTATCCTTAAAGTCATCCAGCTTGCCCACACTTTTTTCACGGCAGACGCCCACCACTTCATAGCCAAGATCCAGGGCGTGTTGAACCATATATCTTCCCAGTTTTCCTGAAGCACCTACGATACAGACCTTCATATATTCTCCTACAAATAAGTGCATGAAAGCTAGGCGAATTCATGCAAATCAGAACATTAATTCAGAGGTTTAGATTTGTAATAAAATCATCTCTCGTGGGAAGGTTTCAAGTTTAGGGTGGGTTCCAGGGCGGGGAGCTGCGAATCCAGCCTGAGCACCAGCAATTTAAGTATAGCTATTTGTCTAGGCTAGGAGCTGGCCACTTTTAAACATAGAAAACGTAATCTTTTTTATGTTATCTCTTGAGAAGATGTTTTTGCCAACTTGAATAAATCAAAGCTCAACATGGGATACCAGATCAAGTAGGCTACCATTCCAAGGGATAAGTACTCAATGACCCCGGGTAGAAAAGGGGATAAGGTGTGTTGGATCAAATCGAAGCTATTTCCCACGATTCCAGCAACAGCTGTTGTTTTATGGAAATTACCTGAACTCAACATGGCCATGGATATCATGATTCCACCAGTTTGTAATAAAACACCAGTGACATAGGATCCAGTGCTGTTCCACCACCCGCTGGCAAGAATAGATTCTCCTGCTGCTAGAAATCGTGATCGTTCCAGATCAGTGCTGGCATGGATAAATTTGTCACCGAGATGCAGCATTGCGAAGGTTGATTCACCGGCAAAGCTCAAAATGACCGCAATGACTGTAAAGCCAGAAGCAAAAGGACTTAACAGAGGTTTATGTTTCCACAAGTTCACCAGAAGAGCCGGAAAATTTCCAAGATACAGACCTACTAGAAGCATCATCATCAGATCAAGCCTCAGCAGGCTGGTCCAGAAGTTGGCCTGTTGAGCCAGAAAAAACGCTTCCGCGCTGGTCACTCTTGGTCCCAGGGTTAACGTGACAATCATGTATGCCACAATAAGGGTTAATTGCAGAGCAGAACAGATAGCGCCAATACGATATAATTTTGAATGCATTTGTCATTCTACCTTTAATCTTGCCTGAGAAAGCTGTCGTTTGAATGAGACCCCGTTTAGGTTTTGGATCACAGGCAAATCTATCAAATCGGGTTATGGATACAAGAAATCAGTTTATTATTGATACCAGGAAAGGCTGAGTATACCAGCTCATAAGTTCGGGAAAAAGCATAGATATGCTCTAGATTATTGAGCCTCACCTGAATATCTTGTAGGCCGTATACGAAAGTTATTCAAGCGCTTGAAAGGGTAAAAGACATCCATGGCCAGTAAAGGCATGAAAATAGCCGAAGCACTCAAACATCTTGGTCTTGAGAAAACTGCTGATGCCAACGAGGTCAAACAAGCCTATCGCGATCTGGCAAAAATCTGGCACCCCGACCGCTTTCAAAATGACGAACGTGTAGGAGCCAAGGCAGAAGCCCAGATTAAAATTATCAATGAGGCCAAAACCGTGGCGCTGGCCTATGTGGAGAAATACGGTCACTTCCGTCACGTCAAAGACGAGAACGCCGGTGCAGGAATGGGTTTTGAACCCCCCAAGCCACCACCCAGATACCGGCAGGAGCAGGCCAGACCTCGACCAAGACCACGGCCTGAACCTGAACCACCACCGAAAAAAGAGCCTCCCAAGCCGCCACCCAAAAAGGAGCGACCTAAACCACCGCCCCGACCCAAAAAGAAACCTGAACCGGAACCAGACATTTTTGAAGAAAGTATGTCCATCGGTGATTATTTGCCAGGTTCCACAGCACTTTTTGTGGCTGCCATATTGATTGTTCTTGTGGGTTTCTTCTTTATGCTGGGATCGTCCCTCTTTGATTCACCTGTAGACCGCTATAAACAATTTACTGAGAAGACCAATCTTGAGACTACCGCCAGAATCGAAGCCCTTCAAAGAAAAGAGGCTGAACAAGCCAGAGCCAAAGCTGCAGCAAAAAAAGATAAGCCTGTAGCTGAAGTGGTCGTCCTCGACACCTTTTTTACTCTGGGATCAGATAAGGAATGGGTTTCCATCGTTCAGGGGCCACCCCTGCAAATCAGGGGTCCGGAATGGCGTTATGGCTTTTCCACCGTTCAGTTTGATGCCAATAAGGTGATTTCGTGGACAAACTCTGAATTGAATCCCCTGAAAGTCGGGATGATCCTGGATCCCAAACGCTTCTATTCCGAACGCTATTTCGGTGTGGGATCCAAACGGGATGAAGTGGCTGCCATTCAGGGCGCCCCGGATATCATCGAGCCCAATAAGTGGACCTATGGAGACGCCTGGGTGGAATTCGAAGAGGATTCTGTCGTTTCCTGGCAAAATGATGCCTCCATCCGTCTCGCTATTCGCTACTAAATTCTTTCAACATTAAAACTCTACTAGTCAACGGCTGGACCCTGCTCGCGAAGGAGACAATGATCAGCACAGTCTGGCAGAGAGAACTTAATGTCCGGATACACGGCAAACTCAAAAACTCAGACAGCTATTGGAGTTTCCCCTTACACCACCGTATCACAGCGTCTAAATTCATAGCTTGAAAATTTGGAGATATGCACGGGAAATCTACTGCAGCGTACTTTTGATATCTCTGCTCCCCTGGCGCTATCTATAGTTATAAATAAGGTTGATACACAGCATGACACAAGAACTCAGCAAACGTTACGACGCCTCACTCATTGAGGACAAATGGTACCAGCACTGGTTGGAACAAAACTACTTCCATTCAGAACCTGATGAGAATAAAGAACCCTACACCATTGTCATCCCGCCACCCAATGTGACGGGGATTCTGACTCTGGGCCACGTCCTCAACAACACCATGCAGGACATTCTCATGCGCTGGCGCCGTATGCAGGGTCGTGAAGCCTGCTGGATTCCCGGTACTGATCACGCCTCTATTGCCACAGAAACCAAAGTGGTGAACATGCTCCGCGAAAAGGGCATTACCAAACACGAGATCGGCCGAGATGTTTTCCTGGAGCATGCCTGGGAATGGAAAGAGAAATATGGTGGCATTATCATCGAGCAGCTCAAAAAACTGGGTGCTTCGTGTGACTGGGAGCGGGAACGCTTCACCATGGATGATGACTACTACAAAGCCGTTCTCCACTCCTTTGTCGAACTTTATAACGCTGGCTACATCTATCGTGGAACACGCCTGGTAAACTGGTGTCCAAAAACCAAATCAGCCATCTCAGATGAAGAAGTTATCTATCAGGAGCGCAACAGCCATCTCTGGCACATGCGTTATCCTATCAAAGATTCATCAGACTTCCTGGTTGTAGCCACAACCCGGCCTGAAACCATGTTAGGTGACAGTGGGGTCGCTGTCCATCCTGATGATGAACGCTATCAACATCTCATTGGAAAACATGTGGTTCTACCGTTGGTTGGACGTGAAATCCCCATTTTCGCTGATGAATATGTTGACAAAGATTTTGGAACGGGCTGTGTAAAAGTAACCCCTTCCCATGATCCCAATGATTGGGAAATGGGCAAGCGCCACGATCTGGAATTTATTAACATTTTTAATGAAGATGCCTCCCTGAATACCAATGTTCCCGGTAAGTTTATTGGCCTGGATCGTTTTGAAGCACGGGAAGTGGTCATCGAGCAGCTCAATGAGCTGAATCTCATGGAAAAAATTGAAGAGCATATTCACAAAGTGGGTTACTCCGAACGTGGAAAGGTGCCTATTGAACCCTACGAGTCCGAACAATGGTTCATGAATATGACCGAGCTGGTCAAACCAGCTCTTCAGGCAGTTCGTGAGGATAAAATAAAATTTTACCCTGCCCATTGGACCAAGACCTATGAGCACTGGATGACCAATATCAAAGACTGGTGTATCAGTCGTCAGTTATGGTGGGGTCACCGCATTCCGGTCTATACCTGCCAGGATTGTAACGAGATCATGGTTCAGGTTGAAAGTCCCACGGTCTGTAGCAAATGTGGCTCGGACAAACTGCATCAGGATGAAGATGTCCTGGATACCTGGTCATCATCCTGGTTATGGCCTTTCGCTGTACATCAGTGGCCTGAAGACAGCAAGGATCTAGATTATTATTATCCCACCAATGATCTGGTGACCGGTCCCGATATCATCTTTTTCTGGGTAGCTCGCATGATTATGGCAGGGTATCAGTTCAAGGGTGATATTCCTTTTGAGAATGTCTATTTCACCAGCATCATTCGGGATGCCGATGGTCGTAAGATGTCCAAATCCCTGGGGAATTCACCTGATCCACTTGACCTGATTGCAAAATATGGAGCTGACGCCCTGCGTTTTGGTGTCATGCTCATCGCGCCCAAGGGGCAGGATATCCTATTTACTGAGGAACGTTTAGATGTGGCTCGTAATTTTATGAACAAGGTCTGGAATGCCAGTCGTTTTGTACTCATGAACAAGGATTTTGAGCTCACGTCTGATCACCTCAATCCTGAGAAATGGCAGGATCTTGAGCTACCGGATCGTTGGATTCTCCACCGTCTCAATTTGACCATCTCAAAAGTTACCAAGCAACTCGAGAACTTCTCCTTTGATGAGACAGCCCGATCACTCTGGGACTTTATCTGGAATGATTTCTGTGACTGGTACATCGAGATGATCAAGATGCGTTTGTATGATGGGACAGAAGCTCAGAAGCAGACAGCCATGTCAGTAGCCATTTATGTGCTCAGGGATATCATGAAGATGCTCCATCCTTACGCTCCCTTCATGAGTGAGGAGATCTGGCAGCAAGTCAAACTGGCTGATGAGCCTGATCTCATCGTTGCAGAATGGCCCATGGTAATCAAAGCATTTAATGCTCCGGCTGAAGCCATTGAAACTGACTTTTTAAAGAAGGTGATTACGGCAGTACGCACCATTCGTTCTGAGATGAATGTACCGCCATCACATGGTATCAAGCTGGTGGGGCGTGTGCATAGCCAGATTCAGCTGGACATCCTGACCAAAACCCGTGAGACTATTGCCAAGCTCACCCGCTGTGATGATATCACACTGGGTCTCGATGTTGAAAAACCTGGTTTTTCTGCCTCTGCAATGGTTGAGAAAATGGAATTGTTTGTTCCCCTTGAAGGGATCATTGATCTGGACAAGGAAATTGAGCGTCTCGAGAAGGAAATTGCCACCACGGAAGGCCTTTTAAATTCGGTCCAGGGCAAGCTGGCCAATAAAAATTTTGTAGATCGTGCTCCAGAAGCTGTTGTTACCAAGGAGCGCGATAAACTGGATCATTATGCTCAATCCCTGGAAAAGCTTAGAGAACACATTGAAACGATGAGGGCCTTGTAAGGCAACCGAAAATTAGATTCCGTAGCAGCCATGGATAGTACACCCACAATGGTGCTGTCCTCGGTGTAGAGCCCTTGAATAGAGTCGATGGAAAGAGCCTGTTATCTCTGTTGATTTCTGAGTAATCTTTCTATAAAACCAATTGGGTAGACACCGCTTGAAGGGCAGTCCACTGTGCCCTAAATCATTGTTATTACCAAGCAAGACCTTATATTCGAAATTATCTAGATATGGCATAGGGAGGTGAAGTATGCGAGCACAAAAATATCGATTCCCAATAGCGGTGATCAAGTCGATTTGTTTACTGCTACTTCTCCAGCAATGTGCCTGGCTTTCTGGTGAAAAGGACCCGGTAGACCTTATTAAACCTCAGCCAGTAGGTGGTTATGAAACCCTGAGCGCACGCATTCACTATCCTCGAACCATCCGCGAGGCAGGTATTGAAGGGACGGTGATAATTAACGCCCTCATTTCAGTGGAGGGTCAGGTCAAACAGACCCGTGTGATAGAGCCTCTGTATCCTGAATTGGACCAGATCGTAACCAATGCCATCAAACGCACTCTCTTTGAGCCAGCCACGAGACAGGGTAAACCCGAAGAAGTCTGGATATCCATTCCCTTTATTTTTGCTTTTAATGAGTGGTCCTCAAAAAACACACCCTTCAGCTCTTTCAGTATGACCATTCGTCCTGATCCAGCTTACAAGAATTTTGATGTTAAAATTGAGGGCCAGTTAAAGGATGGTCTGGAATGGCCCCTGCGTTTTGAGTGTTTACTGCCATTCAATGCCTCCAATCCCTGGGTAAAATCGGGTGCTGGCATGACGCTTCCTGCTGGCATCGTGGAAGATGATAAGGGGGAATGGTTGGTCTTTCAGATATCCAACAGCAATTTGGCCTTCGGATTCACCTATAAATCCATGGATAAAGTATTTGATCAGAAGTTTCTATATGAATTCACTATGAATCATGCTCTACCCGATTGGGAATTGAGGGTAGTTTATGGTAGCCAGACTGTCAACTTTACTCAAGCGCCTGATCGGATGGTTACCCTGAATAACGGTGAAACCCAATTTGAATATGATTTTAAAGCACAGGATACCTATGAGTCGAGGTATTTGGATATTGAACTCCAAAAGTAGAATACAGCAGGTAAAGATGACAAGAATCCTCCTTGACAAAGCAAGCCTGCTAAGCAACATTTAAAGACTTATTTAAAACAGGCAATAATTTGTGTGTATTGTATAATAGTTGCTGCTAGTGTCGTCATTTATAACTGAATAAAACGGAAGAAAAAGCTATGGCAAAAGTACAGGGATATACCAGAAAAAAGACAATTATGGAGCAATACCCAAGTCGACAGGCTCTGGTGTATTCTGGAGCAGCTTTTCTGATTTTAGTCACGGGGTTGAGAACCGTTCTCTCTGTAGCAGAAGAAGGCTTTGGATTTATTGAGTTTGTTACCATTGGCGCCCTGGCTGTGGAGTTTAGTCTCCTGCTATTATATGCTTTGACTATTTATCAGGCAGGAAAAGAAACCTTTCTGATGACCCTTGAAGAAGAGGCCTCTGAAATGGAGGGTGGCGGTGAATCCGCAGACGGCAGTCCAGCTCCAGCGAAAGAGTTTGCTGTGAAGTCAGCTGATGTCCCCGAGGTTGCCATAGAAATCAACAAATTTACCAAACAGGCCAGTGTCCTCATTGATAAACTGGCAAAAAATGCCGAACAAAGCGAGAACTTGAATCAGCATTTAAAAGAGCTGGCTGATGAGCAGATAAATATCCGAGTGCGCAATGAGATTCAACGATTGTTAAGCGCTAATATGAGTGCCAAATAAACCGACAGGAGTAGCCGCATGGCTCGCAAGAAAAAGTTCCAAGCTCGTGTCGAAGTTTATTTTATCATTTATATTGCCACGATTGTCAGCTTCTTTGCCATCGAAGGTGAAGTAAAACATTTCAAAGACAACCAGAAGAAAATCCTTCTGGAGGTTTCTAAAGATAAAATCCAGAATCTTGTAACGATCCGGAATGCCACGGATATCCATGGCAAGGACACCATCAATTTGAAAGTCTCTCTTGAGGGTGCTTTTTCGAAAGATTCGTTTGAGGGAACCGTTCATCTTAATCCCATTGATGCACCGGAAAACCTGGGGCTTCAGGAATTATCATATGATCTTGCTCCCAAAAACCAAGATCCGGACAACAAGACCTTCATTGCCATCATCCCTAAATCAGATTTTGACCTAAAGTCTGAGATTCTATATCGTATGTCGGCAGATATTAGCGTGATGCCTGATGAACAGCTTGTTCAAGCTGAACTGGAGAAATCATATACAGACAAAACCATCGTCCACAAAATCATGGATGCCATGACGGATGTAGGCGAAATATCCCTGGAAAAACAATTCCAGAACACACTGGATCCGGCCGGTGGTGCCATCCAGGCACCATTCACTATTACAGTGGACCGACCAAAGGTCAGTATCGTCGAAGGTCTACCCTGGGAAGTTCGGGTGATCATCGGAGGTATTGTTGATGCAGATGATCTGGAGCTGACGGCCACCAAGGGAGCCAATCTGGTAGGCACCCTGGAAACAGGCACGCCAGTTACTGTGGTTTCAGGTAGAGGTCGCAAGGATGGGCGAATTATCCTCAAGGGAACCAGACTCTCGGACGAGGAAACGTCCCTGGTAGAATTCCAGCTCCAGGTAAGACCTCCTCTCTGGCAAAAGGTTCCTTCAATCACCGAAGCCTATGTGGGTGATCCCTTTATCTTTGAAGGTGCTTTACGAGACATACCATCCTCAGAAACTTCTATTAGGGTCGGTGGAACTGCAGTGCGTGGTGGTATAGTGCCAGGCACCATTGCCCAATTACCAGATCTTGTCGAAGAAGGCAATATTACCTTCCAGGTATTGGTGGATGGACGTGAAGTCAAGGGGATGAGCCATTCCCTCACTGTGGTCAAGCCACCGGCGCCCAAGGTTTCAATCAATCCAGTAGGCCGAGATGGGAATTATCTGACATTTGAGATCACTACTTATGGTAAGAACAATAGTATCCGTCGCTTCAGAAAGAAGGGTGGTATTGGATCAAATCGCCAGATGGGAGAAGCTCAGGTTCTGGGTAGTCGCAAGGTTTACCGCTGGGAAGTTGAGTTGGAGGAACCTTTCGACAATGTTGAATCTCAGGAAATTAAATTTAGAGTAGATGATCAGAACAAAAGTGCTACTTCATATCGCAAAATTTTTATCTATAATTACTAAACGAAAGAAGTACAATAAAATATGTTTGAAATGATTAGAAGGAGGGACCAGTGAGAATACGAAACCTCATAACTTCATTTATTATGCTTGTCTTTGTATCCACCATGTGGGCACAGGGATTTCAGGAAACTGGCAAGCTGGAATGGGTTGTTAAAGATCGTGAATTCAGCCGCAGCTTCATGGAAGCCTATATCGATACCCTCATGGAAATTGATGATATGGTCGAATTGGAAGTGCAGGAAACCGATGAATTACGTGTGATTGTGGGCATCGATGTGGAAGGCAATGCCAGCCTGGAAAGCATTTATGCCAAAGGCCGTAGCGGCGTCTTAAATAAGCTGGTCAATACTGTTTTAGATAGTATGGATGTGGAAATGGTTAGCCGTATTCAAAGTCGCAAATACAACTGGGATTACCTCGCTGCTGTTGACGTTGGTGGTGGTCGTGGTGATGTGGTCAATGTTTTTGAAGAGCGCAGCAACAAACAGGTGCGTGATGCCTTCTGGTGGACTCATCGGCGTGTTGATATTTCCGTCTTTCCTCGGATTTTTATTCGTGTGAATCCCAATTTTGCCTTTGCTACCGAGTTTGGTAGACAGGATCTGGGTTTTCCCGCTGCCGCATCAAGGACACTAAATATGGGACTGGCGACAGAGGTCCTGAAATTTTATGTCACACTGCCTGCATCCTATATGAATCTGATGAAGAATAGTAATTCTCCTCTTGAAGGAACTTTTGGTGGTGTGCTAAAATTTGACTCCCCTAATTTTGGTGGCAGCCTGTCTTTTCAGGATATGAACTTTCTGGGCAATACGGATACGACCTCATTTTTGAACCCTTCAAATGTGGTCTATAACCCATCTTCAGGTCAATTCTACTATAGCTTTACCAGTCGTATTGGTAGCACGTCTGACCAACCAGGCTTTGTGCCTTTGGGGTCATTGCGGCTTCAAATAGGTTTTAGCTATATGCAATTTGCCTATGGTAATGTCCTGGACACTGAAGCAGGTGTTTCAGATGGTATTGGTGCTTTTGGATTGCTGGACAAGAGCGATCCCTTGGAATCTGTGTTTGGTTTGTTCAGGGCAGAATACGCCTCGGATATGAACAATCGCTTTTTTAATAGAATCAAAATGGCTGCTCAGTTAAACATTGGTTTGAATGGCTTTGGCGGTTTTGACTTTACCACGGCCTATACCATCACGGAATGGCTGGGAGTCAATTTGAATATGACCTATTTCTGGAGTCCAATGACCTTCAATTATGTTGAACCCGGTTCAACCACATCTCTTGAATATGAATGGGAGCCAGGTTTCTATATTGTCCCATCCGTAGCAGTGTACTTCTAGGAGGATTTGAAAATGACTACATCAATTCGCAAAACGCTCCTGATATCACTTACTCTGCTTATCTCACTCTCCACGGTTTGGGCACAGCCTAAGGCCCCGCCAATGCTGGATCCCCGCCGTTTTGACGCCTGGACTGTTGAGTATGAACCCTTCCGTCTTCTCATTGAGAATGCCGTGGAAGAGTATATTACTCTCAACGAAACTGAATTGCCCCCCATTGCGTCAACAGATAATGTGATTGCTGTTAGATCCAAATCGGGTCAGAGACAGCTTTATCAAATTCGCTATGGAACCATCTCCGAAGGTTACAATGTCATCGATAATATGGAGGTGAAATGGGTGTTGGGCAGCACTTTGGCTCAGACCATTTCAGAGAAAGAAACCTATTATCATCTGGATACTTCTGAACCCTATGAATCAACCAAACATCGGCCAGAAATTGATTATCTGGAAGTCGAATCATTTTGGACCCATACTGATTTACAGATTGGTACGGATCGTCTGGTTTATCTCTTTGGAAAATCTGGTGGAATCACCGTTGAATGGGGCAATGAGCTTTTTGGTCGTCCCTATGGTGAAGCCGGCTTTGCCCGCTTTGGCGTGATTACACCCATCTTCAAGATGGGAATTCAGGTTCCATCACCATCCATTCCTCTGGGTTTCCGAGCAGGTACCGATGATGCTGATGATCACCTCACCGGCGGTATTGGTGGCTTTGGAGCCTTTAAATACAAAGTTCTATATGGGGAGTTGTTTTTCCAATCCCTGGAGGCAGCCCTGGCCAGTGGTACACATATCAATAGCTACGATCTGGGTGGTTTGATGAATCTCAGTTTTAACACCACTATTTCAGGTATCCCTATAGGTAAAGAGAAGCGTCTTTTTGCTGGGGCCCTGCAGATCCGCCTCGGTGCGGTAATAGCTCGGGTTGACCACAGTCAGATAATTGATGATCGGGTCAGCTTCCAGAACGAGAAGCGTAGCTATAATGTGGCATCTGGTGATACAACAGAGGAATTTAGGAACGGAGACGCCGCCTCACTGGATGAATCAGGTCTTTTCTTCCGCCTCGATTATGCTTCTCCCCTCATCGAGAAACGATATCCACGCCATGAGGCTGTTTTCCAGGTTTCGGGTCCCAGTATCATGACCAAATATACATATAATGTCAACAAGACCCTGGGCTTACCGCTCAGCTTGATTGTATACACCAAGGACAATGAGTGGTCACCTAGTGCCGCCATCCTGGTAGGCTTTAAATTGAGGCTTGATCAAAATTAACTGGTCTCATATTTAGCATGAAAAAGGGTAGGCTTTTGCCTGCCCTTTTTTTATGTGCTGAAGCCTCGCGTTGTGGTATTTAGACACAAATTTCACGAGCTGGACGAACACGCGAAAACGTAGAAAGGGGGTAGGCAGCTTATCCGTTTATAACCATTCGTATCCAGGGAAAATCCACCTCACATTCAGGCCTTTCTTGTTCAAACATCACTATTTGCATGGCATTTGAGATGTTCATTGTTACTTTGTGCTGAAGCCATGCTAAATAGATCGACATATTTTATTCAAAAACATAAATATCCGTTTGCGGAAACGAGGGCAAGTTGCCTTTCCGTTTAACCAATGAAGGCGAATATGCCGTTCGGCTAATGGTCTATCTGGCAGGACGGGATCGTGGACAACTTGTTTCTGCTCGTGAAATAGCAGAAAATCAAAACATCCCACAGCGGTTTCTCAGGACTATTGTTTCACAATTTGCCAAAAAGGGATTTATCAATTCCTTTCAAGGCAACGGTGGTGGCGTTCGCCTTGCTGAAGGTGCCGAGAATAAAACTTTACTGGAAATCATAGAGGCCGTTGAAGGTCCTATATATTTAAACGTCTGTATGCAGGGTGAAGTGGCCTGTCAATTTTCCAATCACTGTGCAGTTCATCTGGTCTGGCATGAAGCCCAGGAAGCAATCCAGAATATTTTAGGGGGTAAAAAAATCAAAGAGCTGGCCCAGGTCAATTTTGATCTGGCTGGCAGTGGTTTTGGTGATGGTTCTGATGCCATGTGTGGCATTCCGCTAAAACCCGAAGATACCGAGGTCCCAAGTGGCAATTAAATTCGGTAAATACACAACTGGTCCTACGCCGGCACATCAGGAAGAATCTCTGAGTTGCTTCCATTGTGGTGAACCTTGCCCGGACAACTCCATATCAATTGGGGACAAGAGTTTTTGCTGCCTTGGCTGCAAAACTGTATTTGAAATTCTCAATGCCAATGAGATGTGTGATTATTATGCTATTGAAGACACACCTGGAATTACCCCCAAACAGGATTTGATCTCCGACCGTTTCGAATATCTCGATGATGAAACTGTTAAACCTCAGATTATTGATTTCTCAGATGGAAAAACCGAAAAAGTTACCTTCCATACGCCTACCATGCACTGCGCATCATGTATCTGGCTCTTAGAAAAACTCCATGATATGGATCCACGAATTTATAGTTCGATTGTAAATTTTCCCCGCAAGCAGGTGACCATAACCTATAACCGGGAGGAAATGAAACTCAGTGAAACCGCTGCACTCATTTCATCCCTTGGTTATGAACCCCTGGTCAGCCTGGATACGGTGGGTAAGCGGGAGCAGTCCTCAGCAGAGAAGAAATTATATCTGAAGATTGGGCTGGCAGGCTTTGCTTTTGGAAATGTCATGATTCTTAGTTTCCCTGAATACCTCTCACGAGTCGGTTCAGTTGATCCTACCTTCAAATTAGTGTTCGGCTATCTCAGCCTGGTGTTGTCTATACCCGTACTGCTCTTTGCTACAAAAGATTATTATCTATCTGCCTGGGCTGGCATCAAGAGCCGTACTGTCAATATTGATGTTCCCATCACCCTGGGTATCGGGATGCTCTTTTTCAGATCAGCCTGGGAAATTCTTACCCAAACCGGCGTGGGTTATCTTGACTCTTTCACCGGCCTGGTCTTCTTTTTACTGGTTGGTCGTCTCTTCCAACAAAAAACCTACGAAGTCCTTTCTTTTGAAAGAGATTATAAGTCATTTTTCCCCCTGTCTGTTACCCGGAAGATCAACAATGTGGAAGCTGTGGTTCCCGTTTCAAAGCTGAAACCAGGTGATCGTATCGTGGTGCGAAACCAGGAGTTGATTCCGGCTGATTCTGTTCTGCTCAAAACGGAGGCTTACATTGATTATAGTTTTGTCAGCGGAGAGTCCACCCCTGTGACAAAAAAAGCCGGTGATTTTATCTATGCAGGTGGTCGCCAGGCTGGAACGACCATTGAGCTAGAGGTCATCAAGGAACCCTCACAGAGCTATCTTACCCAACTTTGGAACAATGATGTCTTCAACAAGCCGCGTTTTTCTCGTCTGAATGTCCTGGTGAATCAGGTGAGCCATTACTTCACCTTTGGCGTTTTAGCCATTGCCATAATCGCCTCCCTGTACTGGCTTCAAATTGATACGGCTACAGGTATAAAAGTATTTACAGCTGTCTTGATTGTGGCTTGCCCCTGTGCTCTCGCATTGTCCTCGCCTTTTGCCCTGGGAACTGCCATGCGTATTTTTGGTCGCAAAGGATTCTATGTGAAAAATACCGACACGGTTGAAGCACTTTCCAAAATCAATACCATCATCATGGACAAAACCGGCACTTTAACAGAGTCCCGACAGGAAACCATTGAGTTTTCAGGGGACAAACTTTCTCAGGAAGACCAGGGAATTGTTAAATCTCTCGTTCAGCATTCAACCCATCCCCTGAGCCAGAAAATTTTCCAGGCTCTAGATGTTCATGCTGGCCACTCTGTGGAAAATTTTGAAGAAATATCCGGAAAAGGTATTCAGGGCTTTATTGAAGGTCGCAGCATCAAACTCGGTTCTGCGAAATGGTTGGGGCTTCAGGAAGATGCAAGTGATGCGGAAGATATGAAAACCCGGGTCTTCCTCAGCATGAATGATGAAGTTATGGGCTCATTTCTGATTGCCAATGTATTTCGCAAGGGGTTACGACCACTCCTCTCCGATTTGAAAAAACAATTCAGCCTGTATCTATTGTCTGGTGACACTGAACGGGAAAAAGCCACCCTGGTTAATCTCTTTGGAAGCGAGGAAAACCTGCAGTTTCGTCAAACACCGGAAAACAAATTGGATTTTGTGTCCAAAGTTCAGGGAGAAGGTGCCCATGTTCTTATGGTAGGTGATGGTCTTAATGATGCAGGTGCCTTGAGAGCCAGTGAAGTAGGCATTGCCATCACGGATGATGTATCAGCCTTTTCGCCTGCCAGTGATGGAATTCTCGCGGGCAAGAACCTGCATTTGTTAGGAACTTTTATCAAGATGTCCAAGGCGACCACCTCAGTCATTGTGGCCAGTTTTGTGATTTCTATTATATATAATGTGGTTGGAGTTAGTTTTGCAGTGGCGGGAAAATTATCCCCTCTGGTTTCGGCTATTCTCATGCCTGCCAGTTCAATTTCTGTCGTGGTTTTTACTACATTTACTACGAGCTTGCGAGCTCGTATGATGAAATTAAATTGATGAAACGTGAGTATCTAATTTGTATGTAATGTTTATCCTGATGGCTTTTAGCTTGACGGTCTCTTTGATTTTTTTGGGTGCCTATATCTGGTCAGTTAAATCTGGTCAGTTTGACGACAAATACACCCCTTCAGTACGTATGTTATTTGAAGATAAAAAAACATCAAAGAAAACAGAACCCGGTCTTAACTCGGGAAAAATAAACGAGGAGAATAAATAATGGAGATGGAAAAATTTCAGTACGATAATAAAATCGTGCGAATGTTTTTCTGGGCCACCGTTGTATGGGGCGTGACAGCCTTTTTGGTTGGACTCACTATTGCGCTTCAATTACCAGCGCCGGTCTTTAATTTTGGCACCTCATGGTTGACCTTTGGTCGCTTACGTCCCCTGCACACCAACGCTGCAATTTTTGCATTTGTTGGCAATGGCATATTCATGGGATATTACTACTCAGCACAAAGATTGCTCAAAGCCCGAAATTTTTCCGATGTACTTAGTAAAGTGCATTTCTGGGGGTGGCAGGGTATCATCGTCTCAGCTGCATTAACACTACCGGCCGGTCTTACTTCAGCCAAAGAATACGCAGAGCTGGAATGGCCCATTGATATCGCCATCGCTCTGATCTGGGTTGCCTGGGGTGTGAACATGATGGGGACCATTCTTAAACGTCGTGAAAAACATCTTTATGTAGCGATTTGGTTTTACATCGCCACCTTTGTCACAGTTGCCATGCTCCATATTGTGAATTCTCTTGCAATACCTGTAAGCTTTTGGAAAAGCTATTCACTTTATGCTGGGGTACAGGATGCCTTGGTTCAATGGTGGTATGGTCACAACGCTGTCGCCTTCTTCCTGACCACGCCCTATCTGGGTCTGATGTACTACTTCATGCCGAAAGCTGCTCAGAGACCCGTTTATTCTTACCGACTGTCGATTATTCATTTCTGGGCTCTCATCTTTCTGTATATCTGGGCAGGTCCTCACCACCTGCTCTATACGTCAACACCTGACTGGGCGCAAACACTGGGAACCGTGTTCTCTATTATGCTGATAGCTCCTTCATGGGGAGGCATGCTTAACGGTCTCCTCACTCTGCGTGGTGCCTGGGATCGAGTACGACAGGACCCCATCCTCAAGTTCATGGTTGTGGCTGTTTCTGCCTATGGAATGTCCACCTTTGAAGGTCCCATGATGTCATTGAAAAATTATAACGCCATCACACACTTCACCGATTACACCATTGCCCACGTCCACATTGGCGCGTTGGGCTGGAACGGTTTATTGACTTTTGGTATGTTGTATTGGCTGGCTCCTCGTTTATGGAATACCAAACTATATTCAGTCAAACTAGCTAATGTTCACTTCTGGCTAGCCACGCTTGGAATCATTTTCTATGTCATTCCCATGTACTGGACTGGTATTACCCAGGCTTTGATCTGGAAACAATTCACACCTGAGGGTTTGCTGGTCTATCCAAACTTTTTGGAAACCGTATTACAGCTGGTGCCCATGTACTGGACACGAGCCTTTGGTGGTACGCTTTTTCTGACGGGTTCCTTGATCATGGTTTATAACCTGGTCAAAACTGCCCGTTCCGGAGCTCCAATTCCTGACCAGGAAATGGAAGCCGCCCCCTTGAAGCCCATCGTGTCTGTAGCTGGTGAGCATAAGCACCGTTGGCTGGAAGCCCGACCCATGTACTTCCTGGCCCTGGCCCTGGTTGCTGTGGCTATTGGTGGTATTGTGGAATTTGTGCCCATGTTTGTTGTGAAATCAAATATTCCCACCATTTCAACAGTCACACCTTACTCACCTCTAGAGCTTGAGGGTCGTGACATATACATCAAGGAAGGCTGTTTTAACTGTCATTCCCAGATGATTCGTCCTTTCAGGAGTGAAACCGAACGCTATGGTGAGTACTCCAAGGCAGGTGAATTTGTCTATGATCATCCCTTTTTGTGGGGTTCCAAACGGACCGGACCGGATCTCCATCGTGAAGGTGTTGGCAAGTTGAAAAAACCTGATGCCTGGCATTACAATCACATGGACAATCCTCGCTCAATGAGTCCCGGTTCGATTATGCCAGTCTATCCCTGGTTATTAGAAAGATCCAATGATTATGCTGATCTTCACAAGAAGATTCGCGCCATGAGAACGCTGGGTGTTCCTTATGCAGACGGATATGAGGATATAGCTCTGGATGATCTTAAGAAACAGGCAGACGGAATCGTTGCCAATCTTAAAGAATCAGGCATTGAAACATCCTGGGATAAAGAGATTATCGCTCTTATCGCATATCTTCAGAAACTTGGAACAGGAATTCTTCCCAAATAGGGAAGAATAAAATCGTATGTTAAGTCGCATTTATCAAGGAGCAGAAGGCCTGCAGTTCTTTCAAGGACTTTCGCTGGTCCTGTTTTTTCTCGTCTTTGTGGGCGCGATCGTTATGATCGTCACCATGCAGAGGGGACACATTGATAAAATGAGCAAGATGCCCCTCGAGAGCGGGGATGATAAAAACAATGGAGGCCTTAAATAATGGGCAAAGTTACAAACGAACTCATTGATCACGATTATGATGGAATTCAAGAATATGACAACGACCTTCCGGGTTGGTGGAAAGCTCTATTCATAATCACAATCATCATAGCAATTATATATGTACCTTATTATCATTTCTTTGGTGATTTACAGGAAGCAGAATATCAAAAGGAAATGGGTACTTATGTGGAAGCTGGCGCAGATCGTGGAGCTTTTACAGCCTATTCCTCTCCCTGGGCCAGTAATGGAGAAATCACACCCGCTTTACGGGCTGAGATGGCTAAAATACTTGATGCTCCCTTTGATGAACAATTGATGCGGACTATGGCTAAAGCAGATGCTGACCAATTGGCCAAGCTGAAAGCTGCCTTCCCAGATGTTATTGCTGACTATGGGAGCGGTACTTCAGCACCACCAGTGCCTGTTGAGAAAGAAGAGGCCGTCACGGAAGCTCCTGCCATAGAAATGGCTGCTCTCACAGATGAGGCTAGCCTGGCAGCAGGGAAAAAGATCTGGGATACCCAGTGTTTTACCTGTCACCTGAACGACGGCGGTGGAAGCATTGGTCCAAATATGACTGATGATTACTGGATTCATGGTGGGGATATGGCTTCGATTGTCAACATCATTAAAGTGGGTGTGCCCACCAAGGGCATGATCCCCTGGGAAACCACACTATCAGCCGATCAGATCCTGCAAGTTTCCAGTTTCATCAAAGTAAAGCTGGTTGGAACAACTCCGGCTGCTCCCAAAGCACCACAGGGAGACCTGTTTGAGGGTTAGTTTAAGAAATAGATAATATCTGGGAAAGGAACTCACGCTGGTCGTGAGTTCCTTTTGCCATATTAATATATAGAAATCAAATGCTTGGGGATAGCAAGTAAATGGGTCAGCCAGCCAGAAATCTTACCAACATAGATGCCCCATCAGCATATAGAGATAGAATTGCTTCCATGGGTGATGATGGAAAGCGAAAATGGATATTCCCCCGTAAACCTTCTGGTCGTTTCTACAATGCCAGAACCTGGTTCTCGTATCTCCTCCTCCTCATCATGTTCAGTGTACCGTTTGTAACGATTAACGGTCGCCCTTTTCTCCTCCTCAATATTATTGAGGGGAAATTTATCATTCTTGGTATGGCTTTCTGGCCCCAGGATAGTTTCATTTTTGTCTTGGCTACCCTGGCCTTTGTGGTGGGCATTCTCCTCTTTACGGTCATTTTCGGGCGACTTTTTTGTGGGTGGGCCTGTCCACAAACCATCTTTATGGAAATGGTCTTTCGCAAAATCGAATATCTCATTGATGGCAATGCCAACAAACAGCGAAAACTCAAGGCCCAGGATTGGAATGCCGCAAAGATTTTCAAGCGGGTCCTGAAACACGGTATTTTCTGGATTCTATCCTTCATTATTGGTAACACGTTTCTGGCTTACATCATTGGCAAGGATGAACTATTCCAGATCATTACCTCGCCGGTTTCAGAGCATGTTGGCGGTTTTTCCATCATGGTTATTTTTACCACCATTTTCTACTACATCTACGCCTTTTTCCGGGAACAGATTTGCACCCAGATTTGCCCTTATGGACGCTTGCAGTCAGTGCTTCTCGATGATAAATCAATCGTTGTAGCCTATGATTTTACCCGGGGTGAAAAACGTGGTAGACCTCAAAAAAATAGCGAAGAAGATCTGGGTGATTGTATTGATTGTAATCAGTGTGTCGAAATTTGTCCCACAGGGATTGATATTCGTAATGGCACTCAGTTGGAATGCGTCAATTGTACAGCCTGTATTGATGCTTGCGATACCGTAATGGACAGGGTTAAGAAGCCGCGCGGTTTGATTCGCTATGATTCATTTAATGGGATTCGTACCAGGGAAACGCCTGGTATGAATTTCCGCAATATTGGCTATTCTGTCGTTTTAGTTGCTCTTGTGATTTTCTTTTTCATTGTGCTTGTAACCCGTTCCGATGTTGAATCAACCATCCTGCGTTCATATGGTACCATGTATCAGGAAGTGGAGAATAATCACTTTACAAATTTGTATACGATTAAAGTGCTGAACAAAACCTTTGATGATTTACCTATCCGACTTGAATTACTTGAGCCTGAAGGAACTTTGACCATGGTAGGTGCCGATTTAAAAATCAATGGTCAGGACAAAACAGAGGGCGCCTTTTGGGTTGACTTATCAGGAGATTTACTGGATGGTACAGAAGCTAAATTAAAGATTGCAGTGTTTAGTAATGACCGTTTGTTGGAAATAGTAAAAACCTCATTTATGGGACCGAGGAAGTAATGGCGGACCAGGAGAAAGCTGGTAGACTCTGGATGTGGGGTCTCACAGCGACAATAGTGATCTTTATTGCATTTTTTGTAGGATTTGCCATCTGGACTTTTCAAGATGATGTTGAGCTGGTTTATGATAACTACTACGAGAAGGATGTGGTTTTTGAACAACAGATTAGGCGGGTAGCCAGAACGCAAGCCCTCCCTTTCAAACCCATTCTTACTTACCATCAAACCACTCAAATTCTGGATTTGAAATTTCCCCTGGCTCTGGGGCATACACCCACAGAAGGGGAGGTGCTGCTCTTTCGTCCGGCTGATCTACATAAGGATCGGTTGTCTCACCTGATATTGGTAGGTGACAGTCTTCAGACCATTGGACTTCCGGATCTGGATCCTGGACTATGGCGAATTAAGCTGAATTGGACCAGCGGTGGGGAAGAGTATTATTTGGAACAATCTCTGATGGTGAATTGATGAATACCAGATGGACCAATTAAAGATCACAGTACTTGTTAGCGAAGCCCGACAATGAATGTCTTCAACAAATAACCCTTGCTGAACATGTAGCTCAAGTTAATTTTTTCCAATTGGTTTAGGAGAGACACTATGAGGCTGAAACGCGGGCTCATTCTTACAATTCTTGGTATGTTTATTCTAACTGCATGCAGTGCAGATCCTGATGTACTCTACTCAAAAGCTGAAACTGAGGCAGCGCTGGGCTCACGTCAAAAAGCCCTGAACTATCTCCTGGAAATTCAACAATCCAGTCCCGAGTACACGGAAGCATATTTATTTGCCGCCCGTCTGTTCTTTGAGGACAACAATCTTACTGATGCGGTGAATCAGTGTAAACGTGGTTTGGATGCACAGGCTGACTCAGCTCAAATATTGAGATATATTGGAGAAATCTATCATCAGAGTGGTAGCATGGAAAATGCTTACCAATATTACCGTATGGCTGTTCAGGCCAATGGTGATGATGTTGATGCCCAGATCAGCATGGGATACATTCTTAACGATAAAGATCTATATGAACAGGCCCTGACTCACTTTGATAAGGCACTTGAGCTTGATTCAGCCAACTATCAAGCCACTGTTGGCAAGGCCAGGACACTGAAAAATTCTGGAAAGACGGCTGCCTCAATTGAACTGCTGGAAGAAGCAGTTAAGAGTGAACCCATGGAAGGTGCTGCCTATGGTGCTCTTGCAATGGCCCAGGAAAAAACTGCCACCGAAGATAAAGATATTCTAGAAAATTATGCTCTGGCTGTCAAGCTGTCCTCCAAGGATAAATCTGTATGGGATGCCTATGTCGAATTCATGATGAAGGACCAGGATCAGAAAGAGGCTGTCAAAGTACTGCAAAACTATCTCTATCATTTCCCCCAGGTCATTGAGGGAAGACACCACCTGGCTGAATTATATATTGATCTGGCTAGATCTGAAAGCCTCTCCTGGTTGGATGCTGCAAGACAACAGTGTGATCAGGCATTAATCACGGACCAGAATGATCATTACAGTCATGCCCTGCTGGCAAAAATTTACCTGCTTCAGAAAAAACCAAGGCTGGCAATTCTAGAAGCGCAATTAGCATTTGAAATTAATCCAAATACTGAATACCGGGAATTAGTGGATCAAGCCAAATTTTTCACGAACTGATTTTGCTTCCATAAAAGCTTTCCCTTGTCTAACCAGACGTTTGGATACTCATTCCAAAGTCATCTAGTCCTATATGTTTCGGATGGCTAAATAATTCCCGATCGTGGCACAAGCCGGGGTAAAAAAAAGCAGGATTTTAGACATGCGCAAAAAAGTTGTCGTATTAGGTGCAGGCATGGTTGGACGGGCCATGGCTATAGATTTGAGTCAGCAAAATGATGTCCTTTCAGTTGATCGAGACCAACAGGCGCTTGCCCTGCTGGGAAACCATTCAAATTTAACAACAACCCAAGCTGATCTGGGAGACGCTTCCGCCGTTACCCATGTGATAGCTGATGCGGATATCGTTGTTGGAGCTGTCCCCGGATTTATGGGCTTCAGAACCCTTGAAACTGTTATCAGAGCAGGTAAGAACATTGTTGATATTTCCTTTTTCTCAGAGGATCCTTTTGAATTGGATGCTCTGGCAAAAGCTAAAGGCGTGATTGCTGTAATGGATGCTGGGGTAGCGCCTGGCATGAGCAATATTATTTTAGGCTCCTACCATAAAGAGATGAACGTCAGGGATTACACCTGTTATGTAGGTGGATTACCAAGGGAGCGAAGCTGGCCCTACGAATACAAGGCGCCTTTTTCACCCATTGATGTTATTGCAGAATACA
The DNA here is from genome assembly GCA_018650445.1 of Fidelibacterota bacterium. Taxonomy (GTDB): domain Bacteria; phylum Fidelibacterota; class UBA8477; order UBA8477; family JABMPR01; genus JABMPR01. Next base: position 150,619 of record JABIFX010000208.1, read on the forward strand.
CCAGACCTTCCCGTATCGTTGAAAATGGTGAGTTGGTTGAAAGAGTGGCTCTATCTGAACCTGAGCTGATTGATTTCCCGGGCGTGGGAACACTGGAAGCCTTCAACACCGATGGCTTGAGAAGTTTGGTGCGGACCATGAAAATTCCCAATATGATTGAAAAGACCCTGCGTTATCCAGGACACATCGCACTCATGCGCGTACTCCGTGAAACCGGATTTTTTGGGGAGAAGCATATGCAAATTGGTGATCAAAGTATCCGACCGCTCGATTTAACAACGGCACTACTTTTTCCAAAATGGAAGCTTGGAGAAGAGGAAGAGGAATTCACCATCATGAATGTCATTGTTGAGGGTCTGGATAATGGCAAGGCATTCAGGCATAAATACGAATTACTAGATCGCTATGATCCCGCGACCAAAACATCATCCATGGCCAGAACCACAGGGTATACCTGTACGGCTGTCACCCAGCTTGTCTTGGATGGCCAATATGACCGGGTTGGGATTAGTCCACCTGAGTTTGTTGGTGAAACATCGGGCTGTTTGGAGACCGTTTTTAATTATCTCAAAGATAGAGGCGTCGTCTATAAGAAAAATTCACAAGAGGGTTAAGCATCAGTTTGAAACTGTCTAAAACCACAAAAGGACTTTCTCTCTGGACACTGGTCATGTTGATCTTTGTCCCGACCTTTGGTTTTAATAACATCACAACCAATGGCGTCGCCCTTGGACCAGCAGCTATCCCTTCCTGGGTAATAGTCTGTATATTTTATTTTTTACCTCTTACAGCCATCATTGCCGAACTGGCCTCGGTTAACGAAAATAAGCGTGGTGGAATTTACAGTTGGATTGCGTTCAGTCTGGGCCATCGTTGGGCCTTTTTTGGTACCTGGTCATATTTTATTTCGAATTTATTCTATCTACAGTTTGTCTTTGCCCGCATCCCTGTCATGGCCTCATGGGCCCTGTTTGGAGAAAATCGTTTTACAGATGCCAATGTGAGCCTGCTTCCTTACTATTCCATCTTATTGTGTCTCATACTGACCTGGATCGCCAGTTGGGGAGTCAAATCGTTTTCCAAATTGAGCAATCTGGGTGGAAAGTTGACCCTTACCGTGACGGGTGGCTTTATTGTTTTTGCTTTTCTGGCCTATTTAAAAGGTACACCCTCAGCAACAGAGTTTTCCATGGAAAGCATGATGCCGGATTTTTCAACCAGCTACTTTGCCACCTTCTCCTGGTTGCTCCTGGCGGTTTCTGGAGCCGAAGTAGCAGGTACCTACATTGATAAGGTTGATAATCCCGTGCGAAATTTCCCCAGGGGCGTTATCATGGCGACCATGCTGGTGGGTGGGGCTTATATCCTGGGATCCTTTGCGGTGAGCCTGGTGGCTTCTCCAGCAGAATTGTCTGAAGCCGGCTTAAAAGACGCTATTTTTGTGGTCCACAAACTGCTGGCTGAGAGCTTGGGTATCAATGGAGAGCTGGTGGTACGTTTGTTCGCGATGATTTTCCTGGTAACCTCTGTGGCGGCTTATGTCGTCTGGATAGAATCGCCTTTGCGAGCCATGTTTTCAGAGGTTCCGGAAGGAACATTCCCGGAGATATTAACCCGAAAAAACACTGATGGTGGGCTGAGTCATGCCCTATGGATCCAGGCAGGTGTGGTGATTGTTCTCATCGCAATCCCCTTGATCGGTTTAGAATCTATAGATGCCTTTTTCCGGCTGATTACCGACTTGACTGCTCTGAGCCTGGTGATTCCATATATGATTTTGGCAGCGGCATATCTGGTTTTTAGAATGAACAATAATCCTGGCCCCTTTACCATGATGCGCTCGAATAAACTGGCTCATTCAGTAGCCATTGGTACGCTAATAATCAGTGTTGCCGCATTTTTCGGAGCAGGTATAGACTATTATGTGGATGCTGAAACGGGCTGGCAAGCCGCAAAAGCCATACTGATGACCTATGGCGGTCCCATATTCCTCATTGCACTTGGATATGGACTCACCCATTTTCACAAGCAATCCACTAACTAGAGCGGCACAATAATTCAGGGGGAATCTGATGAAGGAGTTTGTATGAAAAACATGGTATTTGGAACCGGTCCCCTGGCTTGGTGGGTCATGCAGACCTTGCTGGAAAAAGGTGACACTGTTGCTCTGGCCAGTCGCAGTGGCAAAATTAATAAAGCCTTACCAGACAAAGTTAAAATTCATGCCTGCGATGCTACCGAACCTGATGAAGTGGCCAAAGTCTGTAAGGACATGGATGCAGTCTATTTTTGTGCCATGCCACCCTATACCAATTGGCCCGACCTTTTTCCACCTCTGGCAATTGGCTTTCTCAAAGGGGTTGCCAGAACAGAGGCAAAGGTGATTTTTGGTGACAATCTATATTTATATGGATCTACACAGGGAACACGCATTAGCGAAATAGTGGCCCATGATGCAACGGGTCACAAAGGTCGCACCAGGGAGTTTGTAGCACGTCAGTTTATGGCTGCTCATGAGCGGGAGGATAATCTGGTTACCATCGGACGGGCTGCCGATTTCTACGGCCCTCACACGTTGAATGCCGTTCTGGGTGAGATGTTTTTTAAGCCAGCTTTTGCAAGCAAAACTGCCAATCTCCTGGGAGATATTGACCTGCCACACACCTTCAGCTATATCAAGGATTTTGCAAAAGGACTGGTAACTCTAGGCAGTAATGATTCAGCTTTTGGCGAAGCCTGGCACACACCAAATGCCCCTACAGTTTCTACCCGGGACATGCTCAAACTGGTTGAAGCAGAACTGGATGAAAAAGTCAAGATTCGCGTAGCCGGTAATACGATGATCTCCATACTTGGATTTTTCAGCCCCATGATCAAAGAAACCAAAGAAATGATGTATACCTGGGAAGAGGCTTATGTCGTTGACCACTCAAAATTTGAAGCTGCTTTTGGAGCTGAGGTTACCAGTCACGAGGTGGCCATCAAAGAAACTGTAGCTTGGTTTAAAGATTATTTGGAAGTCAAAAAGTGAAAAAGCTGAGCCAGGATCAAATCCTGAAATTTCTCCTTTATGCCGGGGCTCTATATTTTTTGGGGGTGGCAATAGCCCACGCACTTGGAAGCAAAATTCCAGGTCTTTTTGTTTATTATAACGTACCCTCCTATCCATACCAGGATCGGATTATTTCATTTCTAACTTTTGGGTGGGCAGGGCTCTTTTTTCTGACTGCCAGGAAAATGGAGCCAGACCTCATCAAACTCATTCTGATTATTGGTTTGGTTGCAGTCATCGCCTTGGTTGTAAACACCAACATCACAGATTTCAAACAACTGGATCCTTCCATTAGTAGCTCTGATTTCAACTGGAATATCGGTGTCCTGATTTTTTACTGGCTGGGTCTGGTGATGCATTCCCGGCAGCACTTTATCAAAAATAAATAATGGTTTCAAGTTGACAGGCCACTTACTCTGGATATCGATGATTTCGGTGAACTCACAATGAAAATAAGACGTAGCGCCCGTACTATACTTGTAACCCTGTTGATTTTGTCTGTATTTACATTTATAACTGTATGGCATAATAAAGCACCTGGAACTCTCTCGGAGCAGGACAAACAGGCATTAATCAAAGATCTCGCACAGAAAAACCCCGGGTTGTCACTCTTTTTGGAAAACATGATGCAGGGGAACGATATCACCAGCTTTTATGCTGTGGGAAAATCCTCCACGCACCCCTGGCCTGAGAGCATATCCAGGGCTTCCTATTCTGACCCCCTGGCCCGACAAGCTCAGTCCTCCGGAACGGAGATTCTCATCAGATATCGCAGCTCTGAGGATTTTCTGTTTATCCTCCAGGAGGCAGAAAAGCGTACACCAGGAACTCTGGCTGCCTTGAATTATGATGACTATCAAGCGATTCCAGAACCAGCCCTGACGATCTCTTTTCGTTTACTTGTTTCACTGCTTGTCGGTGTTTCCGGATTAATTCTCATCAGGTATTTTAATAGGTAGTTCTAAATATCCATTTAGGCTTGTCAGTAAACACAAGGAGCTCTTCTTGTGGCCTGGATGTTGTTATGAAAACGCAAGAAAACTTCATATCAAAGGGTAGCGAAAATGACATAATAAATGTATGTTGGATGCTCAAATGAGTAGCAATAAACATCTAGTAAATATCAAACATAAATGAAGGTGTTCACATGAAACGTAATCAGATTTTTGTTCTGTTAATTCTCGCTGTTTCCCTTGTGTTTTGGTCATGTGGTGGTGGCGATAAACAAGCGGCAGAGACTGCAGGAAATGACAACAGTGCCAGCGTAAAAGATATGGCCACACTTGCTGAAGCAGGTGGTTATGGATTTGAAAAACTGGCAGATGAATTAGGCTACTCTACTTATGAAATGAAACCCGAAGAACAAATTTTCTTTGGTGATCCTCGTGCCAAAAAAGGCGGACTCTTTCGTCATATCACCACGCGCTTCCCTGCAACCATGCGCACAGAAGGTCAAAACGCCAATTATGTTGAAAACAGCACGATTGCTGGTCTCTGTTACGAAAGTTTGGTCGGCACACACCCCTTAACCCTCGAGTTTATCCCTGCTCTGGCAACACACTGGAAGATCTCAGATGACAAAATGAAATTCTGGTTTCGCATCAATCCAGATGCACGCTGGTCAGATGGTCGTGAGGTTATTGCTGAAGATATTGTGGCTACCTGGGATCTTCATATGGACGAAACGATTTTGTCACCTTCTGACCAGTTGGTCTTCGGGAAATTTGAACGTCCAGTTGTGGAAGGGAAATATATTGTTTCTGTTGTGGCGAAAGAATTAAGCTGGAGAAATTTTCTCTATTTTGGTGGCATGTCCATTCTTCCTTCATATTATCTGAATCAGGTAGACGGTACAGAGTATCTTAAAGAATACCAATTTAAAATGTTACCCGGTACTGGACCTTATGAGATCAAGGAAAAAGATATTATTAATCAGGAATCCTTTACTCTAACACGTCGTACTGACTATTGGGGCATGGAAGATCCCGCCAATAAATACACCTCCAACTTTGACAAAATAAAGTTCATTGTTGTTAAGGATAACAATCCACTCATATTTGAAAAATTTAAAAAGGGTGAAGCTGATTTTTACACGGTGGCAGCTGCACGTGAATGGATTGAAGAAACTGATTTTGAATCCATTCAAAAAGGTTGGATTCAGAAACATAAAATTTATTCAGAAAGACCAACGGGAACCTCAGGTTACGCGTTTAATATGCGTAAATGGCCCTTTGATGATAAGCGGGTTCGCATGGCGTTTACCTATCTCTACAATCGTGAAAAGATGAATGAAGAGATGTATTACAGTGAATACTCTATGATGAACTCAATGTATTCAGGTTCCGTTTATGAAAATCCCAATAACGAAAAAGTAGTTTATTCCCCGGAAAAGGCTGTCGAGTTATTGAAAGCGGCCGGATATACTTCCCGCAACGACGAGGGTTGGTTGGTTCATGAAGATGGTCGGATTCTACGCTTTGAGATCGCCATCATGAAGGGTGTGGATTACATGGTTACTCCCGTCCAGCAGATGATGAAAGAGTATGGCATCGATATGCAGATCAAATACATCGATGGCAATGCCAATTGGAAAAATCTCATGGAACGTAATTTCACACTTTTCATGCAGAACTGGACAGGTCTGGTATTTCCAAACCCAGAAACGTCACTGCATTCTTCCCTGGCTGACCAGAACAACAATAACAACATTGGTGGGTTTAAAAACGCTCGGGTTGACGAATTGCTTGAAGAATATGATGTCACCTTTGACCAGGCTCGTCGTGTAGAAATCATTCGCGAAATTGATGGGATATACTCTGGTATACATCCAGCTGCCTGGGGTATCGCCAGAAACTATCAGCGCGTGCTCTTCTGGGATAAATTCGGTTATCCAGAATATATGGTTGGTCGTTATACAGGCGATTATCGCACGGTATTCACACACTGGTGGTTTGAAGATGATAAAGGAAAAGCACTTGAAGAGGCGATGGCCAACGGAAGTGACTTATCCAAGGGTGAGATTGATGTCATGTACTGGCCTGAGTATTTAAAAGCTAACGCAAATTAATATAAAAATAACTAACTGTCATCGCGACCCCGTCATTGCTGACGGGGGTGGCGATCTCGGATGTGAGATTGCTACACCGCTTACCTCCTCGCTATGACCTAATTTGATCCATATGTATCGGTTACTTATCTCATGACGACATACTTTATACGCCGTATTTTACTGATGATCCCCACCTTTCTGGGGTCAACCATACTCATCTTTGTCATCCTGCAGATGGCACCTGGTGGCCCCCTGGAGCGGACTATCCAGCAATTGCAGGCAGGCGCCATGCAACAAGGAGAATCTGTAGGAAGCGTGGGTGATATTATGAGTGGTGGGAGTTCCGTGCTCCCTGAGTCTGCACTTCGAGAATTAAGACGTTTCTATGGATTTGACAAACCGGTTTATCAGAGATATCTGATCTGGCTGGGTGTCTGGCCCCGTGAGATCAAACATCGTGAAGTAAAATTTAGCGGGGATGTAAAAGAAGTGAGTAAAAACGTCGGCCGTGGGACCTATATGACTCTGCGTCTTGAAGGAGAGCAGGTCGGTGTTTATGATAAGGCCGGAATTACCAGTGATATATGGAAAGGGGCTATAGACAAAGAAGCCTCCAAAGATGACAACGTGGTCGCCACCATCTTTCAAACAGAGTTCTCAGGTATTCTCACAGGAAACCTGGGTACATCCTATACCTATGATCAACCTGTTTCTGAAGTAATGGCCCCTCGCTTTAAAGTTTCCATGTTTTTTGGGCTTACCGGATTATTCTTGTCCTATATAGTCTGTATTCCGCTGGGAATTCGGAAGGCCCTCAATCATGGGTCAGCCTTTGATTTTCTTTCCAGCGTGGTTGTTTTTGCAGCCTATTCCATTCCAGGATATGCTTTGGGTATGGTTTTGCTGGTATTATTGGGTGGAGGCTCGTTCTGGGATATTTTTCCCCTGGGAGGATTTCGATCACCGACAGAAATTTGGGAGACTTTGTCACTCTGGGGGAAGATAAAAGATCAACTCTGGCATATGGTCTTACCTATTATCGCCTGGTCAATCAGTAGTTTTGCTGGTTTGACCATTCTTATGAAAAACAGTCTCCTCGAGAATATTTCACAGGATTATATCCGTACAGCTTTTGCCAAAGGGCTACAGGAAAAAAGGGTGATTTGGGTTCACGCTATTCGTAACTCGATCATTCCAATAGCCTCTGGTATCGGTGGAGTTATTGGAGTGGTTATCGCCGGATCCTACCTCATCGAAAAAGTCTTCAATATTGATGGTTTTGGAAAAATGGGATTCCAGGCCATTCTTGATCGAGATTACCCCATCACTCTGGGCTTTTTGGTGATTGTGGTGGTGATCCGACTTGTGTCCAATATCCTGTCTGATATTGCACTGGCAACCGTTGACCCAAGAATCAGATTTAAATAGAGATGGAAAGTAAGAAAATGCCTGAACAACAAGAAATATCCCTTTCCATTCTAAAGAAGCGTTGGCTTAAATTCAAAACCTTGAAAAGGGGATACTATTCATTCGTCCTCTTGGTTATCCTGTATATCCTATCGTGGTTTTTACCCCTGCTTGTTAATAATCGCGCCCTGGTACTCAGCTATGAGGACGAGATGTATTTTCCAATTATCTCAGGATACTATGCTGGTTCAGAATTTGGGCAAGACGTCCCCGGTGAGACCATTTATAGAGAACTCCAGGCTACATGGGAATCTGAAAACAGTGAAAACTGGGTAATTATGCCCATCTATCCATACAGCCCATTCGAAGACATAACGGTTGCTGGAAATAAAATGTATGACCCCCCTTCCAATACACATTGGCTGGGTACTGACAACACAGGACGAGATGTCTTTGCCAGGCTATGTTATGCCTTCAACATCTCCATCTCATTTGCCCTGGTTCTCACCATCCTGAACTACATCATCGGTGTAATTATTGGCGGGAGTATGGGCTACTTTGGCGGGAGGTTTGACCTCTTCTTTCAACGAATAATCGAAATCTGGTCCAGTCTGCCCATGTTGTTTGTAATCATTATTATCAGCTCCATCATTCGTCCTTCCTTCTTCTTGTTGATTTTCATCTACACCATCGTCAACTGGATTGGCATGACCTATCTCATGCGGGCAGAATTTTACCGCGAAAAATCCAAGGATTATGTTGCGGCAGCCCTGTCCATGGGACAGACAAACTTCAAAGTGATGTTTAAGCACATTCTTCCCAATGCCATGGTACCGATCATCACCTTTTTCCCTTTTGCTATTGTTGGTGGAATCTCAGCATTGGTGAGTCTTGACTATCTCGGGTTTGGAATGCCACCACCGACGCCCAGCTGGGGCCAGATGTTAGATGTTGGCCTTCAAAACATTACTAAAGCCTGGATGGTCTTTGCCCCAATTTCGGCTCTCTTTTCAACATTGATAATGGTTGTCTTTATCGGGGAGGCTGTACGCGAAGCTTTTGACCCCAAAGTATATTCGAGGTTACGATGAGTCGGGAAAAACTGGTAGAAGTCAAAGGGCTTAAAACCCGATTCAAAGTTGGTGGAGAATGGGCCAAAGCAGTCGATGGTGTCAGTTTTGATATCTACGAAGGTGAGACACTGGGCATCGTAGGAGAATCAGGTTCAGGTAAATCGGTTTCCGTGCTCTCCTTGATTCAACTCATACCCAATCCTCCAGGAGAAGTTTCAGACGGCGAGATTATTTTTAAAGGGCAGAAGATTTTTGATGCTGATGATCTGGCCCGCGTAAGAGAAGTTGCCAAGTACAAATACTTCCCGAAACTGCCTGAAGAGAAACGTAACACCGCTGCTGGCATCTTCTTTTGTGTCTGGATGCTCATCCACATTCTTTTGCCAATAAGTGGGTTGGCCTGGGGCATTTTGTCACTTGTCATAGATCTGTCTGTTATGGTCCATCTTTTTTACAACTCACCCAGGAATGTTGCCATGGCAGAGTTCAGACAAAACATCTATAGTCGCATGTGGGATATTCGCGGGTCTGAAATCGCCATGATTTTCCAGGAACCCATGACATCCTTAAATCCAGTTTTCAATATTGGTATGCAAACGATGGAAGCCATTAGGCCCACTAGCTTGAGAGACTCCCTGAAAGCCTGGTTTGTGAGTCGGGCCAAGAACTTGAAAAGCTATTCTGTTAAAGGTCGGGCACAAGTATCTGGCATTTTTGCAGTGGTTGTTCTCTTCTTTTCGCAACTGGCTGCCGGGTGGAGTTTTGACCCGCTTGCAATGTTGATTAGTTTTATTGTCGGTGCACTGGTACCAACAGGGATTGCTTATTTGATAATCGGCATAGAAAAGTTGATTAGCGATGAGTTTAAAACGCGCCACCAGGATCTTTTTAATGCTGCTGTTAAGCTATTGGACACTGTCGGTATCCCCGATGCAGAGCGACGGATAGGTGACTATCCCCACCAGTTTTCAGGAGGTATGCGCCAGCGCGTCATGATCGCCATGGCATTGGCAAAAAATCCTTCTTTGCTGATTGCTGACGAACCAACCACAGCTCTTGACGTAACCATTCAGGCCCAAATCCTGGATTTGATGTTGGACCTTAAGAAAAACAATACTGAAGCTGCTGTGGTTTTAATCACTCATGATCTGGCTGTTGTAGCTGAGACCTGTGAACGGGTTATTGTGATGTATGGCGGGGTTATTCAGGAGGTAGCTGAGGTAAATGACCTGTTTAGTAAGCCACTGCACCCCTATACGCATGGATTGCTGGGTTCAATACCCAGGCCAGACAAGAATTCTAAACGGGAGCGCCTGGAAACGATTCCCGGTATGGTTCCCAATATTCTTAATTTACCCATTGGGTGTAAATATTGTACGCGTTGTACCGTAAAATTAGATAAATGTGATACAGAAGAACCACCACTTCAGGAGATAACCTCAGGTCATTTTGTGCGCTGTTTTGTGACCCAGGAAGAGCAGGTGTCAGCATGAGCAAGAACACTCTGGTAGACGTAAAAAATCTGTCCGTCCACTTTCCAGTACATGGCGGTATCTTTTCAAAGCGAGTAGCTACAGTCAAGGCCGTGGATGGAATTAACTTTTCAATTGATCGCAAACAGATTGTCGGCATGGTTGGTGAATCAGGTTGTGGTAAAACCACGGTTGGCAGAGCCATGATAAACATTCTGCGCCATGTGGCACCAGATGTTGAAATCGGTGGCAGCATTGAATATCACTTTGGTGATGAGGTGGTGGATTTTGCCAGATTAAGCTCCAGTGAAGTGAGGAAATATCGCTCAAGGGTTCAAATGATTTTTCAAGATCCCTACGCCTCATTGAATCCACGTATGACGGTAGCCCAAATCATCAGCGAGCCCCTTCAGCTCCATACCAATATGACGAATAAGGAACAAACCGAACGTGTTGGGTGGTTGTTGGACAAAGTTGGACTACAACCAGAGCAGGCCCGACGTTATCCTCATGAGTTTTCTGGCGGTCAACGACAGCGTGTGGGAATTGCTCGCGCCCTGGCCACAAATCCAGATCTGATTATCTGTGATGAGCCGGTCTCAGCACTGGATGTTTCGATTCAAGCCCAGGTTATCAATTTGATGATGGATCTTCAGGATGAATTTGATGTATCCTACCTGTTTATTGCCCACGATCTCTCTGTCGTAGAACATATTTCTGATAAAATTGCTGTAATGTATCTGGGAGATATGGCCGAATATGGAAATGCCCAGGATGTATATCATCAACCCCGACATCCTTATAGCAAAGCACTGCTATCAGCGGTTCCATTACCTGACCCCAGTCGCAAAAACCGTAAAAGAATTGTGCTGGAAGGCGATGTTCCAACCCCTCTGAATAAACCGAGTGGCTGTGCCTTCAGGACACGCTGCCCTATTGCTCAACCTGCTTGTGCAGAATCAAAACCAGAGTTTAAAGAGCAGGCAAAGGATCATTTTGTGGCCTGTCCTATAGTGGAGTAAACTTTTCAGGATTTAACAATCTGAGTATAAAACCTTGACTGTCTATTTCGTTCGGCGCTTCCCGGATGATTGGATTTGCTTCACATGTTCCACAAAAGCTGAGAGAGACAAAGAGGCGATTGTCCTCCCAATCAAATCCAGCGGCAGATCATCCAGTTTTCGGAATCTAACACAAGACTTTCCAATATCCATTCGCTTGCCGGTTTCTTTATATGCCTCATGAAAAGCCTTTTGCTTGCTTTCAAACATGTATATCCCAGAAAGATATATCGCCATGTGATTTTTTTGAGATGCCAGGGCAGCGTACATGAGCGGTTGCTTGTTATATGTGTCTAGATAAATACTGAGGGGTACCTGATAGGTGATCATACCCCAATTGATGACTTCCTCATAACCATCAGGCAGGTTGTCAAGGATGGTCCTTCTTACCTGGGTGATTTGTGCTGCTCTATCACCGGGTAAACCGTTTATATATTCCTCTATTGTTTTGGCTACCGATTTCATGCGGTATCCTTCTCAAGGGTACTTTAAAGTTCTTAAGGGGGTCTCGGTCTTCATGAATTGTTTAGAACCTTTGGAGACGAAAACCTTCCAATATTTAGATTCACGCCTAAATTTGTGCCCAATATGCCAGGAGAAAACAAATATTTCTCTATCAGATCAAGTTTGATACGCTATGAATGAAAGGCCACTTTAGAAGGTTTCAATGAAGAAAAGAATTTATCTCATCTCACTTGCCATGGTCTGGCTTTTTCTGTTTGGCCGACTTTTCTATATGACTTACTTCGATGGAGGTTCTGGCTCCTATCTCTCCCTGGCCTCAGGGCTGCGCGAACTTCCCAGCGAGTCGGAGTGGATGAATATTTATCTCGATGGCAAAAAAATGGGACATACCGTTTATTCTATAGAAAACCAGGGAGCCAATGGCTACACCATCAAAAGTTCAAGTAACTTGAATGTGGTGTTTGGTGGCCTGGAGTCAGAAATTCACCTTGAAAACACAGCCGTTATGGACACATCCTTCAGGCTGGAAGCTTTCAGTTTCTGGATGCTGTCTGATCAGTATTCCACCCATGTTCAGGGGCAGAAGTACGGCACGACCATGGAGTTAGAATTCATTCAAGGTGGGGATACCAACCGAACTGAAATCACGGTGCCCAAAGACCTCTATACTTATAGTGCCATTCAGCCCATGGTCGCCAGCAAGGGCATCTTAGAGGGTCAAACCATCAGAGTGCCAGCCTATGACGCCATGTCCAATGAAATGGCCGATGTGATGATCACCCATGAGGGTAAAGAGATCATTAGCGTTGCTGGTGAGAAACATTTGCTTAACAAGCTGCGGATTGAGTTTAAGAGCATACCCTCCATCATGTGGCTAGATGACAATGGTATTACTTACAAGGAAGAAACCATCATGGGGATGATGATGGAGAGAACCACTCCGGAATTGGCTTTGGCAAAATCAGAGGCAGGTCAGGTTGATTTATTAAATGGTTTTGCTGTCATACCGAGCTATCCCATCTCCAAATCAAAGAAATTAAAGGAGTTAAAAATTGGCCTCTCTGGCGTCACGTCAGACGTTTTGGCAGGTTTATCATCGGAAAGGCAGAAAATTATAAGCGTAGATCCTTTAGTGGTATCTTTGAGTCAAGCTACCACCCCTTTGAACCCAAACGAAATAGAGCTCAATCTAAGAGCCTCCGATATGGTCCAGAGTGATCATGAGCAAATTCGTGAAAAGGCGAATCTGATTTTGGCTGGTGAGAGTCAAGCCATCGCCATTAGTCACACCCTGACCCAATGGGTCTACAACTATCTGGATAAAAAGCCAGTAGCAAGTATCTCTGGAGCCGTGGACATTCTAAATAAAGGTGTTGGTGACTGTACTGAACATACCACGCTCTTTACGGCCCTTAGTCGTGCTGCAGGTGTTCCTACAAAGATTCATATTGGATTGGTTTATCTCCAGGGACGCTTCCTGTTCCACGCCTGGCCGGTAGTAGCCATAGACGGTGAGTGGGTAGATGTGGACCCCAGCCTGAATCAATTTCCTGCTGATGCCACACACATCGCATTGGTTGAAGGTGATTTTGAGAATCTGACGAATCTCATTCCTGTCCTGGGTAATGTTGAAATAGAGATTCTTGAACAGGTCTATTAAAGTCCCAACAGTAGCTACAGCCAAATTCATTAATATATCATCAAGACCATTCCCCATGTTTTTAATCGATGCGCCCTTTGTTTCTCAATACCTGAAAAAAACACTTCAAGATCTTAATATTACAGTTATCCAAACCGCTTATGCTGAAAAGGTGTTAGCTGGATATAAAATAAATTATATCTCTGAGCTTGAGGCTATAAACGCCTTTAGCACTGATAGGACGATTCAGTTTTTTACAAATTCAGAAAATGCTCTGGATTGGATTCTAACACAATTTCCATCAAGCCAGCTCGCACTTACCATAGGGCAAGTGAAGGATAAGGTGCGCTTCCGGAATGTTTTGGCTCAGATTCATCCAACCTATTACTTTAGGGGATGCCCGTATCAAGAGTTGCCAAGTATCAATTCAACATCGCTTCCATTTCCAGTGATCCTGAAACCATCAATTGGTTTTTTTAGTTTGGGTGTGCAAAGAATAGATAATCAGTTTCAGTGGGTGGACACCCTTTCAAAGTTGGATTTGATGATCTCAAGCTATGATGGTATTTATCCTTCGGGTGTTCTGGACAACTCCACGTTCATTATAGAAGAAGTGATTCCCGGGGAAGAGTTTGCGGTGGATTGCTATTTTGATGAGCAGGGACAGGTTGTTGTTTTAAATATGATGAAACATCTGTTTGCCTCGGGAGATGATGTAAACGACCGAGTTTATATCACCTCATCATCCATCATGGAGCAATATCTGGAACCAGTTCAGAATTACCTGAATAATCTGGGCACCCTTTTTAAGCTCAGAAATTTCCAGGCGCATATCGAAATAAGAATCGCCGCTGAGGAGATTACAGCTATAGAAATAAACCCACTGCGATTTGGGGGCTGGTGTTCTACAGCAGATTTAGCCCAATATGCTTGGAAGATGAATCTTTATGAGGCGGTGGTCAGGGGGAATAAGCCAGACTGGGATCACCTGAAGAGACTTGATCCGGACCATGTATATGCCCTGGTTGTATTAAACAATAGTACGGGAGTAGTGGGGAAAGAAATTGCCAGTTTTGATTATGACGCCCTATTGACAATGGTCCATGATCCACTGGAATTAAGGAAGACAGACTTTCAAAAATTTCCGCTGTTCGGATTTCTTATGTGCAAGGTACCAGAGAATGATATGAGCGACTTGCATAAGTTGCTCCATTCAGATCTCAGGGAATTTATCTCAAGCAATTAATTGGGATAGTATTCCCTTATCCGAGACTGCTGAGCTTTAACCTTATCACTCAGATCATCTTCAATCAAAACCTGCTTCATCATAAGCAGCTCAAGAATTTTTTCTTCAGCAATCCGGGCCTTGGGATGAGCTATCTGAAGTTCCAGGCTTAATTGATAAAGATGTAAGGCTGAATCAAGGATGTCTACTTCATTGTTTTGAACCGCCTGGGAGAAAAGGAATTCAGCCTCATTAAAGGCTGTAGACCACGTCTCGTGGGAATACCACTCATAGCCTGCTTTAGTCAAAAAAGTGAAGGGGATGGGATGTATGGCATTTCCCTGTAGGTTTCGAGCAAAGACCTGAAAGGAAACACTCTTTTCAAGGGAACTGTTCGGTGTCGCCGTGAGAATTCCAGAATTCGAATCCCAACGGGATTGAATTTGCACCCCTCCCTGCAAAACCTTGAAGCTGTTTTCTATAAAAAAGGTGTTACCAAAACCATCATCCAGCTCGAATTCAATTGATCGGAGTAGATCAACATATTTAAGCGAGTCGGGCAATAAGCAGATGGCCGATGGTGTTCCTCGATCAAAATACTCCAGGATGGCTTTATAATAGATTTCGGCTTCCAGCTTATTATAGGCCTTTGATTTAAGTCGTCCTTCCCCTGAAGGATTAGTGAAAAACCCACCTTCCCCAATGACACCAGGCATGTCATCAATAGTGTTTCTTAACACCGAGGTTCCAGAACTGTAAATCAGATGGTCACTATAAACAGCACCAGCCTGCTGCTGTTGAAAGGCCATCTCAGCTCGCATGCTGTCGATGAGGATCTTAGCAAAATCTACAGAGGCAGGATTCATGTCGCCGGAACCATAAAAGTAGACGATGGGAAGATCTATGGAGGGGTCATTGGCGGAGCTATTGTGGTGGATGGAAACAAACAGATCGCTGTGATGGCGTATCGCCATGGAAGCGCGTCCACCCAGACTGACATCCCTGTCCTTGGTGCGCGTCATAAGAACGTTAGCGCCGGCCAGGGAAAGTTTTCTGCTTAGTATTTTGGCAACCCTGAGATTGATCCACTCTTCACGCTCTCCAGTTTGACCAATTCGAGATGAATCGTAGGCCTGGGTAGCTCCATGACCAGGATCAATCGTGATGTTGATCCCCTTTAGGGGCTGATCTTCAACAAGCATGGACTGAGTTCCCACACAGGCTGATAACACCAGCATGACGAGGAGGATAAGTGCAAATTTTTGGATCATGGTGACCTCTATAACTGTGTGTGATATTCTTGTTTTGTCATGAGCGTATAATATGGTCATGAAACATGAAGCCCTAAAAAGAAAATCCCCGCTGAATTATCAACGGGGATTCATATAGTTGTGCTAAGATTGGATATTAAATCAATGCTAAGGCTTCTTCAAGATCAGCCTGCAAATCCTCAACATCTTCAGTTCCAACAGCCAGGCGAACCAGACCGTCGGTTATGCCAGCATCCAAACGTTCATCTTCCGGGATGTTGGCGTGGGTCATTGAGGCAGGGTGTTGGATGAGAGATTCATAGCCACCTAGTGAAACTGCCAGTTGCGGAATTTTCACGTTGTTTAAGAGTGTTTTTCCATTTTCCAGACCGCCTTTAACTTCAAAACTGATCATAGAGCCAAAGCCCTTCATCTGACGTTTGGCCAGATCATGCTGAGGATGGGATTTTGAGCCTGGATAACGAACCCACTCGATCTTGGGATGGGCTTCCAGATAATCAGCGAGTTTGTGGGCGTTTTCTTCACCACGTTGAACTCTCAGAGACAAGGTTCGCATACCTCTTAAAACCAACCAGCTTTGATGGGGATCCATGGTGCCGCCGATAGAGTTTATCACAGATTTTAAACGACTAAAATCTTCTTCGGTTTTGGTAATAATCACACCACCGACGACATCTGTGTGTCCGTTGATATATTTTGTGATGCTATGGAGGACCACGTCAGCCCCTAGATCCAGGGGATTCTGAAGAATAGGACTCATAAAGGTATTATCCACAACCAGAACGGCGCCATGTTCATGGGCTATTTCTGCACAAGCCTCAATATCTGCGAGCTTAATCGTGGGGTTGGCGGGTGTTTCTATGTAAAGCAACTTGGTATTGGGTTTCATGGAGCGTCGAATCAGATCCAGGTCTGCAGTATCAACAAAAGAGCTCTCGACACCAAAACGACTAAAGTCATTTTCAATAACCATCCTCGATGAACCATATACCGCATCTGTTCCAACCATATGGGCACCTGCTCCCAGGTAAGCCATATAGACACTGCTTACTGCGGCCATTCCAGAGGCAGTAGCAATTCCACCATAGCCATGTTCAAGCAGAGCGACAGCTTCTTCAAATGTATTGGTCGTTGGATTGCCAATTCGGGTATAGATATAGCCCTTTTCTTCTCCTCCAAACAGACGAGCGCCATGATCGGCGTCTTGAAACTTGAATGTTGATGTCTGGTAAATAGGAACTCCAACACTACCATGAACCGTGTCGGGATTTTCACCAGCATGGGTAACCCGGGTATTAATACCTTTGTTTTTTAGATTTAGACTCATGAATACACTCCAGTGTTTAATGTTAAAAGATCGGATAACACGGCATAACCGGTTTCATTTCCACCGGCTCCGGGCCCCGTAATAGTTACATCTCCAAGTAGATCAGTTGAAAAGGTGATGGCATTCATACTTCCATTCACCTGGGTAAGAGGGTCAGAAAGAGCTAGCTTTTCTGGCATGACTTGAGCGACTGTTTTGTCCCCTCCCGTGGAAAGTGTGGCAACCAGTTTCCAGCGCTTGCCTTCACGACGAGCATCTTCAATGTGCACCTGAGTGATGGCTGAAATTCCCTCTCGACTGATATCTGCGAGATCAATGGTCAAGTCAAAGAGTTCGTTAGCCAGGATGGCCAGCTTGGCCTGGGTGTCTGTACCGTTTACATCAGCGGTCTTGTCTGCTTCGAGATACCCCATTTTTTCGGCTTGCTGAATTGCCTCGTCATAGCCTGAGCCAGACTCCATTTCGCTGAGAATAAAATTAGTGGCCCCATTCAAAATGCCTCTAACACCTGAAACAAGATTACCCTTCAGAGAGTTTCTAAAGAAACTGATGGCGGGCGTGCCGCTCAACACGGTGGCCTCATTTAAAAAAGCGCAACCCCGTTTCCTGGCAAGCGTTTTCATCTCTGAATAAGCCAGCGCTGCAGGACCCTTGTTTGCAGAAATGATGTGCTTCCCTGTTTTGAAGGCTGTGCGACAGTGAGTCAGTGCTGGCTCAGCATCAACCAGATTAGAGTGGGCAAGCTCAATCACCACAGTGGCGTTCGACTCACGGATCATGTCCTCAGCATCCCAGTCTTTCACGTTTTCCACAAAAGGGGTTACGTTTTGAGTGAGATAATTGAGATAGGAAAGAGACAGGCCTGCTGGATGGAACATGGTTCCACGGCTGCGGGTACTCACAGCGACAATTTCAAACTCAAATTGGTGTTCCCGTTTGAGAAGGTCACGTTTTTCCAGGAGAATCTTACAAAGACCGTGGGCGACATGACCGAATCCTACCAGGGCAATGAGATGTTTTCGGGCTGAACCCTTGGGGGCACTCATGTTCATTTAGATTCCGGGTCACATAAGTCAGTTGGCATTTTGGTTTCGTGTTTTAGTGTTGAAAGGACCACCATGGTTTTCAGGTGCTGGACCTCTGGTAAAGCAGTCAATTTATGGAGTACGAAATTCTCGTAATCCGGAATATTCTGGCTGGCTACTTTAAGCAGAAAGTCAGCGCCACCGGTAATGTGATGACATTCCATCACTTCATCCAGAGAGGTGATGGATTTCATAAATCGCTCAACACCTTCACGACCATGACGAACCAGGGTGACTTCAACATAAGTAAAGCAATTCAGGCCAAGCTTGGCTGGGTTGGTGAGTGCCACATAATTTTCTATAACCCCATTACGCTCAAGTTTTTTTACCCGCTCCAATGTGGGTGGAGGGGACATATTTATACGCCGGGCTAGCTCAGCATTAGAGATTCTACCATTTTCTTGCAGAATTTCTAATATTTGCCTGTCAATTTTATCTAAACCCATAATCACCTAATAATAGTTATGTTATTAATGTAAATATATGCTGAATATAATGTAATATCCATTAAGTACAATCGTTATGGTCTATTAGCGGGTTGATTATTAATGAAATGGAAGAATTAGAATGGATGTGTTTGTGGGATAGCTTGGTCTTTATTCTGTTGAAAAATGGGCTAAATTGCTGTTATTAAATTTTGAATAGAAGGGGTTGGGATGATTAAAAAATGTAGTTCAATCAGCATGATTATTTTAATGGGTTTAATGGTCTCTCTACTGAGTGGGCAGGTTGCCACCCAGGAATATGCAAGAGGTAAAGTTTTCTTATCAAATGGTATGACGCTTGAAGGCAAAGATTTGCGCATGACTATGGAATCTGTCATCCTTGATATCGGAGGACAGGACCAGACATTCATGCTCTCTGAGGTCGTTCAGGTCATGGCAAAGTCCGGAAAGGCTAAAAAGTTTGGCCAAAACTGTGCAGGAGCCTGTGTTGGTTTGAATCTCGGTACCTGGTTAGCATCTGGTGGTACCACTACTGACCTGGATGGAAACGAAGTTGATATTAACCCGGGCCAACAGTTGCTTAGCATTGCCCTTTGGGGTGGTATTTCATATGGCATAGGTTATTTGGCGGGCAAAATGAGTGATGACTGGCAGGTTGTCTATTTGAACAGAGGTTGAGAAACAAAAGACATGAAGCAAAAAATTCTCTTTTTATGTACGGGAAATTCCTGTCGCTCCCAAATTGGTGAAGGACTTATGCGACACCTGGCTGGCGATAAGTACGAAGTCTTTTCAGCGGGCGTCGAACCCAGTCGACTCCATCCCATGTCCATATTGGTCATGCAGGAAATCGGGGTCGATATTGGTCATCAAACATCTGATGATGTAAATGATTATCTGGATTCAGGGATCAATATTATCATCTCAGTATGTGACCACGCTGCCCAAACCTGTCCCACCTTCCCAGGGGATGTTCAACGGGTTCATTGGAGTCTTAAAGATCCCTTTCATGGCTGGGATGTTGATGAGTCAAAGCTTCCTGATTACCGCAAGACGCGGGACGACTTAAAACAGCGGATTCAGGGCTTTTTGTCAAACCAGGCTTAAAGCCTCCCAATGATTATTTACTACACTGCAGTGGATTCTCCACTGGGGCGTCTTTATCTAGCTCATTATAAGCATGGTCTGTGCAGTTTGAACCTGGGTGAGGGAGCTAAAGACAAACTCTTTGCCTATATCAAGAAAACCTTCCCCGCCGCTGAACTCAAAGCTTCTAAACCCGATTTAGAAGAAACAATACGGCAACTCTCTGAGTATTTCGCTGGAGAGCGTACCGATTTTGACTTGAAAATATTTTTGTCTGGAACGGATTTTCAAAAGCAGGTATGGAATGGTCTTGTGGAGATTCCCTACGGTAAAACTATTTCATATGGAGAACTTGCCACCAGGCTCAACTCACCAGGCGGCATGCGGGCAGTCGGAGCAGCCAATGGTCAAAACCCTATCCCCATCATCATTCCCTGCCACCGGGTTATTGCGGCAGATGGTTCTCTGGGTGGCTATACCGGTGGATTGCCAATCAAAAGAAAACTCTTGGATCTGGAGCAGCAAAAGTTCACCCCCACCTTATTCTGATATACAAAAACAGGCTGGAATAAGAATCCCAGCCTGAATGATAACACTTCTGATTAAATTTACTTAAAGTGGTTTTACAGGTATACAGATATCTACGACATGTTTGTTCTCAGGATGTTTGCTGGGATCATTGAGATTAATCTCAAAACAGGTTCTATCATCGGGTTGATAACCACTCTGTGGAAGCCACCCTCCCATGAGATGATTCCAGGCCTCAGTATACTCATCCTCATTTATCTCAAAGTGACCAACAGCATAGTCGCCAGGGTCTAGAGCCATTTTCCCAATTTCTCCATCAACAGCCATATCTGCCGGGATAGTAACACAAGCACTGGTGCGCAACTTGTCTTCATCCGTTACATTGGGATCATCATGATAAACCGTTAGTGCTAAAGTTTCTGGATTACTCATCAAACCACGTGGTCCCGCCCAACGCATCAGTTTACCAAACAGATTTTGAAATAAGGCAGTATCACCCGCATAGGGACCAATATGACGTATATAAGCTACGGTCATCTCAGGAAATTTTTTAATCTCTACGGTTACTTCTTTCATGTTTGTCATTTTCTTGCTCCAATTTAGGTTTCGGGTTGTCGGATCCATCTCCATCAACCAATCACCCATAGAGTACTCGGATTGCATGTTGAAAGATTTCCAATGATTGCCAAGTTGTTGATGTTCATTGCCAATCACTTTACCATCCTTGCTTTTTTTTGCTATGTCAAGATCTCGCCATTCACTGGCGCTCATATTAAAACGTTGTTTGAATGCTCTGGCAAAGGCAGCTGAACTTGAAAAGCCAAAATCCAGAGCAATAGATGTGATAGGTTTATTGTGAGCTTCGCTGAGCTGTGAAGCGGCCTTTTCTAGGCGAATCCGTTGAATAAATTGATTTAAGGATTCTCCCACCATTGCACTAAATATTCGATGAAAGTGAAATCTTGAAAAATTGGCTACTTTAGCCAATTCCTCGAGCGGTAAATCATGGTTTAAATTTCGATCGATATGATCCATAACTCGATTGATACGAGCCGTATACTCAGATCGTTGATTTCCTTGATTGCCCATTACAATAAATTGGATGCCAACTCAGCTAAGGCGGAACGCTCACCCTTTTCCAAATTCATATGAGCATACAATCGTTGTCCCTTAAAGCGATCAATGAGATAGGACAGACCATTGGATTGACTGTCCAGGAAGGGATGATCAATCTGGAAGACATCCCCGGTAAACACAACCTTGGTGCCTTCGCCAGCACGGGTAATGATGGTTTTAATTTCATGGGGAGTGAGATTCTGAGCTTCATCAACTATAAAGAATATTTTCTGTAAGCTGCGACCACGGATATAGGTGAGGGGCGCAATGACAATCTTCTCATCTTCAACCAACTTGTTGATTTTCTCAAACTCAGAATTGTCATTCAAATACTGATTTTGAATCACCTTCAGATTGTCCCAAAGTGGTTGTAAATAGGGATCAATCTTGGATTTGATATCACCGGGCAAATACCCAATATCCTTATTGCTAAGGGGAACAATGGGACGGGCAATATAGATTTGCCGGTATGATCGTTTCTTCTCCATGGCAGCAGCTAGTGCTAGTAAAGTCTTACCAGTTCCCGCTTTACCAGTGATAGAAACCAGAGGTATATCGTCATTGGTCAGTACATTGAGAGCAAACAATTGCTCTGCGTTACGGGGGATGATACCATGAGCTGCACGCTTATCCAGGCGTTGCATGAGATCCTGATTTGGATTGTACACAGCCAGAGCTGACTTCTGAGCATTTTTTAGGATATAGTGGTGCCAGGGTGCTGGTGTTTCATCAATTCCCATTTGATCAAAGGGTATTTCAAAAGGCGTTTTATAAAGGGTGTCTATCACTTCGGAATCCACATGCTCCTGGATTGATTTGCCTGTGTAGAGCTCATCAACACTGGCCACCTTGTCTGTAAAGTAGTCCTGGGCTTCCAATCCCAGAGCCTTGGCTTTCATGCGTAGATTGACATCCTTGCTCACCAATACGACCCGTTGCTTTTGGGCCTTGGAGAGTTCGTAAGCAGTATAGAGAATACGATGATCAGTAATATCTTCAGAGAATACCCCCACCAACTCTTCACTGGTTGAATTTATTTCTACTCTGAAAACGCCCTGCTTAGCTCCCAGCTTGACCCCTTTTTCAAACATCTTCTCAGTAGATAGCTTATCAATGGCACGCACAAAGGCTCGGGCATGATAATTCAACACGTCATTGCCCTTCTTAAAATGATCCAGCTCTTCCAATACGGCCATGGGCAACACAATATCGTTGTCTTCAAAATGGTAGATACAGTCACTGTCATGGAGAATGACATTTGTGTCCAGAACGAGCGTCTTTTTCATGAGTGCTCCTTTCGAAAATGATTGGAAATAATCTAATATTTGCAAATGAATAATACATGTACGTTTTTTGCCAGAGATGGTAGAAACAAAAAAAATCAGAATTATGAATTGTTGGCGCCCAATTGAAAAAAGAGACCTATTTACCATCACTCCGGTTATTTTAGCACTCTAGAAGCATTAAAAACCCGGAGATTCCTACATGAGTAAGAAAGCCTATATAAATCGTTCTGAAGTGAAAAAGTATCTCGCTTCCGCAGATCCTACTGTTTTGAATTACATCGAACAATGTGAAGTACAGATTGATAAGCTGGCTGAAATCGGATTCCAACTCTCAGCAGAACGCGACCTCCCCACATTGCTCAATCTTATTATTGAAGAAGGGATGCGCATCACCAACTCTGACGGTGGAACCCTCTATTTGCGAACAGAAGATGATCGTCTTGCTTTTGAAATTATGAAGACTAAAACTCTTGGTACCGACTGGGGCGGTGTGAGTGGAACTCCCATTCCTGATTTTATCTATCCCGTAAAACTTTACATGCAGGATGGTGAACCAAATGACCATATGATTTCTGCCCATGTGGGATTATCAGGAGAAACGCTGAATATTCCTGATGCTTATGAGAATGAGGTTTATGATTTCTCAGGCACCAAGGCTTTTGACTCAAAAAGCAATTATCGCTCTAAATCTTTTCTCTGTATTGCCATGAAAAATCATGAGAGCGATATTATTGGTGTCCTACAACTCATCAATGCTGCCGATCCAATTACTGGTGAGATTATTCCTTTCTCAGAAGACATGCAAAAACTGATAGAGTCATTGGCCGGACAGGCAGCCGTGGCCATCACTACAGTGCGCCTTATTGAAGGTCTTGAGAGCCTGTTAGAATCGTTTATCCAATTGATTGCTGATGCTATTGATGAAAAATCACCTTATACGGGTGGACACTGTTCACGCGTTCCTGCTCTGGCTGTCATGCTGGCTGAAAAAGTCAATCAGACAAAGGAAGGTGTTTTTGCTGATATTCAATTCTCACGTGAGGATATGGATGAACTAAGAATTGCGGCATGGTTGCATGATGTTGGCAAAATCACCACACCTGAGTATGTGGTTGATAAGTCGACCAAGCTTGAAACCATATATGATCGTGTTCATGAAATGAATACCCGTTTTGAGGTAATCAAGCGCGATGCTGAAATCAGTTATTTGAATGCTGTTTTGGAGAGCCCTGATAAGCAAGCTGAACTGGAAGCTGAGAAATTGGCTGAACTTGCTCAGATTGAAGATGACCAGCAATTCCTCAATGAGTGCAATACTGGTGGCGAATTTATGGCTGATGACAAAAAGGAACGCGTCATCAACATATCTAAGCGCCAGATTATGCTCAATGGTGAAAAGCAGAACCTCCTGAGTGATAACTGGGTTCTGAATTTGAATATTTCCCGTGGTACCCTGAATAATGATGAGCGAGACAAAATCAATGATCACATCGTGGTTACCATCGACATGCTGGAGAAACTTCCCTTTCCCAAGCATCTCAAACGGGTTCCTGAATTTGCCGGTGGTCATCATGAGACCATGATTGGAACTGGATATCCAAAAGGCTTAAGCAAGTCGGATATGTCAGTTCAGGCACGCATTATGGGTATTGCTGACATATTTGAAGCACTGACTGCCAGTGACCGTCCCTATAAAAAGGGCAAAACGCTTTCAGAAGCCATGCGGATTATGGGCTTTTTCAAAGCAGATCATCACATCGATGCCGACCTCTTTGATGTCTTCCTCTCAGAAGGCGTCTTTCAAGACTATGCCGATCAATTTCTTGATGCTAAATATATCGATGAAGTGAATGTTCAACAGTACCTGGAGATCCAACCTAAGGCTTTGAACAATTAAGAAATATCAAAGGGGAGGATTATCATGGAGATAAAACCTGATCTTGGACGCCTGATGCGGCGGGAGATTTATACGTTTTTAACCATCACGGCAGTTGTCGTGATCTGCACTCTGATTATTCAAGCACTTGTCGTAAATCTTGATCCTGAAGTGACCAATGATGAGTTTGTCAAATATGTCTGGTCCTGGGTGGCTGGGCTTCTCATCGCAATTTGGGTTATAGTACCCTGGTTTCAATATCTCTGGATCATCAACCTGCGGTACTCTATTGCTGATGAGCGGCTGGTGATCAATAAAGGCATCATCACTAAAAAAAGTGTGAGTATTCCTTATTCCGCTGTGACTGATTTTACACTAAGTCGATCACTTTATGAACGCTGGTTAGAAATCGGTACGATCATGATCCAAACGGCTGGACAAAGTGTTCAAGCCAGTGGTTATGAAGGCAAGCTGGAAGGTCTCATCGAATTTGAATCTTTGCATGAAACATTGAGAGCCAAGGTTAAAGCCTATCGGGGAAGTCATATTGCAGAAGCACCAGCACCACCAATTGAGGCTGATGAGGCTGTCTTGAATTCCATTTTGGATGAAATAAAAAAGATTAATCGAAAACTGGAATAATTACTGCCGTCTCAAAAAAGTCCTGAGAAAGTACAGCAGGACCGCGAGATGCACTGCTGTCCCAAAAAATAAATCACCCCAGATCCAGATAGATCCTGTTTGACTATGTATAAATGCTTTGGCTATCCAGAATGGTGGCAAAAAAGCAGACAACCAGTGCCACTCAGAGTTCCAGAAAAACACCATGGGGATAGCCAGATACATTATCCCCATCACCTTGCTAAAAGCCAGACCCTCAACCTTATTCTCTGAAAAGGCGACCAGGAACAGTGTCCCGATAGCCGCCTCAAGAGCAACCATACTTGCAATACCAATTGCATGAATAGGATTGAGTTGAATCAGAGCAGTTGCATATATGATCAGAAGAAAAAAGCCTGCACTGAGTAGCATGGGCATGATGAGTTTATAGGTCAAATAGCCCTCTTTCCTCAAGGGTGTGATGCTGATAAAATCAATCACAGCTTCATCGCGTTCATCCAGAATAATAAAGCCATATATCATCGCGAAGAGCATTCCGGGAATTAAGCTGAGGAAGCTTACAATAAATAGACGGTAAGGGGCGGTGTCAAAACTGAGCCTGCTCTGGATAAGCATTTCAATCGCAGGAAGGAACCAAAGCAAGAGCGTAATGGCCAGGGGTCCAAAGAGAGCCAACACCAACGTGGAGTCACGAACAACGTGCTTTAAGTCTCCCCGGGCCAGGACAGCAATAGGTGTCTTCATATTAAGCGGGGTGCCTGACATATTTATTAAAGCGTTGATATACCCAGCTACCGAGGATCAAGAACCATATCAACAAGCTGGCTACTGAAAATAATTTCTCGGATAGGGCATAATCAGTGCCTAAGACATCCAACAATATCAGGGTTGCCCGCGTGGGGAAAATATAGAATAGTGGCGTGTCAAAAAGACGTATATAGGCAAGTATTGGAAGACTAATCAGAAGCCCCGCCCCCAGGGATTTTACAAAGTAATCATTTACGTGGCGTGCTCTTGCCGCGAAGATGAGCCCGAAAAGGGTGTAAATAAGAGCACTGAAAACAGCTCCAAAGACAAACCACATCAAATCCTGTCCCCCAATGGATGCGCCTAACATGATTAGAAGTGCAGAGAGGGTTGCCAGGAATAGAAAGGATAAGATTTTAGCCAGGAGGTATTCACGGAGTCTCAAGGGAGTGACAAATAGACTTTCTGTTAAATTTTGTCCTCGCTCCAACAGAACGATAGCTCCGATAAAGAAAAATCCCAGGGCACAGATATCGCTAAAAAGAATCAGGGTTAGCGCCGGGTATACCATGGTATCGGGTAATAGTCTTAAAACAATGATGTAAAGTATGGTAAGGACTGCATAGGCATAATAGAACCCATGTCTGAACTGAAATCGAATGTCCTGACCCATAGCTGCCAGAAGTCTCATTGTAATGATCTCCCGGTGGTCTTGACAAAAACGTCCTCGAGGCTGGCCTCTCTGCTGTGGATGGTTTCGATGAAATAATTGTTTAAAATGTTTTGGAATGTCTTGTTGCTACCAAGATTGTCCATGGGAATGGAAATGGTTTCTAGCTTATCACCATCCCGATATTCAAGTTCCAGAAATCTTTGACCATGTTGGAGTTTGAGTTTTCTGGGAGCATCAATTAGACTGATCTCTCCATCGACAATAAAGGCAACACGATCACACAATGTATCAGCGACATGCATGTCGTGGGTGGTGATGCAAATGGTGTTACCGCGAGCCTTTTCCTCTAAAATCAACGACTCCATCTTTCGCAAATTGACTGGGTCCAGGCCAGCAGTGGGTTCATCGAGAAAGATCAGCCTGGGATTGTTCAGCAGGCTTCGACAGAAGTTCAACCGAACCTTCATCCCCTTCGAGTAATCACTCACACGGGTTCTCGCAGCTTCTTCCAGTCCTACCGCAGCCAGCAGTTCCATTGGATTCCTGGTCATGCCGGTATAAAATTGCGCAAAGAACTCCAGGTTTTCAAGAGCAGTGAACTTGGTATATAAATTGGGCGTTTCAAAGGCAACGCCAATGGACTCATAAAATTCAGAGTTTAGTTTTTGAAGATCAAGACCATTGACTGAGACTGAACCCCTGAAGTTTTTCAAAATACCGATGAGGATTTTTTGAGTTGTGCTTTTTCCCGCGCCGCTGGGACCAAGAAAGCCAAAGATTTCTCCATCATTAATATGAAAATTTAGACCTCGGAGTGTGTCCTGAGTATTTGAGCCATAAGCGAAGTGAAGATCATTTACCTGAATCATGAGGATTGCCTCATTCTGGATGTCAATTATTGTCTAGTAGTTGAATCCCACGTGGTTCCAGCTTGATCAGGCGTTTTTTGTACAACGCACCAATTGAACGTTTAAACACTTTTTTACTCAACCCAAATTCACGATAAATAACATCGGGTGGTGTCTTGTCATTAAAGGGCAGAAAGCCATCATGCTCTTTAAGCAAATCCAGAATCTTTTGACTCGCGGCATCCATGTGCTGTATGCCGGGTTCCTGGAGAGTTAGATCAATCTTGCCATCCTCACGAATATTTTTGATGTAACCCTCAAGCTGTTGACCCTGTTGCAACGGTTGAAATACTTCATCTTTGAAAAGCAGTCCCCAATACCCATTCTCGATAATGGCTTTATATCCCAGATCGGTGCGATTTACGATAAACAGATCAACTTTCTCACCTACAGTAAAACTTGGGTTCTCATCGCTTAAAAATTTATCAAGTTTTGTGCTGGCAGCGATGCGATTACTGACAATGTCAAGATAGGTGTGTACCACATAATGTCGACCTTCGAGAAGTTTATGACTCTGCTCGCGAAAGGGAACCAACAGGTCTTTGGGTAGGCCCCAATCCAGAAAGGCACCCATTTCGTTATTATCAATGACCTTCAGGCTGGCAAACTCACCCACCATGGTTTTGGGTTTCATGGTAGAGGCGATAATGGTGTCGGTGGAATCAAAGTAGACAAATACCTCAAGCATGTCGTCAACTTTGGTACCGGCGGGGACTTCACGTTTTGGTAAAAGAATATCACCTAGTTCTTCACCATCCAGATAGATCCCAAAGTCTACTTCTCGCATAACGTAGAGCGTATTCATTCTTCCTATTTGAGACATAGAACCCTTTCTTAGTTTGTGGATGAAGTTAAGGATGGGGTAATGGGATGAAACTGGAAACTGGAAATTTGGTGCGATGGCCGCTCAATGTCCGGATTTTACCGGGGATATTTTACCTTGCTGTCCATAACCAGGGTTACAGGTCCTTCATTCATGATATGAACCTGCATTTCGGTCCCAAACTCGCCCTTTTCAACTTCAATCCCCTGATGCCAAAGCTGGTCCATAAAGTGTTCATAGAGTGGGATTGCTTTTTCAGGGCGGGCAGCTTTGGTAAAGCCAGGCCTTCGACCCCGCTTGTAATCAGCTAAAAGCGTAAATTGGGATATAACGAGAGCTTTCCCCTCAACCTCTTTGATGGACAAATTCATCTTTTCGTTTTCATCTTCGAAGATGCGTAAGCCAACGATTTTATCTGCCAGCCAGTCAGCATCCTGCTGCGAATCATCCTCTGCAACCCCTAAAAAAATGACATAACCGATGTCAATTTTCCCTCGGGATCGACCAGATATTTTGACTTCACCGCTACCGACTCGTTGAATAACTGCAATCATGGAGCTATTTCAACCAGACGTTTTCATCGCCAAAAGATTCACGTAAAGTTCTAATAAAGCCTCGGTTTGCAGAAACCCGGGCACTTCTCGCCATCATGATTCTCTCCCGCTTATTACCTTCCCGCAGGTGGAAAATCAGAGTGCATGCACCAGAATAGCGTCTGGCCAGAACCTGGGTTTCATCCAAAACATTTCCAGCCAGAAGAGCGGGGTCAAAAGCGATATGAACTTCACGGGCGTATTCATTTTGACCCTCTTCCAGGGGGATCACCTTGTTCACCAGCACCTTTAAGTCGTCATCACTTCTTTTTGAAACCCGACCTTCCATATAGACCCTGGAATCATTGGCTATATATTCTTTATACTTTGTAAAGGCATCTGAAAAAGCCAGGGCTTCTATGGATCCGTCAAGACCATTCAGAGTAAAAAATGCCATCTGGTTATTGCGTTTATCGTAGTGAATTTTCATCCCTGAGATAATACCGCCAATGCGTACGTCTTGTTCATCCCGAGTTGCAGTCAGATCAATGAGATCCATATTGGAGAACGCATTGATTTCACTTTCAAAACCATGCAGGGGATGCCCGGTAAGATAGAATCCAATGTACTCACGCTCACGATTGAGCATATCCATGTTGTTCCAGGCCGGTGCGTCTCCGAGTTCAGGTTCACGGATCATGGCTGAATCACCGCCACCACCAAAGAGATCCGTCTGGTTGGTGTTTTTAAGGGTTTGAACGCGTTGGCCATGGTAAACCGCATCTTCAACACTGAGGAATTTTTCCCAACGTGTTCCCGGGAGTGAATCCATAGCACCACTACCTACAAGGGCTTCGACCACACCTTTGTTGGTGCTTTGAGAATCTACACGAGAACAAAAATCAAAGATGGATTCAAAGGGACCATTGTCCAGGCGTTCCTGCATGATGACTTCAGCAGCTCTGGAGCCGACCTTCTTGATAGCGTTCAGTCCGTAAATAATACTTTTATCATCACCTGGGGCAAAATGAACCATACTGGCATTAACATCAGGTGGAATCGTTTTGATACCCAGTTTGCGACATTCGGCCAGAAGCATCTGAATCTTTTCAGTATTATCCTTTTCAGAACTCATGTTAGCAGCCAGGAATTCCACTGGATAGTGGGTCTTCAGGTAAGCTGTCTGGTAAGCAATGACCGAATACGCCGCTGAGTGACTCTTGTTAAAGCCGTATTCTGCAAACTTTTCAATCAAATCCCAGATTTTGCTGGCCAGCTTCTCATTGATATCGTTTTTGCGGGCACCAGAAATGAATTCTTCCTTCATCTCATCCATGAGAGACTTGATTTTCTTACCCATGGCTCGGCGCATTAAATCAGCTTTTGAGAGAGAGAAGCCAGCGATTACCGAACCCAGTTGCATAACCTGTTCCTGGTAGACAATAATTCCGTAAGTTTCCTTTAGAATCTCTTCCATCAAGGGATGCAGCGATGTGACTTTCTGCTCACCATGTTTACGAGCGATAAAGTCATTGATGTTGCCCATGGGACCCGGACGATACAGGGCATTCATGGCAAATAAATCTTCAAGGACAGTTGGCTTGAGCTTTTTGAGATATTCTCGCATACCGGTGGATTCAAACTGGAACAGACCAATGGTAAGACCGTCTGAAAAGAGTTTATAAACGGCAGGGTCATCCATGGGAATGGTGGCGATATCAATTTCCACACCATGAAACTTCTTAATGAGTTCAACTGCCTCCTGGATCACGGTCAAAGTTCTAAGACCGAGGAAGTCAAACTTGATAAGCCCGACATCTTCCAGTGCTTTCATGTCGTACTGGCTGGTTACAGAGCCGTCCTTGGCAGATTTGTAAAGTGGAATGTAATCTGTGAGTTTTCCTGGAGCGATAACCAGACCAGCAGCATGCTTACCGGCATTACGGTTCATACCCTCTAATACTTCGGAGTATTCAAATAACTGGGAGTGGACTTCATCCAGTTCGGAAGCCTGTTTCAGCTCTGGGCTTTTCTTCAGGGCCTGGGGCAGTTTAATGCCGAGCTCCTCAGGAACCAGTTTTGCAATTCGGTCCGTCTCCTTGATAGGAACTTCCAGGACTCGACCTACATCCCGAATAACTGCACGTGCCTTAAGCTTATTAAAGGTAATGATCTGGGTAACTGAATCATGCCCAAAGCGGTCACGCATGTAATCAATAACCTCTTCGCGTCTATAATAGCAAAAATCGATATCTATATCAGGCATGCTCACACGATCAGGATTCAGAAAGCGCTCAAACAGTAAGTCATATTGAAGGGGATCAAGATCAGTAATACCCAGTGAATAGGCTACCAGACTCCCGGCTGCTGAACCACGTCCTGGTCCAACCGGGATGCCTTCTTTTTTGGCATAATTCACAAAGTCATGGGTAATGAGAAAGTATCCAGGGAAACCCATCTTCTTAATGACATCAAGCTCATAATCCAGGCGTTCCTTGTAGCGGGTATCGATTTGCTTGACCCGACGTTCCATACCCTCCCAGGTGATTGCATCAAGGTGATCATTCAGAGAACGACCTTCTGGAATGGGAAATTCAGGCATGTGGTTTACACCGGTTTCCAGCTTGAACTGGCACATTTCATCAATACGTAGTGTGTTCTCAATGGCTTCTGGAACATCTTTGAAGAGTTCAACCATTTGCTCAGCACTTTTAATGTAAATGTCCTTGGTGTCGTATTTCATGCGATTGGTATCGCTGACATATTTACCCCGACCAATACAGATCAAGGCATCATGAGCTTTGTGATGTTCAGCGCTGACATAATGAGCATCATTGGTTGCGACGAGAGGAATCCCTGTATCTTTTGAGACCTTCTGGATGACTTCCCGGGCAATAGCCTCACGTTCAAATTCACGACCCTCGAGGGTGAAGTGTCTTTGCATTTCCAGGAAGAAATTTCCCCGGCCAAAAATTTCATCATATTCGATGGCCTGCTCTTTAGCTCGGTCATAATCTCCGCGACTAGCGTGATATGTGACCTGTCCACTGAGGCAGGCTGATGTGGCCACCAAACCTTCCGAGTATTTTCTCAAGAGATCTTTATCAACCCTGGGAACGAAGTAAAAACCATCCTGATAAGCCATGGAGGTCAACTTCATGAGGTTCCGATAACCTGTATTGTTTTTGGCCAGCAGAACCAGGTGGTAAGCCCTCTTTCCTTCAGTGGGTAAACGCTTTTCAGTATGGGGTCCTGGTGAGACATAAGCTTCCATACCGATAATGGGCTTAATATTTGCTTTTTTGGCTGCCTTGTAGAATTCTACTGCACCAAACATGTTACCATGATCGGTCAGGGCGAAGCTTTTCATCTCCAGTTCGGAGACCTTAGAAATAATTTGATCTATACGAGCAGCGCCGTCCAGCAGCGAGTAATGGGAGTGATTGTGAAGGTGAACGAATTCGGCCACGGTGTATCCTTATTGTGATTCCCCTAAGGGAAAAGCAGTTAAAAAGTCTGGCCGAAATATAGAGCGGCGAGACCCACAAAAATATCGAGTTTTAAGAACAATTGTACTCTGGAGTAATTTTTTTTAATGGGTTTTTTCCACAGAATAAAAGCGAAAACCAGCAGAGGTAGATTTATCCCCAATAGGACTATCCAAAGATAGATAATGTTGTAGACACCCAGAGCATAAGGCAAGAGATCAATAACGATGAAAGCAACCATAAGAAAAAGGACCAGATTCAAAGTTTTGATCTCTCCCCAGACCAGGGGCAGAGTTCGTGCTTTATCCTGGGCATCACCCTCCATATCTTCCAAATCCTTGACTATTTCACGGATGAGTGTGAACCCAAACGCCAGAGCTGCCATGACCAGGGTGGCCTGAACATTGCTAAAAGCCGTACCGACATAGATGAAGGCCAGTCCCAGCATAAATGAAACGGTCAGATTGCCAATAAGGGGCTGACGTTTAAAGCAGGCGCTATAGGCAATGAGCGTTGGTATGGAAATGGGACCAGCAATTATGAAGGTCTCTATTGATATAAGCCATGAGAATAGCATGCCGGCTGCAAAAAGAAAAATGAGGTAAATGCGAGCTTGACCCGCACTCATGACGCCAGAAGGTAGAGGTCGCTCTGGTCTATTTATACGGTCAATTTCCAGGTCATAAATATCATTAATTATGTTTCCTCCGGCATTAATAGCGATCACCGATAAAATCAAAAACAGAAGATTGCGTGACTGCTCCAATTCACCCAAAAAAGCTGTGGTTAGAACAACTGCCAGAGTGGCTTGAAGCAGATTCAGAGGTCGGAGAATAGTGATCCAGGGAAGCATGTCTGAAACTACACCAGAAGCAGACGGGAGGAAGTGAAAAGGCTTGGGCTGAGAAGTGATTCATAGAAGCTGCTTGCGAAAATCAGCCCTAATCATAATTTCGAGCACACTAGTATTAAATTCAAATCGTTGACGTTCACAAGCGGGGTGAAAAATTATGAAGATTGATCGCATTGAACTTTATTATGTCAAAATACCTCTAGAAGCAAGTAAGCCGGGTTTTTTTGCTCAACCGGCCTATTTCAAGCCCAGTTGGATACCTGGGTTTCGGCAATCGGAAGTCAGATTTTATTTGCTAAAACTGGGTACGGACACAGGTCTTGAAGGTGTTGCGGCAACTGTGGGTATGGGGCCAGAACGAAGTGGTCTGGGATCGATATTAGGGAACTATCTCATGGGACTTAATCCTCTTGATATTCGCCTGATGAATCAACGAATTCAGGAATTTTCATATATAGGCATGCGTAATGGCTGGATTGATGGCGCTATTTGGGATATTATCGGAAAAAGTCGCAATGAGCCACTCTGGAAAGTGTTGGGCGGAAGTGGTGGCCATGTGTCTCCCTATATGTCCACGGGGGCAAACCATGACCATAATCAGGCTAAGAGTCGCGAACTCAGCTCCTGGGCCCAGAATCAAGGCTACAAAGGCATCAAACTGAGGGTGAAGAGTCTTGATGTAAATGAGATGGTCGATTATGTAGGAGCTGCCCGTGATCAGGTGGGTCCAGAGATGAAGATCATGGTGGATGCTAACCAGGGGTGGCCAGTGGATCTCATTGATGAAACACCTAAATGGGATCTGGCAATGGCGCTAGATTTTGCCAAGAGACTTGAACCCCATGAGGTCTACTGGCTGGAAGAGCCCTTAAACCGTGGTAATTTTGAAGGCCTGGCAGAACTCCGGAAAAACACTGCGACTCCCATCGCCGGCGGTGAGTTGAATTCTACCTGGCGAGATTATAAAGCCATGTTGGATCAGGGAAGTTTGGATATATATCAACCAGATGCCGTCATGGCAGGTGGCACTTATGCAGGTGGTATAAGCAATGTCTATTGGTTGATTAGAGAGATTCAGAAGCGTAATCATGCAAACCAGACAGATAAAGTTAAGTTTAGCCCCCACACCTGGACAACAGGTCTGGGTTTCGCCGTGGCGTTACAGTTGGTTGGTGTGATTCCCGAGGAAGAGCGTAGTCTTTTGGAATATCCTCTGGAGGGAAACTGGACTGCTGATGCCTGGGCTCGCTTTATAAAAGGAGGTTTCCCCAGGGATGATGTTGGTAGAATTAAAATTCCAGATAGCCCTGGTCTGGGAATAGAAATTGACTGGGATGTGATCCGACGTTTTGGGAAAAGAATCTATAAAGGGACACCTGCCACGGTAGGAATAAGCGCTTTAAGAGATCGTGGATTCAAGCAGGCGATGTACTTAAAAAAGAAGAAGCGTGATCAATTCAAGCGATCGGGTAAGGCTGAATTTAGCTTGCCCGAAGCACCCTTTTAACGATATAGAAAAGGAATCAGGTAATCATCAATGAGTGATTTTAAAAAATATACACAAGCCAATCGGGAAGCCTGGAATGAGGCTATGCCCCATCACCAGAAATCCAATGCCGACAAATGGGATAACGCCTTTGCTACCCAGGGTTTCTCTGTGATTACCGAGCCGGAACTATCTTTAATTAAGGCTTTGAATATTGAAGGACAGAAGATTGCCCATGTTTGTTGCAATAATGGAATTGAACTTATGTCCCTAAAAAATATGGGTGCCGGAGAATGTGTAGGGTTTGACATCTCTGATGAAGCTATCCAGGAGGCTCAAGGGAGAGCCGCAAAATTTGACATAGCATGTAAGTTTGTTCAAACCGATATCTATGATATCCCAGAGAAGTATCACGATGAGTTTGATATCGTATATATCAGTATCGGATGCCTTGGATGGATGCCAGGTATTCAGCGCTTCTTTGGTAAGATTGCCTCACTACTCAATGAATCAGGAGAGCTGTTTATTCATGAATCTCATCCCTTCTCCGAGATGCTTCCCTCAGACGATCTGGAAAACGTGGATCCGATGAAAATTATTGAGCCTTATTTTAAAAAGGATCCCTACATCGATAATGATGGGATCGACTATATTGGAAATACGAGTTATCAATCTAAAACCATGTATTGGTTTGTATGGACTATATCAGACATCATCATGGGTATTATTGATAATGGATTAAAAGTGCGACATTTTTCTGAATACCCAGATGATATTTCAACACTACATGGCAAGAATCAAGATGCTGGGCCAGACATCCCGCTCAGCTATATTTTGATCGCCGAAAAAGAATAAGAAGACACTACATTGTCAGACATGATTAATTCAATCCATAGATTGATCCATCACATGAGTCATGATTTGTTTGGAGGACCTCGGGTGCTTGGCTTTAACTGGGTTATCAATTTCCAGAAAGGCATGACCCTTTTCTGGGTGCTTGGCCTGATGCTATTCTACGACAATTATTCTATCCAGGCCTGGGTATATCTGGCGTTACATGGTAGTTATGGTATCATATGGGTTCTCAAGGATGTCATTTTTCCTGATATTAAATGGCAAACAAAGATCACTTTTGGTGCAGGACTTATTGCCTTCTTAATGGTGCTGGGACCCTATTGGATAGCGCCCTATCTCCTGATATCACCCGTGCTGGGTGAAACCCATGTTGGTGCGAACTGGATTTGGACAGGCGCTGCGATTTTTATTTATGCAATCGGCCTGGCTCTCATGCTTACAGCAGATGCCCAAAAATTCTACACGTTAAAGCTTGAAAAGGGTCTCATCACCACCGGGATGTTTCGCTATATCCGACATCCCAACTATCTCGGTGAGATGATGATTTACGGGTCTTTTGCACTCCTGACATGGCACTGGATACCCTGGGCGATCTTAGCCTGGGTTTGGTTGGGCTATTTTTCCATTAATATCATCATGAAGGAACGATCCATGTCACGCTATGAAGAATGGGACCAGTACAAAAAGCGGTCGTGGTATTTGATTCCTTTTATCTTTTAAAACCAATAGTGATTGTGGCCAGTGATTTTCGTTTAGCCACCTGGTCACTGCCTTTGGCAGCTTGATTTGAAGTGTATTGTTTAAATGTTTTGTTGTCTTGAAAATGAAAACACACCCTGTTCCCAGAAGACCTTACTGCTAATCAGCAAGGCTGTACCAATGCTGATGTCCAGAGTCGCAACAGCGACGAGAAAGGTATGATTTCCTTGAGAAACTCTTGAAAGTACTGAGCCAAGCACAATCATTAAAGCAAGGGCGATAAAGAATTGAAATCGGTAAAATTGCCACAGTTTGGGTGAGGTGAGCGCATCAATGCGAGTCATGTTTTTCCGGCAACTTTTAAGGAAAATGTAACGGGTTTTGACCAATCCAACGGCGATACCAGCAGTCCAGCTAAATAGACGACCCCAGCCTTGTGGCTCCAGGTTATAGGCCTCTGTTGCTAGCTCAGCACCCTTGTTCAAAAGGATAATGGGACCCATATACCATATCAGAGCAGCCAGCAGCTTTAGTGTTTTGTGTGAGACATTCATCCTGCCTCAAAGTAAGCACATTATCTCGCGAGTAAAGAGAATCCGGATTTAGTGATTAATTAGGCTAAACATAGAATAGACAGATTTTTATAGGCGCTTTGAATAAGATAGGTTAACCTCCAGTGATAAAGGATGATTTACAGTCATGAAATCAATCAAATATAGTTTAATTCCATTGATGATATGCTTTGTGCTGCACGCTTGTTCAAAGGAAAGCAATACACCTGACTCAAACTCTCCAGACCTGACCATCCTCTATACAAATGATGAACATGGCTGGATCTCAGAAACAAGCGATGCAGAGGGTGCTGCAAAACTGTTGGGTGTTTGGAAAGAGGATGAAGGTTATACCCCCAATAGCTCCTATCTCATTCTGAGTGGGGGCGATAATTGGACAGGTCCGGCTATATCAACCTGGTTCCAGGGTGAGTCCACCGTAGCTACTATGAATGCCATGGGATATAACGCCGCCGCCATTGGTAATCACGAATTTGATTTTCAAGTGAGTGGTTTGAGGGAAAGAGTATCTCAGGCGGATTTTCCATATCTTTCGGCAAATATTCGCCTTAATTCCAATGACCAAATTCCTGATTTTGCTCAAGCGTATGTTATCCAAGAAGTGAATGATATTCTGGTAGGGATCGTTGGTTTGACAACAACCAGCACAAGCTATAGCACATTTCCCGCCTATGTTGAAGACTATCATTTTATTCCCTATGAGGATGCCCTTGAGGAGTGGGTACCTCAGATCTGGGCCGAGGGTGTTGAGATCGTATTGTGTGTCGCTCATATTTGTGGCAATGAGATGCGGTCACTCGTACCAGTTGCATCCGAGCTTAATATCACCATGATTGGTGGAGGGCATTGTAACGAGTTGATCAGTGAAATCCAGGGAGACGGGTCTGTTGCACTGATTGAAGGTGGCTGGAGAATGGATAACTATGCTCGTCTGGATATCTGGTATAACCAGAAGGAAATGTTCGTCTCCGATCTGGTGGCGACAACCCATCAAAATCAAGGAGGCACCCCTGATTCTGAAGTAGAGAGTGTTGTTGCCATCTGGGAAATGGCCACAACAGAAGCACTGGGAGAGGTCATTGGCTATGCACAAAGTCAAATTCCTAGGAATTCGGCCCAAATGCACAATCTGGTCACAGATTCATGGCTATACAGCTACCCTAATGCTGATATTGCTTTCACAAATACAGGAGGTATTCGTCAAACCATTGAAGCAGGGGAAATTACCAAAGGCGATATCATTGGTGTGTTACCCTTTAACAATAATATTCTGGAGCTCCAACTTACGGGTCAGCAAGTGATTGACTGTCTGGAGAATCACGCTGTGGCCGGTATGACCACCTCTGGGGGATACAAACATGCCGATGGAACGGCATTCAAATTGGACAGCGTCTACTCAGTTCTGACCACAGATTATCTCTATATCCAGGAGAACAGCTCTTTGAGCAATTATGATCCCAACCCCTATTACACAGAGATGAATTATCACCAACCCACTGTTGATTTTATTACTTCTATGAATACCAGTGATACCAATCCTCTGGATGATTATTTGGACTATATACCACGCAGGTAAAATAGGCGCAAACCACCAAAGCATGTGTGAAATCTAAGATAACTGCTGTGGGTGATACCTGGCTAAACCTTACCCTATCCTTACAATATGTATTTACATGAAATATGTTAAAAGTCTCACGGAGGAGTGATTCTCTACAGCGTTAGCACCTGACGATAACTTTCCATGATTTCATCAACTGGCAAAACCTGATTGATACCTGAAACACTTTTTCCAGCCTGGAGAAAATGTTGGTAGTTCCCGGCTTTTCCACGATCATTTTTGAGGGTTCTGAACGAGCGTAAAGAATAGAACATGCGCAAATATTTTTTCGTTTTGGATCCTTGCAACAGCCATCGAGCAAACGGTCCTGCGTTAAGACCCATTTTTTTGATATGGTCAGTTTCAATGACAGAAACAGGCACCCCTGAAAGTTTATCCGTGAGGACAATCTGATTTTCACCGGCATCCAGGATGGCTTGTTTATAATCTGAGTGTGCATTGCATTCCTGGGTCGCGATAAATCGCGTACCCATCTGGATGCCGGAATAACCCAGATCCAACATCCGGGCAACATCCCGGGGGAACGCAATACCTCCAGCGCAGATCAGGGGTTTTCCAAAATCAACCAGGTCTTCATAAAGTTTGGTTGCTGCTTCGGTTCCGGCATGTCCGCCTGCTCGATCATTGACACAGATGAGGCCATCTACACCGCCGTCAAGCGCTTTCTCAGCCCACTTTCGAGTTGTTGTATTGTGATATACCAAGCCCCCATGGGTATGGATTTTCTCAGCGTAGTATTTGGGATTTCCCAGAGCTGTGATGAAAAATGAGACGCCTTCTTCAAGAGAAATATCCAGCCAGGCTTTAATGCGATCGAGATAGCGTTGCGAGCTTTTCTCTATGAGTAAATTTACCCCAATGGGTTTTGAGGTGAGACTGCGAATGTAGCGTAGTCCTTCTCGAAAATCATAGCCGTGTACATAGGTCAGGCTGAGGGGCTGAACGATACCAATCCCGCCGGCTTCGGAAATGGCCGCCACCAATTCTGGATTAGAACAGGGATACATGGCGCCCCCGATTATGGGGAGTGCTATATCCAGATTATTACAAAAGGTATTGAATGCTTTCTGCGATTCCCCCGTCTGCATCATTCATTCATCCCATAGGTGTCTTTAATTTTATCAGACCGTAGAAAAATGCCAGTCCAGGCTGTGTAAAGTGCCACACAACCCATGATGATCAAAAGTCTGACCCAATCATCACCAGTAGCAATTCGAAGTTGGATATATTCATAGGCTCCATATAGCCAGACTAGTGCCGCCAGGTAAGCAATAACCTCAAGGCTGATAATCACCCACTTCTGCTTAATAAAGAAAAGGAAGGGAATGAGTAGACTAATAATGGCCAGTACATTGTGGTTCCCACGAGAAAAATGGGCGGCTAAGAGGATGATCATAAAGACGTAGGGGATAATTCGAGATTTCAATTTTGATTCCTTTTATAAAGTTTAGGGGAGGTACTTGCCTGTTACAATGCGGGGGGCACCACTGTAGTCCTGGATGATCTCCAGGTCGTGGAAGCCCTTTTCCATAAATATATTTAACACAGAGTTTTCCTGGGGAGCACCACCAAATTCAAATAGAAAATGGCCACCAGGGATGAGTAAATCGGGTAGAATCTCGGCAAAACGATGATAAAATGAGAGACCATCACCCCCTTCAAACAGGGCTAGCTCTGGATCAAACTGTGCAACCTCTGCCTGGAGTTGATCCTTCTCGCTGAGAGCAATGTAGGGTGGGTTTGAGACAACTACATCGAAACGCTCATCAATCTTTGGAAGTGATGTGAGAATATCAATTTCCTGGAAGGCCACGTGAGTTTTGTTGAGTACGGCATTCTCTTTGGCTAAGGCTAAAGCCTCACTCGAAACGTCGATACCCAGGACATTTACCTCCTCAAGGGACTGAGCTAGCGCAATGGCGATACATCCAGAACCCGTGCCGATATCCAGAATACGGGCTGCAGGCTTGATGTTTAATGCCAGAGTCTTCTCAACCAAAATTTCTGTCTCAGGGCGCGGAATTAAAGCTGCTGAGGTCGTTTTGAGAACAATGTTCATAAAACCAGTCTCACCCACAATATGTTGGAGAGGCTCTCTGGTTCCTCTGCGTCTGATGTATTCTCGGTAAATATCCATCTCGTCTTTGCCCATGGGGCGATCAAAAAAGAGATAGAGCTCTAGACGATTCCTTTTGAGAACATTTCCAAGGAGGATTTCTGCATCCAGACGGGCATCAGGAACACCCTTCTTTTCCAGAAAGTCAGTACTTGTTTTGATAATGTCTACAACACGCCAATTAGTCATAAGGAGAAAATAGTTTTTGAAGGTTAATTGTTAACTATAAAATAAGCAGGTATATCAATTTCCATCAAGATATTTTTGGGCTATTAAATATCAATTCGACAAGATGAGATTGACGAGCGAAACCAGATCTTGAACATCGATGTATGTATCTCCGTTCACGTTTGCCGTTTCATTTTGCGCATCGCTGGGTGATATATTTCCAAGGATAATGTTCACAAGAATCACAATATCATTGACGGAGTTCTGGCCATCAAAATTGAGATCGCCAGGCAGATACTCAGAAAAAATACGTATCAGATCTGGACGTGTTTCTGTTTGAAGGGCTCCAGTATGGTCTCGAATAGAAAGACTAATATCATATATGCCAGGATCAGTATAAATATGAGTGGGGTGTTGTTCCACACTTCGATTTCCATCACCAAAATCCCACTCCCACCAGCCCACCGGACCTGTCGAAAGGTCAGAGAAATGGATTGCCGTGTCAATGAGCTCGATATTGCCGTCTGTTTCAAAAGCCGGTGTCACCGTCTGGGGATCAGTATAGACCGTCTCGATAAACTCAATAGAGAGGTCCTGTTCTATATTTGCATTCTTGAATTGAACAAAATAATAATCATTGGGTGATTTGATGTTTGCCTCTGGAGCACCCTGCCAGTCGGTCCATTCAATAAAATGCACATCATCGAACCAGCCATACCCGTCATCTACCGAGGGCATGTCTGTATTGAGCCGAAGATCAAAATGGGTGGCATTGGATGGTGGTATGGTCTCCTTGTGAAAATATGTCCACTCCGTCGTACCGTTTACGCCAGAATTCATATCATGGGTAGCCAGGATATTTGAGCTGGTGCGACTAGCATAATATCTTACCTGGATTTTAACATTACTGGCGTTACGTGTCATGAGATAGGCCGAGATATGATGCATTTTGGAGGCATCTAGACGAATGCGGTTTTCGAGATTTGTGATCACATTATCACCAGAACTGGGTGTGCGGTGCTGTCCAATAGATCGCTCCCCGGAATGTGCTTCTGTTAGATCAAACCATTCGTCATTGCTGTTTGTATTCCACTCACTGGCACCTTCGTCCTCCATATTGCCATACCAGAGCAGTTCACGACCCAGACGATATTCCCAGCCGGTTCCTGGAGGCGAAGCAAGCGATGAAATATTGCCCATTTGGTGTATTTCCAGTGGATCTGACATCCAGGTAGTTCCTAGGAGATCAGGATCAAATGCACGTCGGTTATAAATGGAAGTGCGTGGCATGGATAGGGTGTCCATCCAAACTGAGGCAGAAGCGTTCTCTCTGTCAACGTAAAGATATGTGTCCAGATCTTTGGACTTGCTGGCCAGATAATCCAGCAGGTGAACACCTAGATCACCATAAGCAGGTACCGGGATATAGTCATCCAGATAAACGGGTGTTGCTGAATAGGCCGCAAATCCACTGGCATTCACTTCGGCATTGAGAATGACCGAGGGGAAGGTCTCATGATAATTCAAGTCAAATACAAAATTCCCAAGGGAGTGAGCTATCAACTTTCCATTATAAATCTCAAAGCCCTGAATGATATGGGGATGATGGACCACAACCAGATCTGCCCCGCCATCAATGGCAAAATGACGAATCTCACGGTCCCACATGTGGGGAACATCCTGGCGGAAGGAATAATTCTCATCTTCAGCACTATCCTCTTCCAAATCCATGTTAATATTTAATTCTCGAGGAACTATCCACTCCTGGGCGG
This sequence comes from Fidelibacterota bacterium, assembly GCA_018650445.1. Taxonomy (GTDB): domain Bacteria; phylum Fidelibacterota; class UBA8477; order UBA8477; family JABMPR01; genus JABMPR01. The sequence continues at coordinate 193,015 of JABIFX010000208.1, forward strand.
CGATATCAGGCCCGAAATAGCCATCATAGCCTGCTCCTGGGGATGAGGAGTATTCACTACCCGCGTGCATTTCCATAACCACCAAATCAGCCACATCCCTCACGGCATTGATTTGTTGTAAAAGGTAATAAGGGGTCAAATAGGCGAACCCGGGTTTGTTATATCCGGCATTCAGATAGGGTTGATAATTATTGTATTGACCGGTGCGGTCACTATTGGCCAGCCAGGCAATGGAAACACCCAGGTTGTTGGTAAAAAGGGGCTGGTATGCCTCATCACTATCTTCACCAGAACCTGAATATAGGATATTGTTTTCAGCCAGGGTCTGCTGGGTGGTTTGCAAGCCTGTCAGTCCATAATCCAGGGTGTGATTATTGGCTAGAGATACAATATCAATTCCTGCCTCAGATAAAGCAGAGACATATTGAGGATGACCCTTAAAGGTCACTGATTTGGTGGGATGTTCCTCGCCATCTATGGTCATGACACACTCAAGGTTGGCAATTGTAAGGTCAGCAGCTTCCCCAAAAAACTCCAACGTTGGTTCAAAAATGGCATTGATTCCCTGTGTTTCCAGGATACCACCGGTGTCCTCATATCTCCTGGCGATCATGATATCACCCACAAAATTCAATTTCAGAGGAAAACTATCGTTGCCTTCATCCACAGTAATTACAGCTCTAGCCTGACCCATATTACCGGACTCATCAGAGACCTGGAGTATAACAGTGTAGTCGTGGCCATCTTCTATGAGATAAGTATGTGAAGGAGTTGGAGATTGACTGGTTTCGCCATCGCCAAAATTCCATTGATAATCGTGTGTTTCGCTATCTGGGTCGTTAATCTGAGCCTGGAAGTCGATATCAACACTACGCTGATTGAAGCTGTTTCTGTATAGTAGACTCTGGGAATGCTGAATCTCAACGTCTGGGGTGAAGGCAATGGCATTGCTAATATCGAAAATCTCATCAAAAAAGATACGGGCATATTGATCGGTATCACGATCATTGATGTAGATGATGTTTGTCAAGCGGGGATAGTAGTCAAAACGGGCAAACCAATCATCTCCCACCGGTAGGCGGAACAGATTCCAGGTATCTTCAGGGAAATACCCCTGATTAACCGTGACCCATTCTTCAATATCCATTTGTTGGCTGCCATCGAAAGCATAAAAAAGAGTATTGAGGGAATCTTGGAAGGCAATTCCTTGAATTTCACCAATAGATTGGATATAGGCAGCGACCTGAAACACTGAACCATCAGAAACGGGGTGGGGGTCAATACTTTGAGACTTCCAGGTATTACCCCAGATTTCCAGAGAATAATTCGAATTCATGAAGGTTCTATCAGAATCCAATACCCAGGAAAGAGGATGATAATCTTCATCTGAATAAGATTGCAGGCTGATCTCTCCTGAATCAAAATTTTCAAGGACAGAGATGGGTTCATGCCCGGGAATATTGTCATTTATGGTTTCGTTTATTGGACTGAAATTACCAAAATGATCCTCGGCTTCAATTCTGAAGACATAGTCCCCATCAGGCTCAAGATTTTCCATCATGAAGTGGTTCATGTGAGGGTTTGCAAACTGAACGTTTGTAGTGGCGTCCATAAAGAGAGATGTGGTGGTGAGGCTGTCTGTATCATAGATGATACGATAGGTCTTATGATTGGTGTCGTATACGGGATCCCATCTCAGACTGACATAAGTTTGACCATCAAATTCATTTCGCCAATTGGGGATGACTGGAGGAGGAGTTTCATCGGCGACGCTCATCCAGTTCGACAGATAAGCCTCCAATGCATCAATAAAGGGCTGGTAATACTCCAACAGAATACTGTAGTTCTGATATGAGGAAGGGTACTCTCCAGCATAAAGTTCAGTAAGCGGCATATCCAAATTCTGGAAGAGCATGGGTTTTTCAAAAAATTCGATTTGCACCCAGGGTTCATAAACTTCGTTATTATTAAAAAACTGCCGGAGGTAGAGCATCTGCACGCCGGTATTAGGCCCCAACAGGGTATAGGTGTGGGGTACCTCGATATCTCCCCCAACGCCATGATAGAGAAACTCGCCACTATAGTGTACACGATAATACTCATCGACTCGCTCGGCGTCATGCGCACCAAACTGTGTGGCATCAATGGGATATTCGGCTGTAAAGTTTACCAGGTCAAGATTGTCATCAGAAATATCTCGAATCGGTTTGTTGGCATTGGCTGCATCATAGCCGCTTGAGAGAACAATACTCTGAAAGTTGGCGTGAGCGGAATTGTCATCAAAACTATGGGTATGCAGGACCAGGGGAGAATGCGGGCCCAGTAGCATCAGGGAATCACTGAGGACTTCGTGAAAGACCTGGAAAACCGTATTGCTGTTGCGAGAGGGGTCGGATAAAGATTTGTTATTGCTATAAGGGTAGGATCCTGTCCATTTTACTTCTCTACCTGCCCCGGAAATCATCATGGCAAAGGCATCGGTTTGGAGAAACATCTCAGTCCCGAGATAAGGGGAGATAAAATCATCACAGGGATGAGGTATTTCGACGATAACATGCGACCGGCGGGCATTTGGACTAATAATGAATAGACCCCATCCGTTGGCAAAGCTTCCCACAACATCGTCACTCGGGAAGTCAGGTTGGTTCATGTCTGTATAGGACATGTCGAGGCGTTCTCGGATTAGATAGTAGGTTCTATTAAAAACCACATCTTCAAATTGTACCAGTTCATAGTGGAAGGTTTCCAGCGAATCGCTGAGTAGCTGATCTGCCAGCGTCACATCATTCTGGAGCAGGGCTTCAAAAATATTTCGCCAGTGCGCTAGCGTATTGGTAAACTCAGGAATGATACGATAATTACCAAATCCATCACTCTGGACATCCACCCAGTCCGGTCCATAATCGTTGTACCCTTCATTGGCGATACCCTCTGAAACATGGCTGACATAATTGTCATAGGCGGTACTTGGTGAAACACCTCCAATAAACTCCATGAGAATTCCCGACTCATAGACAATGTCAGCCCTCGCACTTCCCACGGGGATGAGTAAAAGTAATAGCAGAAAAAAAGGATATCGTTTGATGTTGCTCACAAGGCTTGAAAATTAAGCTATAATTAGTGAAATGGATACTGACATTATCTAACAAATTAATTTGGCTCAAAGGCTTCATCGGAAGACCTGATTAAAATGATTTTCCTTCTTAGGGATGGGTTTACCTGCTATTTTAGTGTGATTCTTCTAACTAAAGATGTTGCTTTAAAAGGGGGCTTCTCCGTTTATACTGTAATGATGACAATAATTGTAATATTATACCCTTAAATTTAAGGAGATAAATGATGAAACATGAATTACCAGCTTTACCATTTGCACAAGAAGCTTTGGCTCCGGTTATTTCAGCTGAAACACTTGATTACCATTATGGCAAACACCACAATGCCTATGTAACCAACCTGAATAACCTGGTCCCCGGATCAGAGTTTGAAAACTCAAGTCTGGAAGAAATTATTATGAAAGCTTCTGGTGGTGTTTTCAATAATGCCGCCCAGGTCTGGAATCACACCTTCTACTGGAACTGTCTGTCACCAAATGGGGGAGGAGCTCCAGCAGGCGCACTGGCCGCTGCCATTGATGCAGCCTTTGGATCATTTGATAATTTCAAAGCCGAATTTACCAAGGCCGCAGTAACGAATTTTGGATCAGGTTGGACCTGGCTTGTCAAGAATGCTGATGGCTCACTAGCCATTGTCTCTACTGCTAATGCCGGGACACCCATGACCAATGGTCAGACCGCACTCCTCACAGTTGATGTGTGGGAACATGCCTATTACGTGGATTATCGAAATGCACGTCCAAAATACCTGGAAGAGATCTGGAAGATCTTCAACTGGGGTTTTGTAGCGGAGCAGTTCGCAAAATAATACAACATTACATCAGTTTTATTCAATAACCCCGGATTTAAATCCGGGGTTATTTGTATATATGACCCTTCCCTAATATCAAGCCTTGCCATCGAATATCCTGACCTCATATTTACCTCAAGTACAAGCCAAGAGGAATCGCAGTTATGACAACCATGATTAGAACCATATTATTAAGCCTTTTATTTATCAGTAACACGAGCGCAAAAAGCATTCATTATGATCTATCCATGTCTGAGCCACATACTCATTTATTTGAAGTTGAAATGCGTCTGGAGGGAGCCCGGGGTACTGAAGTAGTGGCTTTGCCAGTGTGGACGCCTGGATCCTATCTCATCAGAGAGTATGCCAAGAATGTCCAGGATATCAGTGCTCGTAGTGAAGACGATACCATTTTAAAAATCAAAAAAATAGATAAGAATCATTGGCAGGTTAAAGGCAAAGGTAGCCAGGATATCATTGTGACATATCGAGTATACGCTTTTGAGCATAGTGTTCGGACCAGCTATCTCAATGCAGACCACGCTCTGGTTGTCCCGGCTAGCGTGCTTATGTACTGGCAGAAAAACCAACGACGAAAACATCATCTTCACATCAATATGCCCGATAAGTGGTCAGAGATCACAACGGCCCTGGAGCCTTTTAATAAACCAGGGAATGTGGATTTCATTGCAAAAGATTATGATGAGCTGGTTGACTCTCCCCTTGAGTTGGGAAATCAGCATGTAGTGAATTTTGAAGTATTGGGAAAACCCCATGTCATGGCTCTCTATGGTGCCAGCAATTATGATGATTCGGTGTTGATTAGCGATTTTACAAAAATAATTGAAGCTGAAGCAAAAATCTTCAGCGGCTTACCCTATGAACATTACAGCTTCATCTTTCATGTAGAAGAAGGGCGCGGTGGTTTGGAACACGCCAATTCATCAGTCAATTTTATTAGACGCTGGTCATTTAATGATGAAAAACGCTATAAAAGCCTTCTCTCATTGGTATCTCATGAATTTTTCCATACCTGGAATGTGAAACGCATTGCTCCGAAAGGTGTGGCCAGTTTTGATTATGACCAGGAAAATTACCTCGATGAACTCTGGATGGCTGAGGGCTTTACCAGCTACTATGATGAACTCATACTTCAAAGGATCGGTCACATCGATAAAGACGCCTATCTGGATGTTTTGAAAGATGAGATCAACACCCTGGAGAAACGACCTGGGAAAAACCACCAGTCTGTAGCAGAGGCCAGCTATGATGCCTGGATCAAATACTATCGCTCCAATGAGCATTCCAGCAATTCAACTATCTCATATTACAACAAAGGGCACTTACTGGGGCTTCTGTTGGACATCAAGATCATTGCTGCGACCGGGGGACAGAAGAATCTGGATGATGTTATGTTCAACCTGAATAAAGATTTTGCCTTGAAGAACAAGGGTTATACCAGTGACGATGTCCGCAAGACCTGTGAAGCTGTCAGTGGCCTGAAGCTGAATACATTCTTCCAGGATTATGTGTTTGGCGTTGAACCCCTGCCTTATGATGAGGTCTTTGCTCTGGCCGGTTTGGATCTTGATTCCACAGAGGAAAAGAGTTCGCATCTGGGCATCAATATGCGGGATAGAAGTGGTCGAATCATGATCACCTCGGTAACTGAAAATTCACCGGCCTGGGATGCTGGCCTGAATGTGCACGATGAATTGGTGGCTATTGATGGCTTCAGGGTGAAGAGCGTAAGCCCGGATTATTTCAGAGAGAAGGTGCCTGGAGATCGAATCATATGTACGGTGAGTCGTAATGGGATATTGCAGGATCTGCATCTCACCGTGGGTTTCAAACCCACCTCCATCTCAGAGCTCAAGCAGATCGAGGAGCCGGATGAGAATCAGAAGCTGGTTTTTGAGAAATGGTTGGGCGTTCCCTGGCTTGATGAGTCTCAAGATATCCTTTTTCAGGAATAAGTTGATTATCCCGAGGGGAGTGTTTTGTAAAAATTCAAACCCGTTCTAGGTTTTGTTTTTATCAATAGCGCCCATCACCTTGCGCTGGAGAAATCCCTTAAAGAATGTGTTCAGGAAAGGAACCAGGCCAAGCTTGCTGGGAATGTAGACAGTTTTTTTCTCTCGCTCGACAGCCTGAATGATTTGCGCTACGCAAACTTCAAGGCTGACAGATTCGCTGGTATGCTTCCGTGCGGAATGCTCATGCTTTTTTCCATCTGCCCCAAAGGCGTTTCCCCTGAGATTGGTGCCTCTGATCCAGCTCAACACCGCTTCGAGAATAGTGATTTCACCTCTTAATTCCATATCCAGAGTTTCTAAAAAACCATGCAAGGCATGCTTTGAAGCAACATAACCAGAGTGATTGGGGAAACCCATAATAGCTTGAGCTGTTGAACAACTTACAATTTTTCCATGGGACTGTTTCAAAGCTGGCAGAGCAGCATGACAACAGTTTACCGCACCATGATAATTAACATCCATCAAATCCTGGAAAAATGATAAATCGGAGATATCCTCAAACCGACTCCACATACTTATACCAGCATTCAGGATAAGACCATCCAGTTTGCCGTATGCTTTCAGGGTTGCTTGAACCATGTTCCGGCAAGCGTCTAAATCAGTGATATCGGTTTGTACAGCCAGAGCCGAACCGCCGGAAGCGTTGATCGAATCACACACTCGCTTGAGTTCATCCGCTCTCCGTGCAGCACAGACAACCTTTGCACCTCTTTGAGCGAGGACCCGCGATAGCTCTTCCCCAATACCAGAAGAAGCCCCGGTCACAACAAAGACTTTTCCAACTATGTTCATTTTTAATTCATCCCAAAACTAGTGGAGTTTACTCCGAGAAGACATTATTCCCGACTCCAAAAATGTTTTTCGGATCATGGGATGTTTTGATCTGCTTGAGCAGGTCAATGCTTGTGGGAGAAATAGTACCGTTCATGAAATCTTTACGCAGCTTGCCAACACCATGATGATGGGATATCGAACCACCAGCTTCCATAATCGCTTCTCTCATGGAATATTCGATTGAAGTGAAAAGATCAATGGGATTGTCAACGCCCTTAACATTAATGGCGAACATGAAATAGATACAGGCACCAGTATGATAAATTTGTGGAACACGATAAGAAAGATAAGGTTTTCCAGGGATGTTGTGTTTTTTATGTAGCTCGATCAATCGATTGCTGGCTGCTTCACATACAGCATTCAGTTTACTCCAGGGAACAGAAGTCTCCATGGTTTCACCAACAATATGATACATGGTCATAAAATCTCGGATATAGGCGATGGCAAAGGTGAGGTTATAACCCTTCTTGCCATTCTCGGAGCCCCCGATCATACCATTATATTTTTTGGTTAACCTTTTTAGGGTTTTCTGCTGAAGGGCGACCTCATCCTTGGAGCCCTCCAATTTGAAGGAGGTCACCACCATTTTGTATGGATCAAAGTGCTTAATATTTAAAACAACAAACTTTTCGAGTTTTTTAATTAGCACCTTTATTCCAGAAGGCTTTTTGTTCAAGGCTTGACCAAAACGGAATTGAGCATTATCCATGAGACGTGCACTGGCAGGTACCGCTCCACTTTTTGACAATTCATACATGAATGCCACGCCGGTCTCCCAATCATGGAAGAGGGCTGAGTTAAACTCAGATGATTCTGGGAGCGTGTGTACTTTTAATGTGGCTTTGGTTATAATGCCGAAATTTCCCTCAGAACCTAAAAGCATGTTTTGTGGATTTACTCCAATGGATGCACGGGTAATGGGATTGATCTGCTCCACAACTCCCTTGGGCGTGATCATGGTTACATTTTCAACGATGTCTTCTATGTTCCCATAACGATTTTTCTTCATTCCGCTGGCGTTGGTTGAGATCCAGCCTCCCAGGGTAGATAACTCGATGCTATCTGGTTCGTGTCCAACGGTAAGCCCCTTGGCTTCCAGGAGCTCTTCAAGCTTGCTGCCAGTGATTCCAGCCTGGACAACCACACGACGGTTCTCCACGTCAATTGATTCAATAGCATCCATGCGACGTGTGTCCACGGCGACAACCATTCGAGATTCAAAAGCAGGAACCTGCAAAGCATTACTGACGCTAGTCCCGCCACCATAAGGTATCAAACAGACATCATGCTCAAGGGCGAGCTCAATTAGTTTTTTAACCTCATCTTCTGATTCGATGTAAAAGACCATGTCAGTCATCTTGTCCAGTTTTGATAAAATGACTTTATACACTTCATCAGTTGTCTGGCCCTGGCTATGCACGAGTCGTTCAGCATCGCCAAATGAATATCGGTCTTCGGAAAAATTTGATTTAATAGCGTCTACAAACGCTTGATTGATCTGGGCTTCCACGACAGGCTTGTCTTCGACTTCCTGGAGCTTATCGTCAACTTCAATTTTCATTTCCAACATCTCTTCCACATAGGGAATAAAATCTGGCATATCGAAACCGCATAGCTCATAGCGATCTCCGGTCATGCTTACTGAAAGGTCTTTATTTAGCACAAATTCTGAATCGCGGTATCCCCATTTGTGTCCCCAGTTGTCGCTGTTTATAGCAAAGAATTTTTCCCCGGCTGAATTTTTCTCATTCGTCATAAAGTTCCATGGCCTTTTTTGTAATAGCTTGTTCCAACGCAGATATCATTTTCTTTGAGGCGTTTCTCAAATCATCCTCGCTGGGATTATCATTTTCCATAAAAGAATCAGGATAAATTGGTTCAAGAATATAGACGTCAATACCAGTTGGGCGCATTAAAAAATTACCTCGTGGCCAGGCTTTATGGGACCCATGTATAACTGCCGGCAAAATAGGAACCTTCAAATCCAACGAGAATCGGGCAGCCCCCTTTTTAAAGGGTAATATTTTACCTGGAGTGCCTCGAGTGCCTTCAGGAAAAAAGATTAAACTGCGTTGCTTATAGTTCATGAAGGACTTGCACAATTTGATGGTGTCTTTGATTGAAAATTGACTAACTCCATTAACTTTACGATCAATGGGAATCAGATTCATAACCGTATTTATCAAGGTCCGTCTTGTCCAGCTATCGAACCAATAGTCTTTTGCTGCCATCATACCAAAATGATTAAAACTTTTTTGTGCCGCTGCAGAAAGGAGTGCCACATCCATATGGCTATTGTGGTTGCTGCAAAAAATAAAGGATGAATCAGGGATATTTTCGCGACCGTGAACTTTTAAAGGGGTATAAAATGTAAATACGGTTTTACTATAGTAATAAAATAAGGTTTTCCAGATTTTGTAGTAAAATGGTTGCTTCCCTACCAGGTAGGCGTACTTCGGATTAGCTAGCACATCCATAAGGGACTCTATTTTCTACCATATTTCATGTGGGCATCATTCCAGGTATGGGAACCAATGGCACAGATGAGCGATATTTCCAGAGCAAGAGTGGCTGCGGCAATGATTTCCGCCAGTTTTCTTGATGAATTTTCTCCTTCCGCACAACCCAGCAATTCCAGGTTTCGATTCTGCATTTTTAGGCGTGTACCTCCACCTACGGTTCCAACGGTGAGGGACGGAAGTGTCAATTTAAATTTGATACCGTCCTCTTGCTTCTCCAGTCCAAGATGTGCAATACTATTTTCAGCGGCGCAAGCGGTGTCCTGGCCAGTAGCAAGATAAATTGCCGTGATGGCGTTTGAAACATGCAATCCATTTCCATGGGTGCCAGCCAGGCTTGATACTGTGGGGAAAAAGCCCCAGGAATCAAACAAGATATCAGGGTCCATTTTGAGAATTCTTTTAAGAACGCGATTCGTTATTGTGGTTTCAGCATGGACGGCATGACCACGCCCCAAGAGCATATTTCGGCCTGATGCTTTTTTATCACTATTAAAGTTGGATTCCAGAAAATAGTTATGACCTGTCTCAGCCTGGATGTATTCACAAGCTACCTGGGCAGCCAGGGTAACCATATTTTGCCCAGCAGCGTTATTGGTATCCAGCACGAGATCCAGTACAACATAGTTTTGAACGGTAATTTGATCAATTCTCAAGACTTTACCATGTTTGGTTGTACTTTCAGCAACCTCCATGATTTTTGCCTCGTTTTCCGTCACCCACTTCTGAAATTCGCTACTTTCAATAATGTTGTCAAAAATAAATACAGGCGCCCGTGAGAGTTCCTGTCGGAAATGGCGTACTGTAGTTCCACCACTGAGCGTGGAGGCATAAATACCACGGTTCATAGAGGCTGCAAGTGTTCCTTCCAAAGTACAAAGCGGTATAATGAAATCGCCATTTGCATAGGTACCATTAATGTTAAGTGGTCCTACCGCAGCCATGGGTATTTTCATGCTTCCAACATGGTGTTCGATGATTCCCTTGAGATCTTCAACATCATCTGCGAGGGTATCATCAATCTCGACACCAGTAAAATTTTTAACCCAATCCTTCCGAGCCTGGGAGTCTTCAATACTGTAGCCTCGAGGAAGAAAAGAATTCCGCCCATTGTTTATTTCAGACATAAATCACCCCTTAAAATGATAAATAAATGGTATTCTTACCTTTAGGACACTTATATAATACCTAACAGGACAAAAACAATCATCAATATCGTGGATATTTCGATGTCCCAGAGAGAGGTGAGAGGGTAAAAAACCGAGAGAAGATGCGGGTTTATAATCTTAGCTGGGTAAAACTTCCTAAAAAGAAAAAAACCCGAAGAAGACTCCGGGTTTTTTTAATTTTGATCAGCGCTTTAGATTAATAGCGGCTGGTCTGACGGCTACGCTTGGCTGCTTTAGCTCGGCGTAAGCGACGGTCTTCTGAGGGCTTCAAATAGAAGGAGTTCTTCTTAACATCTTTAAGAATGCCGGCTTTCTCATATTTCTTCTTGAAACGCCTTAGCGCTTTTTCAAAGGGTTCATCCCGTTTTACGGTAACCATTACTGACATAGTGCGATCTCACCTCCTTCTAAATTAACCTAAATAGGTCTGCAGTTTGCGACTACGGGATTTATGCTGGAGACGCTTGATGGCTTTCTCCTTGATCTGACGAACACGTTCCCGCGTCAGGTTAAACTCTTCCCCAATTTCATTGAGGGTTAATGCATATTCGCGATCGATACCAAAGTACATGCGGATAACTTCCCGCTCTCGGTCTTTCAGAGTGTCCAGGGCTGATCGAATTTCTTTTTTTAATGAATCAGACATGAGATCGAAATCGGGAGCATCCTGATGCTCATCCTCAATCACATCCATGAGTGAATTTTTTTCTTCTTCCTGGAAAGGAGCATCCAGTGAGTGATGACGCTTGGAAATACGGATAGCGTCAGCGACTTCTTCAGGGGCCATATCCAGTTCTTTGGCGATTTCACGTTCTGTGGGTGTTCTTTCCAACTTTTGCTCCAAGCGATCTGAAGTCTTGGAAATTTTGGAAATGGTACCAACTCGGTTGAGAGGTAAACGAACAATGCGTGAATGCTCAGCCAGAGCCTGGAGAATGGATTGACGAATCCACCACACAGCGTAGGAAATAAACTTGAACCCACGTGTCTCATCAAAACGCTCAGCAGCCTTGATCAAACCAAGATTTCCCTCATTGATGAGGTCAGTCAATGGTAAGCCTTGACCCTGATAATCCTTGGCTACAGAGACCACAAAACGGAGGTTGGCTTCAGTTAATTTTTTCAGAGCAAGACGGTCACCCTGCTTGACCCTCTGGGCCAGAGAGATCTCATCTTTTGGATCCAGCGGTTCATATTGACCAATTTCCTCAAGATACTTACTGAGGCTGCGATTTGTGTCTCCACCGATCCTTTTAACTTTTTTAGCC
>JABIFX010000235.1 GCA_018650445.1 Fidelibacterota bacterium
CGTACAAAGTTTAGATTACATTTGGGCTTTGGGAGATAAAAGTGGTCGGGGCGGAATTCGTAAGGACGCTGAAAAACCGGTGCGTAGAGACGTCTGCAGCTACTGCAAGAAGGGGCCTCATTCTGAATCCGACTGCCGCAAGAAAAAGATAAGATAAGATAAGAGTAATATTTAAGTTTCAGCTTACGAGTATGATTCCATCAAAATGGTACCCAGCAACAATTCCTAAGCCCTATTTAGAGCATTTTAAAACCTAATAAGTTAAGCTTCCGACTTCAGATCATGACCATAAACCAACATTGGGTTAGAATATGCGAATCCAGTTCATGAGAACTTCCTAGTTTCCTACACAGATCCATGCTAAAAAGGAGCCTGCTATCAAATTACTTAAATTAAACTTAAGTATAGTATCGACAACAAATAAGACCCTAGGAATTCTAGTATTACTAAAAAACCTAGATCATAGTAAGCACTAAGCGTGATTTCAAACGCCGAAAAATAAAATGAGACAGAACGGAGGGCCATCTCGATAAACAAGAAGATTATATGAAAGTAATCCCCTACAACCTCCGAGGGAGGCCTAAAACTAAAGGAAGATCAGGGAAGTACTTGACCAACCTATATGCATTCCATCAGCCAGAACGGCAAAGAACACAAAAAATAAACCTAGAATACTAACAAGCTCAACGAACAGAGATCAAGTTAATATTAAAGGCCATATTGATCAAAAAGCCTCTTGGAGGAGACTTATGATCAGCAAACAATATCAAAGATATTGATAAATATATATGATTCTTAGAAAGTAAAAAACCCCAACCATAAAGGAACGGGGAAAACTATCTAATATAAATATCAAAAACAAAAAAGCCACAGAAAAAGTTAATTCTTTGCAATCACCCGCCATGCAAAGGACCATTTCTTATAACAGGCATACAAGTATTCCGAAGCATAAATAGTCCAATTTCTCTGCTGCTCACGATAGTTTGAATCGCTCGAATCTATTGCTAGCTTAGAAATTGACGCACAAAAACTAGGACGAGCCACAGGAGAAGATAACCTAGTAGATCGCAGAAGAGCAACTTCAGACTTTAATGGAATAACATGCAAAAGCAGCAAACGCATCCTCCTAGCCACAACAGCTATCGATGAAGAACTTGAAGAAAGTAAAAACTCATCAATGCCAAAACGACTACGAACGTCACTCAAACTCTCACACCGCAGATAAATGTGTTCTGCACAACCCTTATCATAATCATCAATATCATCACATAAAGGGCAAGCAGCAAATTTACCACGATCTTCAAGATTAAGAGACCAAAATTTCCTAAGACAGCATACTCTAGCCGCCAAAATTGCTGGAGAAGCAAAACCCCCAAAAGAGTACACCCAAGCAGCCCTCAACCAGTGTCGTCCAACACCTTTAACATCAATAGCAAGCTGCGCCATTTTAGCAGCATTTGCATCGTCAGAAGCCGCTCTTAATAAAAGCCTTTCCGACGGTTTGTAGAACGCACGTTTGTCATTGAACTGAACGAACCAGGCACGAGCCTCAATCAGATCCAACGAGTTAACAAGATCTGAATCAGCCGACACACGAAGAGGCGGGAGACCACTAAGGCGATGACTAAGTTCCCGTTCCGAAACCATCCGTATTCTGTTGATCAATCCCTTGCGAAGATATCCTCTACACAAACAGTCGGCACCCTGTTGAGAATCTAAAATCTCAATGAGCTTATCAGAGGAGATTATTTGCCTGTTATTATTACGAAGCGAATAATAACAGATAGACTTGTTAGAGTCCATTCCAAAAAGAGCGTTAAGCCGCTGTAAATTTGCAACCTCAAGATGCTGCTTCCATAAAGAGCCTATACGACTGCAATCATCCTTAAGAATACCAAGAGTCACAGCTTGAAAAAAAGGAGATGAGTTACAGTTGAGAAGTCTCCGAAACAAAGAAAGTTGTTCCAAAATCAGAAGCATGAAAAAGGATGGAAAACCTAATTCAGCTCTCAGAACTGCAGACGGCAAGAGCTGACCACCGCTAGCCCCCCTCAAAATCCTGTGAAAGGTACGTTCAAATTGCGAAACATCAATATCAGTAGGATTAGCCACTACCAGACCAAAAATTAATTTTGGCAAGATCACTACTATTAGAAAACGTAACGCATGAGAGACCGGTAGAGGCCAAGAACCATTACGCCGAGAAACTAATCTCGACATCAACACCTCAAAGCTCGCAAAATGTGAAGCAGGCCGAATCAAACGACGGGCATTGAACGACCGGGAACAAGGCCCCGCAATTAGAAACGAACCGAGATGACGGAACGAAATCCGACTTTTACCCCCTACCACCCGAAGCCCACACTCAGATTCAGGGCAAGAGGCTACACATTCACGCACCGAAGAGTTTGGATTTTGCAAACACAAGCAAAAACCTAATGAGCCATCAACGCTAATGCACGGTAAAGTAGATAATGCTGAAAATCCCCCAAACATAGCAATAAAGGATTTAATAATGTTGATAATATAATTGTGTGAACAACTGAAAACGTAACATACACGAAGCGCAATACGAAGTTCATCCATTGAAGACAACACAAGCGTAAGATCATCAGCATACACTCCTCCAAGAACAAATTCAGGAAAAGAAGCACAGTCAACCAAACCATGTGCACGAGAGGATGCACAAAAAAGTAACATCCACGATAACATAGGTTGAATGAAATCAGAATGCGAAGAACGACCATCAGCACCTAATTTAGAATTAGCATCTGCGCGAACCAAAAATTCCCTGCGCCGATGGACTAGGTTCAACTGAACCCCACAATCCTTCAACTTCCTCATGAGATAGATACACAAATCCCTAAGACCTCTTAACTCAAGGGGGCAAGAGCAACCAAGAGATAAGCAGTCAATCACGAACTTGGAATCAGAGTGCACATGCACCGAGCAATTTGTTACACCACCGAACAGCAGGAACGAAAGACCCACATTGATTGCCACAAATTCCGCCGGGGCCGAATACATAGGAACACCCCAAGAGGTAGAGCCCTCAACCTCCTTCAACGCAGTAGAAAAAACCCCAAGGGCATTGAGAGCAATTCTTAAAGGAATGGGTGAAAAGAAATCCACCAACGGATTCGACATACACGCAAATCCATCAATAACTTCAAAACAACCAATAACACCACCAATACCAGCTTTCAGAAACCCCTCAACAGCCACGTTAAATTGATTCGGACGTGCAGGCGTTGAAGCACCATCAGTCTCAAGTAAAAGATCATGACGAAAATTGGAAAGGTTATTAGGGCAATTAAACGGAAACGAAGAGAAATCGCTAGGGGAGAAGAATACTGAAGACAGCGCCAGATTACAACTACTGCGCTTGCTGTGAACATACGGTAACTTAATCCCAATTTTCAGACCCTTAATGGAATCATCACTGTCATTCCAACCAAGCGATTTGATCAAATCATCCTCTGCAATCGCTTTAAATTCAAAGGGCACAATCTCCCCATGGGCATTTGGATAAATTGAACGAGAGATATCAGACAAAGACACTGACCCACAGGGACTTGCAAGAAGCTCATTGACAAAATCCAAACAACTTGTCAGTGAAACAATGTCAAGGTTGAAGAAAAAAGGTGAGAGTACATCACCTTGTGGAACAGAACAACCCCATGAAATAGCCGAAGAAACATAACCTGGCGTCCAGACAAAAGAAGTTCTCCCCTTCAACATGCTTCCAACCAAACGAGTGAAAGTTGGTCCACAGCCTATACGCAGCAGCGACAGCATAACTCCTTGATGTAGGGTATGATCAAATGCTTTAGACCAATCAATATTGATACCAAAACACCGCTTTCCATTGGCTGAACCTTTTTCTATTAATCTTTTTACCAAAAAAGAACATTCCTGCGCACCTAAATTCCTACGAAATCCACAAAGCGCAACATTGAATGCGCCACTAGAGTTAACGAAAGAATGTAATCTTTCATTAAAAATTTTACCAAAAACTTTCCCAAAGATCACTAAAAGAGTGATAGGCCTAAGGTGTGAAGCCGAAGATATACCAGCACCTTTCGGAATGGGGATAACCATACCAAGTTTCCACAAATTAGGAAACGTAGAAGACAATAAAATTTTGTTAAAAATTACAGTTAAGGATTGCAAAAACACAGAAGAAGCATTGCAAAGCGCTCTCAGGTGTCCAATACAAATTCTATCTACACCAGCACAAGCCCACTCCGAAATGCTTAGCAAAGCGAAACTAACATCGTCATGTGAGATATCCCTCAGAAGACAAGCCAACAACGGATGCGAATTTCTTTCCTCATCCAGAGAAGAAAACGAGTCCGCCGCTGTCATCCTAGCTTCAAATTCTTGAAGTAATTCCGAATTAATATCACCAGGCGAAGCCACTGACTTCAGAATCTCAGCAAATTGATCTACTATTAAGCTGCTCGGAGCCTGTAAACGAGTGGGACCTTTTTCAAAATGTTCTTTAATTTTCCAGTACAGCTTAACAGAATCCGTTATTTTGGACACTTCGATGTCTTGAGAAAGATTAGTCAGTAGCTCATTCCACCTATTCCTTCTAAAAGAACTTACGTTAAACCTCGCTTCTTTCAACAACGGAGTAAGCTTCTGAATTGAAGCCTCATTATTCGACTTAAAAGCAGAGATTAACTGACCACGCAACTTTTTGACCTTATATATAAGCGACGAGGGAACTGCATCCACAAATGTAGTTTCTTTAGCAATACCAACTCTTTTCTCCAACCCAAAACCTGAGAGAGCCGTAGAACAAATTTCATTTAAAAGAATAGCCGCTTGTTCCACCGAAAGCGAATTGGGAGGTAACAAGACCTTTAGTTGATCATTCATCTCAAGCAAAGTATTATACCACTTCATCTCCTTAGCAGACGAATCATTACTAATCCCTTCTTTTAAAAATCTGCACAGAGCGGGGGTAAGTCTTTTAAACCCCTTTCTCACAACCTCAGAGCCTCTAAAATAATCTACAGTACCGTCACATTCCCAAGACAAGGCAACACCAATAGGACAGTGGTGACGAACTGGAAGTAAATCAATCACCCTCTGAAAACTGGAAGCAGAAAAGACAGACCTCTTACAACAATTAACCATTCCCAGAGCGGACTCAGAAATGAAACAAAGATCGAGTAAAGAACCATCAAAATGATGACTAAAGAATGTAGGGCTGTCAGTGGAAGAAACCAAATCCCAAATGATAGAGAAAGGACACATAGAAGCAACAAACTCAGCAACTTTATCACTCTCAAAACGACGCAATTCTTCCATAGATCGATTCAGCACCGCTACAACACCTTTCGGGTTAGACCCGTTACCCAACCCGTGCTTCAGAGCACCTCCAGATTGGGAAACTCCCCCATTAAAATCACCACAGATCAACAAAGGGTCATTACCACACGCATTACGAATGGCATCAAAAAAGGGAAGAGCCAATTTACTATTATTCATGGCGTTAGGACGCCAATAAATATTCGCTACATAAATGCAACATCCCTTACCCAGCAAATCAGATACTTTTACCAGTAGCACCTCAAATGCAGGGGAATGAAAACAACGCGAATCAGGCTGAGAGGCCTTCTCCTCATCTGAACTTGATTCATCGCTAATACTAGCATGGATGTCCAACGATGAGTTATCAAAATTTATATTGTTCCTATTACTACCAGACTCAAGCAGATCACTCAAAACCGAAGGCCAAACAACCTTCACTTCTTCTATAACAAAATTCCGCGATTTCTTAACCAAAACCGCGAGACCACCATACCCCAAAGGATTTGAGGACAAAAGCACCGAAAATTTCGGCGGCCATTCAAAACAACCTACAGTCTGTCGTTCAGAAATCACTGACAACTTGGTTTCTTGAATACACAAAATGTCAAAGTTCAACTCAGCCAAGGCAACCAGCGCTGACTCATTGCTGCAAATTCCCCCACAATTCCAAGAGGTCAATGAAATTTTAACTTCATCAAAATCATCAACCCCCACCTCATCCTATTGAGAGTCTTGAGAAGACATCTGGCTTCTCGTAGCTATTAAGCTTCTTGGAGCTGTGTCCACCAATTGACTATGACTTCTTGTTGGTATGAAGCCTCTATGGGCTGTTTCGTCAATACTAGCAGCAGCAGTAGTAGCACCATCAATACTAGCAGCAGCAGCAGTAGCACCATCAATACTAGCAGCAGTAGTAGCACCATCAATACTAGCAGCAGTAGTAGCACCATCAATACTAGCAGCAGCAGCAGTAGCACCATCAATACTAGCAGCAGCAGTAGTAGTGTCCACCAATTGACTATGACTTCTTGTTGGTATGAAGCCTCTATGGGCTGTTTCGTCAATACTAGCAGCAGCAGTA
>JABIFX010000069.1 GCA_018650445.1 Fidelibacterota bacterium
GCATATCCGTGCAAAATGGGTCGAAGGGAAAGAGATTCCAGACTGCTCATCTATCGAGGGTATACCAGTTGGAGAACAGCCGCTAGCGGATAGGTGTAACCTATGTGAACATTCCGCTATTGGTTCCACATGTAAACCTAAGATCAGAATCCTGTTACTATCAAACTTGGAAGGGGAATTGAAGCCCTATGTACTACACCTTCCGCCGACGAGTTTGAAGTATTTTTCGAGCCATGTCCGAAAACTTTCAAAAAGCAACTTGCCAATTGTAGCTTGTAATACTGTATTCACGATCAAACCGATAGCCCGTAACGGGTATAAATATGGTGTGATCGAGATATCCATAGACGGTGTGTCAAACCGTGAGACGTTAATGGCTGCAAAGCAACTTCGGACAGAGTTTGAAGAGTTCGCCAAACGACTAACCAGACAAGATTTTATAGAGTCTGGGGACACTGTTTTGGAGTAGTCTTAGGACCAGTTTAGAAAGAAGTGCTTCGTGTGCTTCTTTTTACCTCATATCCAATTGCCTATAGAGGCTGTAAAATTTTTCAAAAATTAAAAATACGGATTCGATATACAATCCAAAAACGAAACGATCCTCTCGATCGGATAACCTGGTACTTCACATTTGACGGGTAGGGTCCCCGTTTTGGAAAAGGTTGGGGCCGATTAATTATTGGGATATCTTGTTTGAACATGACAAAGAAAATCAAAGCAACAATAGCCCGCTATAGACGACTTCTAAATAAAGAATGGAAAGACCACAATTTTATCAGTGACGGTGCCGGTAAACGATTCATGATTGGACCATTGTATCTCCGTATCGATGACACCAAGGGAGCCATGGCTCATTACAAATGGTTCGAAAAGATGTTCGACGGTGATTCTGGTGAACCTTTTCATAGAATGGGATGGACGCTGACACTTCATCGGTCAGGTTTTGATAATGCTGCTGAAAGGATGCTGCTTATTGCCATGTTGAAAAATTTGTATCTATTCCCGATCCTATTCGGTGAGGATCCACCTGTAGTAGATGGCTGGCAAGGCTCAAACTGGGAAGTGCTTGAATACATCACTGATGCACCTAAGTGGATGTTAAATCTTTGGACTGCAGATGAATTGAGTTGGGCAAAGAGCATTTACTATAGTGATCAAGCTGTGAAGATCCGTGAGCGTTATATCACCATCAACCAATTCCTTGAGCTTGAGCGACCTGGTGAAAAACGGTCTGAGCTAGTAGAAGAATCTATGAAGCTTGAACATGGTGATTATAGCAGTCTCGGGGTTATACCGCACTCTTAACAGGGATGCACATTAGTTTTAGGCTATGCGGGCTTTAAACCCTTACACAGCAACATGTTTAGCCTGAATATGGTTATGTCATACTTTTAACAACCCTATAGTTTACAAAATGAGAAGAGGCCAGAAATCGACCTCAATTTATGGTAACGGGAAAATTATGGGAAGGGCGGACGATTAAATCCGCCCCCGCTAGTTACTCCTGATCTTCAAAATTTAAATACATTCGTGTTCCCGGATCCAGGGATCCACGAAAACAATCATAATGACAGAAGAACATCTGTTCTAATTGCTGACTTTCAGGCTTATTGAGATTTGAGAATATTGATACTCCACATGGATCGAACTGTGATCCCTCCTCAATACTATCCCCGCATATTGCGCAATGATATCTTACTAAGGCCATGATCTGTTACCATTGCTCCCTAAATGAAGCCATTTCAACAGGAGTTAGTCCGAACATCTCGTAAAGCACCTGATCACTCAAGACCATTATATCTGTTAGATAAGCCCAGCGATACCCCGCTCCCTTGACACTGACTTGATGCGGAAAACTTGTGTGATTTCCCTGTAGAACAAGGTACACGTTCTCGTCTTCGGCCTCGATGATACCGAATCTTGAATTTCCAATTGTTATGATCCTTACAAATCTTGTGTAAACAGTGGTTCCTGTTGAGAGCGTAGTATTCCATTCATCGACAAGATGAGCTGTGTCTTGCTCGGTCAGTCCAAGTTTCTCCTTGAAATAGGAGCCGTATGCCTCTGGCACTAAAATTGGTTCAATATTGTACCACAGGAAGTTTTCTATATGTTGCTCATATCTAGGTTCAAACTCGACTTCTGGTTTTGTTTCAGAAAGAAGGGCATAGTAGCCCTTCATTGATGGATTTAGATCTCCAATATTCTCAATGTTAAATATGTATGTTTTCATTTGTTGTTCTCTGGTTAATAAGTCTCACCTCTTCGGGTGAGTAAGGGGCAAAGTACTTGCCCACTCCTTTATGCATCTTGACTGATGTTTTTAATTTTTCTAACTCTGGCATGTTTGTGGTGTTGTCTCCATCGTATAACACTCCTCCATGATCCAATCTAGGTTTAAAGAATTTCATCGTATTGCCTCAACTGTTTTATCTATCTTGGCCTTAGTGTCCTTCAACAGTGAAGCAAATAGAGCAGATAAAGTTTCATGCTGATAATCAGTTAATTCTTCCAAAAATATCTCGGTTTGATTATTTGTTACAGCCCATTTTCCTTCGGGCGTTTGTTTGCCTTGATCTAGGCTAATTGTGTACTGAATGTACTTCATTGTGATTCCTCCTCACTTATATGGGAAAAAGGCAAAAATGGGGAATCCCTATACTATATATAGGAAATCCCCAAAAATGCCGTTTTTACTTCAAATATCTGGCAGCATGCTTACGAGCGATGCCCATAACCTCCACCAGATCATCTGTAGTTAATTCATGCCCACGATCGAGGAATGCCTTAACTAATTTTGTTTTTGTTTTATACTCAGAACCATGTTCAGCATTGAATTTACCAAACAGCTCGCGAGAGCCCAGCAGTGCTGTGGGCATCCAAGACCGGCTAATGGTACAGCCTTGAAATGTTTCTTTTAAATTATGAACAATATTTGCATCTCTAGTACAGAGATAGACGTTCACATTTACATCTGAGCTATGATCACGGAGATGAGTTCTAAATATTTCCTGTACCAGGTCAGTCACCATATCAAATATTTTTATTGATTCAGCACTCACATCTGAAAAGCGTCGAACTCTGTCAGAGGTATCACTCTGGAAAGATTCAACGTCTCCATTAATGGCAATAGTTTTACTTAAATAATAGGGTTCACCCTTATTTAAGATGCCCGTACAGACAATATTCACATTTTCCATTAAGTGGTTTGCACCCTTGGTGGCGCCATAGTGCTCAATACTAATATTTTGCACATTCTTAAGATGTTGCTCATATTCAGACTCATAATCCTTATATGCCACTACATAGGTATTCCCAGTAACTGCTATCTCCTTAATATCTTCACAGAAATCTCTCACAAATCCAGTATGTTCCTGATAATAGGTTTTTGAAAGGTTTTGCTCCATGCAGACATTAATTGTCAGGTTCTCATAGGGTCTTAGATGAGGGATATCAGCAAAATAAAAACTATCATCCCGGTATTCTGGATCCAAGTCAGCTGTACCATCATAAATGAAGGTTGAGAAGTCTTGCCAGTATGTATTGGAATAATGGGTAGTAGTGATTGTATGATCAGTGCCATGATACAGACCTCCCTCACGAATAATCTTTGCAACTAACTCTGGATATTCTGGAAAGTCTCCCAGGTAATCAGCCATCCATGTGAATGTGAAATCTGAGGTCCAGTAAAAGCCTTCACTTGTAGAATCTATATGCTGGTAATCATCAGGAGATGAATAATGATCTCGGATAAGGTTCACTCCACTGAGTACTTCTGGATAAAATTTGGGAGTATACTTTTGAACATCGGCTAAAAGTGTAGTCAAGGTTTGGGATGTTGTTGGAACATTCTCAACTAAGGTTGGTCTCTCATCTATGAGTAGTAGCGGTCTTTGATGTGTAGAATTAAGATCAATCTTGCCAGAGCCTGCACTAGGTGTTGACTCCCAGTAACGTAAAGCCTCCAGCAAGTCTTGCTTCTCGGACATATCAAATAACCTCTTATGAGATATCACGACTACTGGAAATTGTTTTTGTCGTTGATAATTATATTTAACTCTACAATCAGCTACTTTTACAGGACAGGTACGGCATTGGCTTGGACGATATTTCTTATATCCCTCCTTACAATACCCAGCTTCATAACCCATCATGGGGTAAGCTTTGTCTTCATCAAAATAGGAGTTTATTGTGTCTGTAATTTCCTGGATTGTTTCCAGACGTTCCACAACCAACACTGCACCAAAGTTCACTTTATATTTTAAATTAAATACAATGGCGATGATGATTAAAGTGGTCTTGCCAAGTCCAGGTACAGCTGGTATCACAATGGGTTTGTCATTATGAATCTGTGCTGATAGTAAGCGGAATATGTCTAGGATAATATCTTTGTGTTGCCTGCTCATGGTTTGACCTCTTTTTTCAAATAGATCAACGACCATATCTCGCATATAGCGCTGTTCTTTGGTCGCAACAATGTTAGACATGGGATAGGAAACCCTGTTAATATTCACTTTGGCTAGGGGTGACCAAGGGTGGATATAGAAATCAATTGGCTTACGATAATTACGGATCTGGTAACATTGTCCTGAACAAAGTCCCTTTTCCTGAAGCCATTTGCAGGTCGGGGCGTTGTAACCCTTGTTGACTGCATATTCTATATTTGACTCTGTTACATCTTCCTCATAATCGTTCCATTGTTTCGCTAAATCCCGTAGATGTTTGAGCCCTTCTGATCCTAAATTTAGGTAAGTCCATGCTAATGCTAGACGCTCAGTCTGAGATGCATTTTTCTTTGTCTGAAGATCAGCAAAGACTTCACAACCTTCATGAATTGACGTGACATTACCTGTCCCCGTAAATTCAGCTAGTTTTATGGGCTTACCAGAGTGATGACGCATTACGGATTTGCGTTTTAAATGCTCTAGCTTTTTTATGCCTCCATATTTATGCACGAGCTCATCATAGGTATATCGCTTGTTATAATCTGTATGGACAATCCTACACAAAAATGGTTCATCATGCACCTTCCAGTGATTATACCCAGGTACTCTGAATAAATGCTCTGCTCCCAAGGAACCTGGATCTGTTTCCAGCTTTTGTTGCATAAGTAATTGAAGTGCTTCAAATGTTTCAATATCTGTTATTGTCCCAAGGACTAGAAACCAGTAAATATGATAACCATTACGGGTTTCAACTATTACTGTAGGTATGAGCTGTAGATCTAATAGCATCTTTAGTTTTTCAGCCTTAAAAGCTACAATCTCTTCGTCAGTACCCTTAAAATCCATATCGAGAACAATTGCATTAAACCGGCTTGTATAAGCCTTAAGGCGCTTGCCATTTTTCATGGAGTTAGGAGTAAACCATGTTCCATATTTCCGTTGATTGTATTTTGCTATTATATCTGGATCCAGAGCTGGAACCGAGGTAGGTATAAGTTTAATCTGGGAATTACCCTTAGTTTCAAGGGCTATAAATATCTCAAATTCTAGGTCGTCGTGCAGTTCAGCTAGGAACTGCTTTAGTTCATCGGGTGTTATTCCTTTCATAGTTGTTGCTTGGTTGTATTGTTGTGGTTCCGTACATGATTGATTTCAATTGACGGATAGATCTAGCGAATGTCGCCACGTTTGTGCTAGCAGTCTCATTGTAAAATGATAAAGCAAGATCATTAACACCTTCTCCAGAAAAAGAGAAAGTAGAACGCTTTCCATCACGGAAATGTCCAGATAATGTGATTCCTTCTGAGTACAGAAAAGCTGCTAGAAAGAACTCAGTTGTCTCTATTGTTTGTTGCATGTTGTTACCTCACGGTTAAAAAGCCTCCGCTTTGCGAAGGGAAAAGCCGGGAGAAAAATCTCCCGACTAGCAATATCAAAAAGCCCATTTAAGGGCGTCTCGTCTCTTCAATTTTCGGTGGGTTTCGTTTCTTCGATTAGGGAGGTTTTACGCTCTTCCCTATAATATAAATATACGGTGTTTAGGGGCATTTGTCAAGCGATATCTACTAATAATTACAGATACTTACGTAATATTTGTTAAGCCCATTTTAGAATTTTAAATCATCTAAAATCCTGTTTACCGTCC
>JABIFX010000268.1 GCA_018650445.1 Fidelibacterota bacterium
ATTATCTCCGTCTAATGGACTGAATAACCACATCCAATTTCTGGAGAAATTCAGATCGGTCGCGCTGAGTCAGCGGCGGTGGACCACCTGTAATTTCACCAGCCCCTCTTAATTCTGCCAGTAGATCCCGGGTTGCCAGGGTCTGACCAATATTATCATCAGTAAATCGTTTCCCAGAATTACTCAGCACCTCGGCTCCAGCAGTAATACAACGTCCTGCAAGGGGGATGTCTGCTGTGATAACCACATCACCTTCTTGCACATGCTCGACAATCCAATCATCTGCTTCATCAAAACCATCACCCACAACTTCCAGCTTAATTCGCGAGCTTTGAGGAACGCGCATTTTGGAATTTGATACGAGAGTGACCTCCAGCTGGTATCGATCAGCTACTCGATATACTTCGTTTTTAACTGGACAAGCATCGGCATCTATATAGATATGCAGCAATTAATTTAGCTCCTTTGGGGAAATGGGTAATACACCAATCAACTCTAGAGTGTCCCTGGTAATTTCCTTGTGGAACTGGGATTGGACATTGTTGGTGATTTCAATATTTGTGGCAAAAAACCAGACCTCTTCACCTTTATCAACATAACCAACCCACCAGGCGTGCTCTCCATCGCCACGTACAGCCCAGCCAGTTTTTGCATATAGTGCATAGTCATCCGTTTGCTCAACAAGCATGATCTCCTTTAACACTTGAAAATTTTTAGGTTGAAAGGGCATCTCTTGTGCATACAGTTTCTTTAGAAAAACGATTTGTTGTTCTGCAGTAATTCGAAGATCACCATCCAGCCAAAATCTTGATATCTCTGAACCCGTCAGCATGTTTCCATAATTCAAGCTCTTCAGATACCCCAAATAAGTTTCATTCCCCACCCGTCTGGCAAGCTCCTGATAAAACCAGACACAAGAGACTGGAAATGCGGTTCTTAAGGAGTGATCCTGGTTCCAAGCTTCAAGAAACCGAGTCTGGCCATCCCATTCGAAAATCTCATCGGGACTGGAGATGACCTTCTCTTCAAGGGCAATCAGGGTATTGGGAATTTTGAAGGTCGAAGCAGGGAGGAAGGGGGTTTTTGCTCTTTCAGGGTAGGCCTGGTAGTTCTTACTTCCATCCAGATTGGAAATGACGATGGTTCCTGCAACACCTCTCTCGGAAAAAAGGGCATCTAATTCTTGTTGAGTGGCTTTGCTGGTGCACGAGCATAGAAATACCACAACGAACATCATGATGGATGTCTTGTTGATGACGTGCATATGGATTCCTCCTCTCATTTCTTGGTCAGGAGAACCTCTCTACGAATCGAATTTTTCCCGGGCTGTAATGACCGCTTCCACCATTTTTCCATCGTCGACAGCCTGTTCATCTTGTTCTAGAAAGAGATCATGAACCTTAATAGCCATAATGGCTAATTGGGTCGGGTTACCTGGCAGTAGATCAGGAGGAAACAGCTTTGAATTGTGTGTCAAGAATGAGGCAGCTTTTTGAACTGCTTTGTGTTCATTGATTTCTTCAACTCCTGAAAGATTAAATTTCCAGCGTTGAATCTGTTGCGTGATAAGAACCTTATCCTTATCACTTATCTGAATACCAGTTGCTGGAAATATCCTGCAATCATAGCTGCGGCAGGTTGCGGGACGGTGATCATAGATTGAACATGCTCCATCTCTCAGCATGGGGCAGTGACCCTTCTCATCATATCCCATAAGCACATTGCCCTCAGGCAAACCAGGAGCAGGGAATAAAAGCTCATCTGGAATATGAGACAGGGTCTCTATTTCATCGGGTTTGATATGGATAAAATAGGAGGATCGACAACAAGCATTGCATTCCCCACAGGGTACATCAGTCTCAGCATCATTTCTCAACGCTGAGCGCGTGTCACTAAGCCAATTTGAGAAATTACCTGCTTCTATGTCCTGAGGTTCTGGCATAGAATTTAGAAGGCACCCCACTTTTGTTTGCCTGGGATATAATAGGATGGCAGCAAAAAGCGAAACATCTTGGCTATACTGCCTGCCCGGTCTGCCTTCTCCTGACTTTCTTCCAACATCTTTTCC
>JABIFX010000145.1 GCA_018650445.1 Fidelibacterota bacterium
ACAGGATGAACAGTACGAAAGTGTTCTGGTCAAAACTCAGGGCTTCGTAACCGAGATTGCTAGTGAGGATAACTATGGTGAATGGAAGATCAGCGATGTTGATGGTGATACTGTCAGTGTTAATGATCGCTTCGTCGTTACGACTCCGGCTCTTGGTACCCAGATGATGGTTACTGGTGCTTTGAATGAATGGGGTGGCTCAGATAATTCAGCTCCAACCTGGAGAATCGAACCTGCTACTGCTGAAGATGTGGTTGAAATTGCCCCGACCCCATTGGTCGCAGCTCCAACTCCAGCCATCGATCCAATCGGTGTAATATCCCTCTTCAGTAGTGCCTATACAGATGTTACTGTGGATACCTGGTCAACTGATTGGGATGTAGCCGATGTTAGCGACGTTCAGGTTGCTGGTGATGATGTTAAGCTCTATACCAATCTGTCTTATGCTGGTATCGAAACAACAACTGAGACCGTTGATGCAACTGCGATGACACATTTCCATATGGATATATGGACTTCAGACCCAACTGCCGATCCAGCCGTTTTCAAAGTGAAGCTGGTGGATTTTGGCGCTGATGGTGCCTGGAGTGGTGGTGATGATACTGAGCATGAACTCACATTTATGGCTCCTCTCCTCACCACAGGAAACTGGGTTGGAATCGATGTACCATTGAGTGATTTCACAGGCATGACAGCGCAGGCTCATCTTGCTCAGTATATCATTTCCGGTGATCCCAATACGGTTTACATGGATAATATGTACTTTTATGATATTACCACTGGTATCGTCGGAGATCTGGTGGTAGCACCAACAGCTTTCACTCTGAATCAGAACTATCCAAACCCGTTCAACCCGACTACCACACTGCGTTATGGTGTACCAGAAGCATCTGCAGTTTCTCTCATCATTTATGATATTAGAGGAAATGTTGTACGTACAATGCAGTCTGAAACCAGACCAGCAGGTTGGTATGAAGTCGTTTGGAATGGTTTAGATGATGCTGGCCAGCCAGTCTCAACAGGGCTTTATCTGACGAGACTTCAGGCAGGATCATTTAATCAAACGATCAAGATGCTATTCGTGAAATAGATCTTAATCTAAGGTATATGGTGAAAAGAGCCTCAGAAATGGGGCTCTTTTTCAGACGAAATTGTTGCTGTGCAATCCAAATCTAAGGTCGAAAATAGATCAAAGATAAAATCTTAATCCTGGAGTAATTCATGCTCGATATCCATGCTTTTCAAACTGAGCTGGAATCCATCGTCAATATTGATAGTGGCACCTATGTACGAAAAGGTGTCAACAAAATGGCAGACATCTTTTCAGAGAAGTTCACTTCAATAGGGTGGCAGATCAATTGGTTTGAAACGGATGCTTCAATGTTTGGTCGCAGTTTTGTCTGTGCACCAAATCTTGATCAGGACTTTGACCTTCTGGTACTTTGCCATCTTGATACGGTTTTTCCTGAAGGTGAAGTCGCTGAAAGACCTTTCAGTGTTGATGGTACAAAATTCAAAGGACCGGGAGTCGCTGATATGAAGACCGGGCTGCTTTTTACTTGGCATGCACTGAAACAATTACATGATGAAGGGAAGTTAAAAAAGAATATTGCTGTCTTCTTTAATGCAGAACACGAAATCAGCTGTCCCAACACACGTGAGATTATTGAGGATCTTTCTAGAAAATCCAGTGTGGCTATCACTTCTGAAGCCGCCAGAGCTACTGGGGCCAATGTTTACAAAAAGAAGGGCATCGCCCGCTATTTGATCAAATTTATGGGTAAATCCACCCACTCTGGTGTAAATCCCCAGGATGGAATTGATGCCATTGAAGAACTTGCTCAATGGATTATCTATCTCAAATCACTCATTAATCTTGGAAAAGGTATATATCTAAACCCCGGTATGGTTTCAGGTGGAAAATCTATCAACACAGTACCAGAATCTGCTGAGTTGAGTTTAGATGTAAGATTTACTGAGTATGAAGATGGCAAGGAACTGGACGCGCTCATTAGATCCAGGGTGAATCTACCATTCAATGACCTTGTGAGAATAGAACTTGAAGGTGGCATCAAGCGGCCACCTATGACACCGGTAGCTGAAACGAAGATATTACAAGAAATTGTAGAAGAGATTGGTAAAAAGCAGGGGCATACTGTAACCTGGGAATTCTCCGGTGGGGGTAGTGATGCATCATATGCTGCTGCTATGGGTATTCCATCCCTTTGCGGTATGGCTGCCACAGGCGGCGGGCTTCATAGTAAAGATGAATATGTGGAAACCACCGATATGGAGACCCGATTTAAGATATATAAAGAAACTTTGGATGCCTTTTCGAGAGTAGATTTGTATGCTTATGCTAAAGTCCCGCTACAAAAGGTATAGACACTCCGAATGATACAGCTCATACTTACAATGCTTATCACTGCTGTGGTGATCTATATGTTGATCAAAAAGTATCAACCCCATGCCGTTTTGATCCTGGCAGGCATCCTTTTATTGATTATTGCCTATTACACCGGTGATAAAGCCATCCTCCCTGCAGGCAAAAGCACAGGCTGGATTGGGTTTGATGTTTTTGAATTTCTTTCTCAGATTATGAAATCCAGAGTCGGTGGCATTGGACTCATCATTATGTCAGCTGGTGGCTTTGCAAAATACATGAATCATATTGGTGCGGCCAACGCCCTGGTTCAGATGGCAGTAAGGCCCTTGAAAAATTTAAAAAACCCCTATCTCGTCCTCTTCTTTGTTTCAATCATTGGTCAATTATTGAAGATTGGTATCCCAAGCGCAGCTGGATTGGCCATGCTATTATTGATTACAGTATATCCCATTCTTGTCAAATTGGGAATCACCCCCGCCAGTGCAGCCGCCGTTATTGCTGGCACTACCTGCCTGGATCTTGGTCCCGCCTCAGCAACGACAAATGTGGCAGCTGATCTCGTAGGGATGGATGTTGTCCTGTTCTTTGTGAAAATGCAAATTCCAGCTACTATCGTCCCAATCTTTATCATCGCAATACTCTTTTATTTCACCCAACAATATTTTGATAAAAAAGAAGGCCTCCAACGAGGGGAGGCATCCCCTCTGGCTAAAACCGATGATCATGACCACCCTCATGTGCCGCAGGTTTTTGCCATTTTACCGCTCATTCCGCTGATTCTGCTTTTAATCTTTAGCAAATTGTTCGTGGCTTCCATCATTTTGAATGTAGTTACAGCAATGATGCTCAGTCTCTTTATCGGAATTCTCGCCAATTTGATATATACAAAAAACCTCCATGAATCGCTTCGTGGGATCATGATTTATTTCGAGGGGATGGGTTCCATCTTTGCCACCGTGGTCACCTTAATATTTGCAGCTGAAACATTTGCTGGCGGATTAAAAGCCGTTGGTTTTATCGACATGCTTTTGGGAATTACAAATGGTCAGGGAGTCACCTCAATGCTCCTTATGCTCATGCTGGTCTCAATCATTGGTGTTATAGCCATACTTACCGGTAGTGGGAATGCGGCATTCTTCAGCTTTGGCAATCTGGCACCAGGATTTGCAGCAGGAGCCAATATTGCTACAGCCGCATTGGTACTTCCCATGCAATTGGTTTCTGGTCTTTTTAGAACCATGTCACCTGTGGCTGGAGTCATTATTGCTGTGAGTGGCACCGCGGAAATTGATCCATTTACTATTGTCAAACGAACTGTAATACCCATGGCAGGAGGGATTCTGGCTGTCGTCGCCTATGCCATGATCATTTTCTAACTATCACAAAAACAGGCACATCCTTACGTAGGGATAATTTGTATTTATGAACTTACCACCGCAGCAAAAATCTTTTTACCAGAGATTCTTAATCATCACACTTCTTGTAATTGTGGTCTCTTGTTTTCTGGCATTCCGAATTCAAACATCTGGGGGGGATGTAAATGTCCAGAGTATTAAAATGCCCACCCAAAATGGCCAATGGGTTGTTGCAGATCTGTTTAGACCTAAGTCTGCAACCAAAGAAAACCCTGCTCCTCTGGTTGTTGTGATCCCTGGTTTTCAACGCTCAAAGGAAGCGCTCTCCAATGTGGCGATCGAATTGTCTAGACGCGGGATTGTGGCTGTTTCAATTGATCCCTACGCGCAGGGGTTTTCCAGCTCCTCCATGAGCCCCAAGGCTGCAACCACTGAAGGTTATGGTATGTTCGCGCTGGTGGAATATTTTGCCAATACCGATAATCTAAATTACATCGACAAAAATCGCATTGGTGCCACAGGTCACTCAGCAGGAGGGAATGCTGTTATTGCAGGCGCTAGCTATTTTGGTAAGCAGGCTTTGAAAACCGGTCAACCCAGTAAATTGCACTCTGCTTATTGCTCAGGATACGTCCTCTGCATGACTGAAAAAAACCTCAGGGATATTCGGTCAAATGTTGGTATGGCGTATGCCCTATACGATGAAGGGTCATATCGCAATGAATTAAAGAATGCTGATATGCGCTATGCTTCAGAATCGCTTCGTCTGGTAAACATGAGCTTTGCTGACAGTGTAAAGGCCATCTCAGAGGTGAGCATTGGCCAATACTATGGAGCTGTGGATGCTCGCAACCTAAGGGTCATTTTCAACGAAAAGGAGTTACATCCTTTCCAACCTTATACGGCTGAAGCTATGGCGAATCAAATAGCATTCTTTGAAAAGGTCTTTGACCTTGAAAGCGGACTGGCTCATAATGATCAGACCTGGTATTGGAAGGAACTGCTTGGTTTGATCGCTCTTATCACTTCTTTTGTTTCACTCATCCCCATGGCACGGCTTCTTTTGTCGACGCCCTATTTTGAAAGCCTCGTCCATCCTGTTCCTCCAGCGCTTCCCCGTGCCCAAGGGAAGGGAAGACTCCTATTCTGGGGATTGTTTGCTCTTGGCGCTCTTATCGCCTGTTTTTCCTTTATTCCTATGGCAGAATTATCGAAAAAGCTCTTTGTTGCTGCGTCCACCAGACACCAAACCTGGTTCTTCCCGCAACGCATGAACAATGCTGTCATGTTATGGGCCATACTTAATGGTTCAGTAGGCTACCTCCTGTTTTTCTTGAGCTATAATTATTTTGGAAAAAAGAACGGTGTCAGCAAGGAAATGTGGGGAACCAAAACAAGTCGATCAGAAATATTGAGGACGCTGGGTCTGGCTCTCACTATCTACTTTATCTACTATCTGCTGCTCTTTTCGCTCTATTATTTCTTCCATGTGGACTATCGATTTTTGTTTATGGGTGTACGTATTTTTCAGCCTGAGATCTTACTACTGCTGCTCATATATGGTCCCATCTTTTTCATTTTCTTTTCCTCTAACTCACTTCGAACCAATGCAGCGATGAGAGTAGAGGGTCAGGCAGAATGGAAGAGTCTCATAATGGCAGGAATAGGAAATTCCCTCGGTCTTTTTCTAATCGTTTTGGTTCAGTATACTACCTTTGCTCTAACAGGAACCGTGTATTGGACCGTAGGTTGG
This sequence comes from Fidelibacterota bacterium, assembly GCA_018650445.1. GTDB lineage: Bacteria > Fidelibacterota > UBA8477 > UBA8477 > JABMPR01 > JABMPR01. The sequence continues at coordinate 5,495 of JABIFX010000145.1, forward strand.
CTATATGTGAATTTGCTATTTGCAGTAGTCCCCCTCATGTTTTTTCTACCTATTTTTAATAGATATTTCTTCTATATGACAGGCAGAATTTATTTAGGACCCATGGTGACTTGTCTGATCTTTATCACGATTTTGCTGACTAATACCGTAGTATATTTCCCACTCTAACCATACTCGCGTATAGAAGATTTTTTCATCAATTTGTTTCCTGCTCCCTCCCCGCTAGTAGCGGGTGAAGGCGGCAGGCCCCAATCGGGCAGGCTACACTTTTCCTCACCATACCCTAAAATCAATATTATTAATTAGATATAATTTACCACATGCTTTCTTACAAGCAGGGGGTCGGGGGTTCGAATCCCTCAGCGCCCACCCCCCCAAGCCCTTGGCCACTTCGGTGGCTGGGGGCTATTCTATTTATACCAGAACTGTAATATTCTTAATGTTATAGCATGCCTTCAATGGCAGTCTCGTGGACAATCAAATTCCATGAATAATGACTATTCCCACCAACTCTTTTTCAGCCAATGAATTCAGAAAACTAGCAGCAAAAAGAGCATTTTCCGGCAACTTCCGGCATCATATACCCCCCGGCAGGCTACCGTTTGGCAGGCCACCAGCAATCGGCCAATAATACACAGGCCACAAGATCATAACTTTCTCCCCCCAAAAGTTCTAGGCGACTTCGGTGACTGAGAACAATTCTATTTTATAGGGGTTTTGCACTCATTCCCTTGACTAAGATTAGATAGTTTAAAAAAGGGGAGTGCTTGTGCCCAATTCCAACAGGAGGAGATGTCAACATCAAGAGAAATGATGCAGACATCTCCAATCATATTCGTGGATATATCATTTGGAATAAGGACTAATATATGTTTTCAGAAATTCGATAACCTGGTTTATCCTTAAACCAATCGGCATAATTACCTCCACTAGTCTCTGCCCATCCAATGAAATAATTATGTGCCTCATCAATGGTTACTCGCTCCAGGGGATAGGATAAAGTTTCCACGATATCTAAAGCCCAGGGCAGATTGTTGCTTGTTTTATAATAGCCAGAAACAACGCTGTTATCATCGCCTGAACCAAAGTAAGCAGACCCTTCTGCCAGACTTGTTGGTGGATGTTCTGCGAGATGGACTTCCCGAGATCTATCCTGATTCACAAAGATAAATGGATTATAGGGCGGCGTTCCCAGGATCTCTGATGTTTGTGGTTGTGCAAAAGAGATCACGATATTTACCGTATCTGTATTGACATGAGGTGCCTCCGTCTGCGTATTTACATAGAAGCCCTGCGGACGCGTCACAATACCATACACGTTGTCAAACACCATACATACTGCTTTCGCCTGGTTTAACTCAGTTCCATTTTCGGCCAGGTTTACCACGCTGCCGACTAGCTGCGATCCAGTGATTGAAGCAACCTGATCGGGAGTAATTCCCAGTTCAAAACCAAAGCCATTTTCATAACTCGCCCCAGTTGCTTTTAAAACAAAATCAGCCTTGAGTTCAACGACTTCATTGGAGGCATTCAGGACTTCAGTGAAATAATAGTCCACCACCAAATCATTGAAGTCATAATCACCTGTATTTGGCCAAAGATCCTCGAAGGCCAGGCTTCCAAAGGTATTCAAAGCAGGATAATAATTATCATAGGCTCGTGCGGCATCATCAGGATAGTCATCAACAGGATCACTTATGCCATCACCATCTGAATCATCTCCTGTATAAGTTATTTGAGATACATTAGATACAGAAACCGCTGAGGCCGGATTTGAGGTGACATAAAAAAGGACATCATTAAAATCATTATCACAATTACCGTCTCGCCGGGTGTCTTCAAATCCTAAAACAGTCAGATCGCGGGCTTCATCGAAGAGTAAGATATTGTGTTGCTGAAGAGTTGGATCTGCCTCAGGATTCAATTCTGGAATTGAATAATACTGTTCATCACCACTGGTGACGCCCACGTTCTTGCCTCCCCAGCCATCACTAATAAGTACCCAACCGATTTCAGTGTTTGCAGGAAAGTAGCCCAGATTCATTTTATCACCGGGTCTCAGATTTCCTCCCGATCCAGCAAATGAAGCATTTGGGAAGATGATGTAAACCGTATCGATTTCCGCTAGCGTTTGTGGGGGATTACCTGTATCGAAGTGATAGAAGCCCAAGACATTCTTATTGGATGTTCCTTCATGAAAGAAAGTAACAAATACATCAGCATCTTGGGTAAGCAGGGAGTTAATCCCACGACCCTCTGAGAGATAATCAGGATGCGTCGTTACGACAGAGGTCCCCTCAGGCAGTGAACTATTCACATCATTTAAAAAGGGTTGTTCAATAGGGTCCTGGGGTCTGACTAAATCGAAAGGTTTCCCATGGGAATTATAATCAGATAGAAGCACATAATCCGAGGCACTACTACCCTTGACTAATTGTCCTTCGTCCTCGTTTTCTTCGAGTACTTCGCTAGCATAATCATAGCTAATACTGTTATCAAAAATTGGGAGGGTAACTTCATTTACAAGACCGATATAATTATTTTTAACCACGACTTGTTCTAGAGATGCTGGAAGTTCCACCTCTCGATTAAATTCGCCCTGACTATCAGTCAATCCGCTAAAAAGTTCTGTCTCAGCAGCATCTTCATCAAGCGCAAAAAATGTTAACTTAACACCTCCAAGTGCTTGTTCGTTGTTGGTTCTTGCCTTTATGTCTATTGAAACAGGTTGTTTCGTTGAATAATTAAAGTCAGATGGCATATCTCTATCGGCTAGAGGGACCAAATCCTGTTCAAATTCTGGAGCCAGTTGATCGTTATCGCAAGCAATCAATAGGAGACTTACGACCACTAGCACTGAGCACTTATAAATAATACTTTTTGTTTTCATTATTTGTCCTTTCAAAAATTGAAGCTATTCATTTTCCTTGAGTTAAGCACCTTTCCACCAAAAAGGGAATATTTGAGGAGGAGGGGATGTCTGCAAAAAGAGGATTGATGCAAACACCCCCGTGTAGGCGTGGTTATGACCTAAACAATATGTATCAATACAGCTTCGCAGAGGTTCGGTATCCAGGCTTGTCTTTAAACCAATCTGAATACGTGTTACCGCTCGTCTCTGCCCAGCCGATGAAGAAATTATGTGCTTCATCAATAGTGACGCGTTCGAGGGGGTAGGTTAATGATTCTACAATATCCAATGCCCAGGGTAAATTATTGTATGTTTTATAATACCCGGATACATCGCTTGCATCATCACCACTGCCAAAGTATGCAGACCCTGCTACGAGGCTAGTGGGTGGATGTTCGGCGAGATGAACTTCCCGACTTCTGTCCTGATTTACAAAAATAAATGGATTGTAGGGAGGTGTACCCAGATTTACTGATAGTTGCGGTTGGGTAAAAGATATCACAATGCTTACCGTATCTGGAATTACGTATGGCGCATCAGGCTGCGTGTTTACATAGAAGCCCTCTGGTCTGGACATGATCCCATAGACATTATCAAATACCATACAAACTGCTTTAGTCTGATTTGCTTCTGTACCATTTTCTGTTAAGGTCACAGCACTGCCAAAAATATTCGATCCGCTAATTGATGTGACCTGATCCGGAGTGATTCCAAGTTCAAATCCAAAGCCGTTTTCATAAGTAGCCCCAGTTGCTTTCAAGATAAAATCGGCCTTGAGCTCAACGATTTCATTGGATGCATTCAGGACTTCAGTGAAATAATAGTCGACAACCAAATCATTAAAGTCATAATCGCCCTTATTTGGCCAGAGATCTTCAAATGCCAGACTACCAAAGGTGCTCTCAGCAGGATAAAAGTTATCATACGCCTTGGTGGGATCGTTAGGATAGTCATCTACGGGATCGTTGATACCATCGCCGTCTGTGTCATCTCCCGTGTAGGTAATTGTCACAGTCGCATCATTTACAATGGCGGATCTCGGATTCGATGTCACATAGAAAAGGGCATCATTAAAATCATCATCAGAGCCATGCTCACGATCTAAATCCTCAAATCCTAAAACAGTCAAATCGCGTGCTTCATCGTATAAGAGGACATTGTGTTGCCTTAGGGAGGCTACTGACTCAGGATTAAAATCTGGATTAGAATAGACTTGGCGATACCCATTCCCAACGCCATTACTCCAGCCATTTGAGATCAATACCCAGCCAATTTCAACACCGGTAGGGAAATACCCGAGATACACTTTATCACCAGAGTGTAAGGCGCCCCCACTGCCCTGATAAGAGACGTTGGGGAAAATGATGGTCACACTATCAATATCATTTACGCTGAGGGGTGGACTTGAACTAGGATAAGTATAATAGCCCAAAACATTTTTGTAGCCAGCTCCTTCATGCACGAAGGTGACCCACACATCTCCATCCTCCGTCATCGTAGTATTTATTTGGTTTCCATCCACCAGATATTCTGGGTGAGCTGAGGGAACGGGGGCATTTTCAGGGAGTGAAGTATTGACATCATTTAAAAATTCCTGTGAAACAATGTCTCCTTCTGATTCAAGATAATTGGGTGTGCCATTCCATTGGTTATATGAGCCTAGGTAACCAAGGGTATATGTCAAGCTAGCCTTACCCAGTGCCTCATCCTCATCGTCCTCAATTGCATCTGGTAAATCTTGGTAATCAACTCGCAGGAGATTATTGATCAATGGTAGAGAAATTTCATTCACCAATCCGATATAATTGTTCTTGAGAATAACCTCTTCAAGTGAAGCAGACAATTGTACACTACGTCTGAATAAGCCTTTGGAGTCCGTTACCCCACTGAATAATTCTACTTCATTCCCATCATCAGTTGCTGCATAAAATGTGAGTTTTACTCCAGCAAGACCTTGTCCGTTGTTGTTCCTGGCTAAAATATCAACTTCAACCTCCTGTTTGGTAGAGTAATTAAAATCCGCTGGCATTTCTCTATCAGCCAATGGAACCATCACCTGCTCAAGTTCAGGGCTCAACTGATCGTTGCTGCAGGTAAAGAGAAGCAGGCTGCTGGGCAAAATTAATGCGAGCTTACGGAAAAGATTTGTTGTATCCATTTTATTCTCGTTGTCCTTTCAAAATTAGTGCTGGTCATCGGGTAGCTTATGGCAGAGACCTTGCCAACAATAAATATCTTTATTAAAATCAATAAATACAGTATTATATGATCATTAAATAATGTTCGTCATGATGCTGAGATGGTGTTTCAAAATGAGATTTGTATCAAAATGGAGCACTTTTTTTGAGAATAATTATCAAAAATGGGCTCCTTTGACAATTTATCCTTTTTGAAAAGGCGCAGACACCAAAGTACTAGGTGTATTCGAAATTGTTTTACCCTATATTTATTTGATTCACAATAATGATCAGGGTGAAAGTCATTTTGAGTACTGAATAAAATGACAGTTGATATAGGCGGAAGACTGTGCAAGAAGAGAATGTATTAGAATTAAGTCAGCGGGTTCTCATTATTGATGATGAGGAACACATTCGGCTGCTCCTGAAGGAAACGCTGCAAACTTCTTATGAAGTGAACCTCCAGAACAGTGGTGATTCGGCTATTGAGGCTGTCAAGGAATCTTTGGAGCTTGACCAGCCATTTGGAGTCGCCATCATGGATCTCAACATGCCTGGAATGTTGGGTACAACTGTTGCGAAAAAACTCAGAGAGCTGGATGAGCGGATTCATCTTATTCTAATGACAGGTGAATCGAAAAGCGTCTCTGAAATTGTTGATGAATCGTTTAGACAGAATTTGATCCTGGTGCGCAAACCCTTTGCCCTTGATGAAATCATCATGCTTACACAGTACTTGTTCAAGACCTGGAAACTTGCCAGAACATTAGAGCACCAATCTTTAGAGCTAAAGAGTAGAATAGACCAAAGTGAGGCAATCAGATCCAAAATCGAAGCCATCTTTGAGACTGCCTTGGACTGCATCATTAATATTGACCACGAGAGCAGAATCACGGAATGGAATCCCGCAGCCGAAAATACTTTTGGGTTTACCAGAGAGGAAATCCTTGGGCGTAAACTGACCGATACCATCATCCCTCAAAGCCACCTAGCGGGTCATTCCGCCGGGATGAAGAAGCTTCTTCAATTTGGCGAAGGACCTATCCTAGGAAAACGCATTGAGATTATTGCTCAGAATAAACAGGGAGCAATATTTCCAGTAGAACTCGCCGTTACCCAGATTGAGGGGACAGAAAATCCAGGATTTACAGCATACCTTCGCGATATTTCGGTTCAAAAGGAAGCTGAGCAGCAAATGAAACTTCAGTCCAAAACTCTGGAAGCAGCAGCGAATGGAATCATCATTACCGATGTCAAGGGAGTAATTGTATGGGCTAATCCAGCCTTTCTGAGCCTGACAGGATATTCGGATGAAGAGATCATCGGACACAGCACTCGAATGCTTAAATCTGGGGAACACCCCAAAAGTTTCTATGAGAATCTCTGGCATACGATCATTGAAGGTAATGTGTGGAATGGTGAGATGGTTAATTGTCGCAAAGATGGCAGTCAATATGCTGAGGACATGACAATCACACCCATCACAGATGAGAATGATAATATTGTCAATTTCATTGCTATCAAGCAGGATGTAACGGCACGTAAGCAGCTAAACGAGCAGCTTCTTCAAAATGAAAAGCGCCTTCGTATCATCAATTATTTTTCCACATCACTTGCTGGATCCAACACGATTGAGGAAATATTATGGGATATCACTCGCAACTGTATATCTGAGATGGAATTGGAGGATGCTGTCGTCTATCTCATGGATGATGACGGCCTAAATCTCATACAACAAGCTGCCTTTGGACCAGATAAGGAAAAAGATTCTCAGGTGCTAAACCCCTTAATTATACCATTAGGAGAGGGTATTGTCGGGACTGCAGCCAGCAGCCAGAAAACTATCGTAGTTGAAGATGTTAAATATGATCCACGTTACATAATTGATGGTGAAATGCGGGGATCAGAATTAGCTGTCCCTATAGTATATGAGAATAGCGTCATAGGTGTGATCGATTCGGAGAACACAGAGGTTTCCTTTTTTACAGGTTTTCACGTTCAAATTATCGAAGCCATTGCATCGCTTGCGGCCAATAAGATTATGCGCACCATTTCCATTGAACGCACAAAAAAAAGTGAAATGAAGTATCGAAGTATTTTTGAGAGTATCCAGGATGTATATGCTGAAGTTGATTACAACACAGGCGAAATAATTGAAATCAGCCCTTCGGTAAAGCCCTTTAGTGGCTATTCCAGGGATGAGGTAATGGGAAAGCCTCTTGCCATGTTTTACCCACCTGAGCAACCACCTGAAGCTTTATTCAATGCCTTAAAGGATGAGGGCAGTGTAAATGACTTCGAAGTGATACTGATGGATAAAAGTGGTCAACATCGTGAAGTATCTCTTACAGTATCACTCCAGAGGGACTTACAGAATGATCCAACAAAAATTGTTGGTACGATGCGAGACATCACAGTGCGTAAACAAGCTGAAAAAGCAGTTCATGGGAGCGCACTCATCAAAACCAATTTTGTCTCTAATGTCTCCCATGAGTTACGAACACCGATGGCTTCAATTCTTGGTTTTGCCGGGACGATCTTACGTGATAAAAATATGGCTGATGACACAAAAATGGATTTTGTTCGAATCATTAATGAGGAAGCTCAGCGATTGACCAGACTGATTGAAAATGTATTGGATATATCTAAGATGGAAGCCGGCACCATCAGTTACACCATGCAAACCGTTCATTTGGAGGATGTGGTTAGCGAGGTCATTGATTCCCAAAAAGTGTTGGCTCAAAAAAAAGATATTTCACTTAATATAGAAATTGGCAAAAATTTGAAACCTCTCCATGCCGCGACAGATTCTATCAGTCAATTGGCTGTCAATCTCATCAGCAACGCCATTAAATTTACAGACCGTTCTGGCACGGTAGGAGTGAAGATATCCAGGAGCGGGCATGAACAAACATTTGAAGTGAGTGATACAGGATTGGGGATTCCCCAAGAGGATATTGAGCGAATTTTTGATAAATTTTATCGTGTAGAGCGCGAAAAGCGAGAAGATGAAGGAACCGGAATCGGTCTGGCTATTGTGAAAGAGATTGCTGACATGCATAATGCAAAGCTAGAAGTTGAAAGTGTCGTAGGAAAAGGAACCAAGTTCCGAGTGATTTTTCCAGTATAAACAAAAAGTGCTCGTTTAAAAATATCTCAGTTTTATGGGAAAGCTTACTCCTATATTGGGTGAAGCCATATGAAGAAGGAAAAATGATCATGAAAATTCTTGTTGTAGAAGACGAAACGAATATTCGCCATATCTTAAAATATAATCTGGAACTAGATGGTCATTCAGTAATCCTTGCTGAAAACGGTCAGCAAGCGCTGGATAAAATGAGTGAAAAACCAGAGTTAATATTGTTAGATGTAAGTCGTCAAAGTAATTCGGACAAGATCGCTTAAAAAATAAGAGACACTTTCCGGGCCTCCAACATATTAAGCAAACACCTCATGGTGCTGCGATTTCATGTTAATACGCTTCCTCATCTGAAGCGTTTTTTGTTTG
>JABIFX010000236.1 GCA_018650445.1 Fidelibacterota bacterium
ATCGTAACCACCTTTGAAAAGGGTAACTGATAGTGCACGTCGTAGTGTTCTTGTAATCCTGCTACTAGTGGGGCTTCAAGATCTGGTCCAAAAGTTAACAAGTTGTTATTGTAGGGTGCTCCAGATGGCCAATGATCGACATTGCCTGTACCATCATTGTGCAGAAGATAATATGCCATGGTTGTCGTATTTAAAACTTGAAGATCAGGTATCTCAGCCTGCCAAACCGATCCTTCCATATTAGTCATTGAAATATTGAACCAGATATCATCGAATTGATAGCTCAAGGTATGACTATCCCATTGGTTTGATGGATCGAGGATCTCGAATTGGAGGATAAAGGGTCCTGAACTTTCTGTATTGTGCGGTACATTGATTTCTGAAACCAGAACCAGATCATCCAGATTGGTAAACTGAGCGGAGTAAATATCTCTGACTGTTGAGACATCATCAAAAAGTGCAGCTACTGCTGCCAGTGGATTCATTCCCGGAGAAACAACACATGAAACAGCTAAATGTTGGCTCTCTCCTGGTGCAAGATTGAATGATCCAGTAGCTAGGAGGCTCCTCCAATCACCATCACCATATTCAGTTGATGCAAGCCACCCGGTTTCAGTAAATGGGTTTCCAGAAAAAATTAAGGGATCAGGTTCATTGGTGATGGGATTATTTTCATACGTGCCTTCAAAGTTCATCCCATTCATCAGAAGAAAGGCTTCTGTAGCATTTTCTGGGTCAGATAATAATGCGCTGGCACCGTGAAACGCTCTAAATGCTGTAGCCTTCAGATTAATAAAATCAGGAATAGCTTCACCAGAAACCCAGGCAGTATCCCCAATCGAGGGCACAATAGGTCCTTCTAGGATGGAAAAACCCGCTGCTGGTGGAAAGAATCCGTAGTCTCTATCTGGCAATTCCCCCACATAATGATAGCTCAGATCAAGATCTGGGGCACAGCCAGGGTAATCATTGACAGCACTGCCGAGATCAATATCCTGCCAGACACCTAAGAAAACGGAATCAAGTTGATTGGACCCAGCATTCTTAATATCCCACTCCATAAAGAGTGTATTCCCGAGTGGACCTGGTCCCTCAAAACCATACATGGAGGCTTTGACTTCAATGCCCAGGGGTTGTGTGCTCCACAAATATTGATGTCTTGAATAATCGCCATCATTAAATATTGTCCAGTAAAAAAGGTCTCCTTTTACATCGGGGCTATCGATTGATGGATCATAGATTCCATTTTCATCCGCATCAATCCAGGGTGCACCCTGATCGACGGGCCAGATATCCCAATCGGGATTGGATCGACCGTCAGCTATACGAATTTTATATATTCTGTTTTCAGGAATTTCAGGCGCAGAATCCCAAGCTCCGGGAATGTATTCTGTGCTAAATTCGGCTGCTGCACTACGGATATCGGCTGCTCCATTGACTCGTCCAGCAACTACCCATAAACCGGCTGAATAAACAGGACTATCACCACTTCCCACCGGCCATTCCATACCCCCATCTCCAGTAACAACATGGGAAGTAATCTGTCCTGTGTTGGACCACCAATTGCTGATCTGGTTCCCATTCCAGATTTGATTTTCCTCTACAGCGTCAGCAGATTGAAATAAAAATAAACAAGCTAAAATTAATTGTTTTGAATTCATATCCCCTCCAGAATGAGGGGTTAATATATGTTAGCCCAGAGGACTAATCAAGCTAGGCAGTTCTATTATGCCTTGCGTGCAACAACAATATCTCTTTTAATGGACTGATCCACACGGTGGGTAAACTGATCATATGGATCTGAGTCAAATACTTTAAATCCCTTGGTAGTTAGTAGCTCTACAAAATCTTCACGGGGCCACACAAACTTGTTCCAGGCCAGGACCAGACACCCTCCTGTTTTTAATATCTTGTGAAATTCCGGTAAACAGGTTTCCATGAGTTCTGCCGGACTGCGAGTGCGAGATTTGTGCTGCTTCTGGCTCTTATTTCCATGAGCGATACCATAGGGTAAATCACCTACTATGAGATGGAATTTTTCAGCCTTAAAGTAGCGTCTGGAATGGATGGCATTGCCTGCGATGATCGCCAGATGCTTTCTGGTACTCTCTGACTTGAAGTCTTGCTTATCACGGGCATATTCAAAAAGTTGAATGAATGCTTCACTCCCTGTGCTACTGGAGTACATGGCATGTTTGCTCAGAGTATGTTTGTACTTATCCTGCTCCAGGAATCTTTTGAAAAAGACGGTGGTCTCATGGACCATTTTGCGCTCCATCTCAATTCCAGTCACATCAAATCCACGTACGGCACCCTCAAAGAGCGTAGTTCCCTTTCCAGCGACAGGATCCAACATCTGAATAGAATCAGCAAGGTTATAGTCACTTGTGATTAAACCAACGTTTATCATCAATCGTGTAAATATTTCGTTGGTCTTACCTCCATACTTGAGCAACATGGATATCTTGGGATCCACATAGGAATGAGGTGTTAATGCTACAGG
>JABIFX010000211.1 GCA_018650445.1 Fidelibacterota bacterium
AGAATTTGAAAATCCATGAGTGCATCTGTACCATCCATGGGGATATGCTTACGAGCCTCAAACTGGAGAGCAGAAGCCAATTCATCCTCATCGTCCGTGTTCATCATCTTCATCTGGCGGATGCTGGATTGCTGGTTACTTAATCCTGTCGTCACAAGCTTGGCGCGACGCGGGTTTATTTTCATGCGACTCAACAAGCGTTCTGCTGCTTCAATGATTTTATCTTCTTCAAGACGTTCTGGATCGTAGTCACGCTTCGTGTCGAATACAGGCTCTGTTCCAAAATTTAGCAGCGTATACCCCTTTGGAGTTTTCTGAAGCTGTACGATTTTGATCTGATAGCGACCAATGTCAATTCCAATACTCATTCGCCTAAATATTCTCCTATACCTGATAGTTCCAGACTTGAACTTCCGTCTGAATTCTTGGTTTCTGGCCACTCTGGTGGTGGAAACTTGCGTAAATTTCTGTCGTAGTGATAATCTTTTTCGTATCCAATGCCTGGAGTGATATTGTATCCACCCGTTCCTGGTGGAGGTGCATTACGCTTTAAATAGCCGCGCTTATCCTGTACAACGCTACCATAAATCATAACGACTCCTCTGATATCCGCTGTTCCTGTGGCTGGCACAAAAGGTCTTACGCCGCGACCATCACCCTTAATGGCAGTTCCATCAAGAAAATTGTAATCGGTTGTACTATTCTGCCAGTATTGGATCATAAAAGATTCATTCATAGCGATCATGGCAGCATTAATTCTCACATCGGCACCACCGGCGCCATTTCTTTTTCCGTTGGCAGTCGTGTTAGCTACAATAATGTTTCCACCGGATAAAAGACCAAGACGATTTGGATTACCAGGATCTATATACCCATTAGTCTGTGAACCTTCATATAGCAAATCGTTCATGATCCAGATGTTACAGTTCAATTCCCTCAAAGTAGAATCGTCGTGGGCCATTTTGTATGGTTGAGGCGTTGAAGTAGCGATAGTATAACGTCCTCGAATACGTGCACCTGTTGCAGATTGTACCTGCACCTGCCCACCATCTACCCAGATCACCGCTTCAGGTGTCATAATGACATCGTCAATTATATATTCGGTGGGATCTACCGGTGGAGGAAAGTCAAAATGTTGAAATTCCATATTGCCTCGATATACGTTCTGCCCGAGCATATTCATGTTACGATAATGGACAGGATGGTACATCTTCATCTCTTTATCGAATGTAACCTGCTGAGCGGGAGTGGCAGGAAGCGCAAGAGGTGGCAGCTGATAAGCCCACTGTTTTATGGCTATTTGCCCAGGTGAGAATTCAATGTTTGTCATGATATGAAAGTCTTCATGATCTGGATCGAGGGTATTTATTAATGCATTCCCAGCGTAAAAATAATCTGCTTTGGATTTTACCAGATCTTGTCCTTCATAAGGCGGCCACTCGATTCGTGGCATGGAATCTCGATGAACTCCTTCAAAAATGCTATTCTCGTTGCAACTAGCGAGATTAAATACACCGGCTGTGTAAACCTGGCTTTGCTCATACTCGGTATCTGTTTCATAGTCAACGAACTCAGGACAACCAAAATTACTCATGGTGATATCATCATTTGAATAAACCAGACCCTCAAGTACTTCTCCAGAGCCAAAATTTACTGTGGTTCCCAACCAGGGGCCTCCACCCGGAGCTTCTTCATTGGTCAGATACATGAACTCTTCAAAACCGCGAGCTCTGTATTTGACCTCCATGGTATATTCAACTTCAATAGGTTCATTTACGAAACTATTATATGTACTCCATCCTGTAGCACGACCATGACGCTCGCTGCGATGTGTCCTCAGATTTTCGACCATGGAGGCTGTCACATCACGGAACCCCCCCACCATTTCTTCCAGCTCTTGATCATCCAAAGTGGTATCGGCATCAGTATTATAGTTTGGACTCCTGATCAAAGCGTTAATTGGGGTAAGGCCTGATATGGCGTTGTAACGTGCTCGAGTTTCGGCAAATCTTTGTGAAAACAGGATCCGCTCCCCCATGACAAAGTGTAGATAGCCCACGGTGTAGCCCAAACTGATCATGACCATGAGTAATGATAGGAAAACGATAAAACCATGCTGATTCTTTATAAAAGTTCTCATAGGAAATATTTATCCTTTGCCCAGGCGATTCGTTTAAACGTGAGATACTCTACAGAAGATTCCCCTTGATATTTGGTTGTAACAGAAATGATCATCTCTATTTGCCAGAGACTTTTCTCCAATTTATTGAGCTGTGGTCTACCACTAAATACCTGCTCGAAGTCCTTGGTCTTACCGAGTTCGGTTACGCTGAATTTGTCAAGCGCAACAATGCGCTGACCTTCGTCCCTATAGGTCCCCTCAGCTGGAAAATCAGCATAATCCAGAATGGGCTGTCCGTTTACCGTGAGACCATCATATTTATTGCCCTGAATATTTAGTTGTCGGGATCCGTCCTTAGGTGTGATAAGCAAATTATCATAGTTAGCAAGGTAAGCTCGACGAAGGACTACCTCAGCTGTTCCCATTTTATTAATGATATAATCCATGGATTCATAACCCCAGAAACGGGCACCCTTGGTGACCCAATCATCCTGGTAGAAACCAACGATTGAGGTTATTCCAGTCCCTACGGCTAACACGCCTATGGAAGAAATAACCATAGCTGTGACGAGTTCGACAAGCGTCAAACCGGCTGAATGTTTTATTTTAGTTAAACGCTGTTTCAATAGGTGGTAAATACGGTAAGACTCATCCGTAACTCCGTGCGTTCTTCCATGTCTCCGAGATGGTCCCACCAGCGGATATACATTTCCAGCTCATAGTAAGGACTGTCATTAAGGTCATGCTCGGTGTACTGCTTGAACGTAGGCTCTCTAAACATTTTGGCACTAAAGTACTCACCATCCAGATTATCATCAGAATCCGGATTATAGAGAATCACGTCAGCGCCCCTCAAATCGCCCAATTTCTCATGATCGGTAACCTGGCCATCCAGCAAGCGAACCATCCAATAATCCAATTGGCTTCGCAGCTCTTCCAGAGCTCTTTGCTGTATGATAATTTTCCGAGCTTCAGCCCGAGCATAGTTAACACCATAAAACATGGTAGCAGAAGTGGCAGCCATGATGATAATACCTACCATCACTTCAATAAGGGTAAATCCGGAAGAATTTCTTGTGACCCATGTCTGCCGCTTCTGTTTCATTTTATAGAATCCCTTGTTCAAACAATTTGGGATTATCTGCAATCTGGGCTGCAGCGGCGCGAGAAATTTTACCCTGACTAACTAATCGTTGTAAGTCCTGGTCCAATGTCTGCATGCCATCGACTCCACCAGCCTGAATCACCGATGGAATCTGATAAATCTTATCCTCACGAATAAGATTTCTAACCGCTGAGTTGGCTATCATGATTTCACAACCAGGCACACGACCCTTGTCGTCCTTGGTCTTTAAAAGTTTCTGGGCAATCACGGCCACGAGACTTTCTGAAAGCATGGAGCGTACCTGTCCCTTCTGGGCAACAGGAAAAATATCAATAATACGATCTATGGTCTTTGAGGCACTTGATGTATGTAGAGTAGACATAACAAGGTGACCTGTTTCAGCTGCTGTCAAAGCCAGTTGAATGGTCTCAAGATCGCGCATTTCTCCAACCAGAATCACATCTGGATCTTCTCGCAAAGCAGATCTAAGTGCATTGGCAAAACTATCAGTAGAAATACCCAGCTCGCGCTGATTCACCAGACAGTTTTTACTCTCATGATAATACTCAACTGGATCTTCAATGGTGATAATGTGTGCTTCTCGGTGCTCATTGATGTGATCCACCATGGCTGCCAGGGTGGTTGATTTTCCAGATCCTGTAGGACCGGTTAAAAGAATCAAACCTCTATCACGCATGGCCAACTTGGCCAGAACCGGTGGAACATCCAGCTCATCAAACCCTTTGATATCTGTTGGGATGGTTCTGAACACTCCTGCGACACCACGAATCTGTTTGAAGAAGTTTACTCTAAATCGGCCTCTCCCCTCAAGTTCTCGTGAAAAATCTATTTCCTTCCGCGAGTGAAACCGTTTCAGTTGATCTTCATTCATGACCTCGGAAGCAATCTGTTCCATCTCCTCTTTGCTGAGAAGGGGCAGATTTAATTTTCGCATGGTTCCATTAATACGAACCATGGGAATAGCACCTACACTTAGATGCAGATCAGAAGCTCCACTCTCAAGAGCATAGCCAAGTAATTGGTCTATTTTAGAAGCCATGGGGCTTATTCTTCTTCGTCGAAGCCGTAACCGGTGAATCTACCGTTTTCAGTTTCATAACGAACTTCGTGACCAGCTCCCTGTTTCATCTCTTCTGTACTTAATGCTGTGATTTCAGAGATACCATCACCACCACCAATTATTGTGAATACCCACTGGCGCTTGGTAGCACTCTTCATCTGGATGTATTTAGGCTCAAGTTGTCCTTCAACATCATCTGGCCATTCTCCTCTATCCTGGTAATACATTTGGGCAGCATTCCAGATCGAACCAATAGCTGATTGAGCATCAGATGCGTAAGCACCTTTCACGTAGTTTTGGTAGATCGGGAAAGCTACCGCAGCCAGAATGGCAACAATAATAACAACGACCAATACCTCAATCAGGGTAAAGCCGGATTCCCGGGTTCTCAGGTTCTGTTTCATCTTCTCTCCTTAAAAAATTATAATGCTCTTGTACTCGTTTTAACGGCGCAAGATACATGCGACATAAAGGACATTCAATTCGTACAGGATAAAGAAATGATAACAGAATATTGATATATATCACACTATGCAAAAATAGACTTTCCCATATCGAATAGGATTAGTCTACTTTTGGGTATGCTTATGTAAACTAACGCAGGTGGTGAGACCCGAAAATGAAATCACTCACCCCACAACATAATATGTTTTAGAACAGTTCTTTAATATTGTGGAATCAAGCAATCAGAGCCAGTATTGCAAAAACATCAATTGCCCATAACATGGGTGAAACCTCATCGTGCTTGCCATGGATTACCTTTATAAGGGTCCAACTTAGAAAGCCCCAGATGATTCCCTGAGTAATACTGAATGTGAGTGGAATAAGTAGCATGGCGATAAATGCTGGTATCGCATTATCCATCTCGCTCCAGGATATTTTACGGACCGGCTTCATCATAAAGACACCTACCAAAACCAGAGCAGGTGCAGTTGCAATACCTGGAATAATTGATAGGAGAGGTGATAGAAACATAAATGGTATGAAAAGGAGTCCTGCAACCAGAGCGGTGAGACCGGTCCTTCCTCCCTCTTCAATACCCGTAGCTGATTCAATATAACTGGTTCCAGAACTGGTACCGACCAATCCGGAAATGGTGGTTGAAAATCCATCAACAATGAGCGACTGCTTTATGTTGCGTGGCTCGCCATCCTCTGTTTTGAGATCACCGGCCTCAGCCACACCTACAAAGGTCGAAATGCTATCAAACATATCTGTGAAGAGGAAGGCGAAGATCACTGGAATCATAGCGAACTTCAAAGCACCCACTAAATCAAGGGCGAACAGCAGTGAAAAATCCGGAGCGGCAAAAATTCCGTTAAAGCTTACCAACGTAGGAGTTCCAAAATTAATGGAGCTGGCATCTCCCCACCAGCGACCAATGGGAATGGCGATGAGTGTCGTGGCGATAATGCCTATTATGAGAGCACCCTTATAGCGAGCCACAACCAGCACTGAAGTGATCAATAGACCAATCAAGAATGTGATAACAGCAGGGGTTAGCTCACCCAATCCGACCAGGGTTGCAGGGTTGGCAACAATAAAATTGGCGTTCTTGAAACCAATAAATGTGATAAAAAGACCAATACCTGCTGCAATAGCATAACGCAGTTGTGTAGGGATGGCATGCACTATCATCGTACGAATATTAAAAATAGAAAGTAAAAGAAATACAATACCAGAAAGAAAAACAGCACCAAGGGCTGTTTCCCAGGGAATGCCCATTCCTAATACGATACCGTAGGTAAAGAAGGCATTAATCCCCATCCCCGGTGCAAGAAGAATAGGATTATTGGCATAGATTCCCATGGCAATGGAGCTGAAGGCACTGACCAGAACAGTGGCGGTCAATACTGCAGTAAATGACATCCCTGTCGCACTTAAGATGGCTGGATTAACAACGATGATGTACATGGTTGCCAGAAAACTGGTTATCCCAGCGATTACTTCTGTTTTGACATCACTTCCCAATTCTTCCAATCGAAAATTCTTCAGCATGCTTAATCTCCCTGATTTTTTTGTGAGCCATCTAGTATAACAACTTTTGGGTGTGAGGCAATTGCACTATGCTATCCAATTCCTCTCATCCCTTTAGTATGTATGGTTAAGAGAAATCAATCATTCCTTTTACGAGGTTAATTCTTAATTTTTCTATCAGAATGCCCGGGGCCGTAGCTCAGTTGGGAGAGCGCTGCGTTCGCAATGCAGAGGTCAGGAGTTCGATCCTCCTCGGTTCCACTAAATTTCGCCAAAATTAGTAAATAGTTATTCTTTTTTCCAGTTTTGAACTGCAGGCTTAAACTCTAGATTGTAGGCCTGAACAAATCAGACGATTATTGAACAGAAATATAGATAAATGATTTAACGAGAGGAACGAACACTGATGTCACTTTTCAACCTGAGCTATAAAAACTTAAATGAACTTCCCGAAAACCAAGAGGCCTACATCTTCGGTATTTTTTCTGATTCTGGGATCACTGAGAAATTTAAGGACGCTCACCCAAAGCTCTCAAAGAAGTTAAATCTTGCCATTGAGAATGGTGAATTTGAAGGTAAACTAAATCAAGTTATGGTCATGTACTCACCTGATTGCGACACTGCTAAACGCTATATGGCAATAGGGCTTGGAGAATCAAAAAAATATACTGCAGACTACTTGCGACAGACCAGCGCAACTGCTGCCAAAAAATGTATTGATCTAAAACTAAGTACGTTTGCTATTGAATTTATGGGTGAAGACCTGCTTGAAATTGAGGATGCTCAAGCCTTAGCCGAAGGATTGGTTATGGGAAGTTATCGCTTCTTGAATTATAAAAAGCAAGCCGATGATACTTATGCTGGAATTCAATCTGTTATCGCAACTGCAAATGCGAACCTTACGGATGCACTTGATTATGGGATGAAAATTTCAGGAGGTGTTGTACTGGCCAGAGATCTTGGCAACCACCCCTCAAATATTGCCACACCAACCTACCTGGCTGATACGGCTGAAGTGATAGCCAAAAAGGGTGGTATGAAACTCACCATTTATGAACGTGAGGATTTTGAGAAACTGGGGTTTGGTGGTATCGGAGGTGTGGCCCAGGGTTCTGACGTTCCTCCAAAATTTATTATCATGGAATATATGGGTGGTGATAAAGACTCCAAAACTTTGGGATTGGTTGGTAAAGGACTCACCTTTGATTCCGGTGGTATATCCATCAAACCTTCTGCTGGCATGGATGAGATGAAGTTTGATATGCTCGGTGGAGCAGCCGTCCTTGGTATCATGTCCGTTGTTGCTGATACCAAACCCAATTTGAATATCATTGCCGTGGTTCCCTCCACTGAAAACATGAATGGTGGTGAAGCCTACAAGCCAGGTGATATTCTCACCGCTTACAATGGTAAAACTATTGAAATTTTAAATACTGATGCTGAGGGTCGCCTCATCCTGGCTGATGGACTCTCATACATCACCGATAAGTATGAACTTGATGGTGTGGTAGACTTCGCTACCCTGACAGGTGCTGTTGTTGTTGCCCTGGGGCATCGTTACAGTGGTATCATGACCAATGATCAAGATTTTGCTGACCAGCTCCTTAGCGTTGGTGAAAAAACTCAGGATCGCGTATGGCAAATGCCCATGGATGATGAGTATGCCGAAGATATCAAATCTACCATTGCCGATATAAAGAACACAGGTGCTGGTCGAACTGCGGGTACGATTGCAGCTGGAGCATTTCTGAGGGAGTTTGTGAAAGAAGGCACAGCATGGTGTCACGTTGACATTGCTGGTTCTGGTTGGTTAAAGAAGGGTCGCCCCTATCTTCCCGATGGACCTTCAGGTGCCGGTGTACGACTGATTATGGAATTGATTAGAAGCTGGGAAAAATAATTCCTTGAGAACTTATCGCATAGCAGTTGATGGAATGGGTGGCGACAATGGCCCCAAGGCTGTTGTCGGAGGAGTCTGTAGAGCCTGTGAATCTGGGAATCTTCATATTCTGCTTGCAGGTGACCAGGAAATTCTTGAAGCTGAATTAGCTCATTTTCCCAAAGTCAGGGATTTCGTTGAGATCATTCATGCTCCACAATCCATTCCCATGGATGCCAAACCAAAAGAAATTTTTGACAAATATCCTGAATCTTCCATGATCAAGGCTGCTGAGATTGTCTCAAGCGGTCAGGCGGATGCCCTTATTTCGGCTGGTAACACGGGGGCCCTCATTCTAGCCAGCGCTCAGAAAATACCCCGGATTAAAACAGTTCACAGAACCGCCCTGGCTGCTGTGTATCCCACCAGCAATCAGCTCAATCGCAAAGATATTTTTTCTCTCATTCTTGATGTGGGCGCTAACACGACAGTTGACCGAGATCATATGATCCACTTTGCCCTCATGGGCAATGCCTATTCTCAAAAAGTAACTGGAGTCGAAAGACCTCTGGTTGGTCTTTTGAATATGGGCTCAGAAAACAATAAGGGTGGCCCCAAATACGTTGAAGTGAATCGAATCCTAGAATCCCTGCCACAGATAAATTTTTATGGTAACATTGAAGGTAGCGATCTCATGAAGGGTGTTGTTGATGTCGTGGTAACTGAGGGATTCAAAGGCAATATAGCAGTTAAAACCATGGAAGGCATGGCGGAAGCTGCCATGGGATTGGGTCGCATGGCATTCCAGAAAAAACTCATCTGGAGAATTGGTATGATGTTGCTCTCAGGTGGAATTCGCAAAGTTAAAAAGATTAGTGACTATCAGGAATATGGTGGTGCTCCGATATTAGGTCTTGAGAAGTTAGTCTTGAAATGTCATGGTAAGTCAACCCCACGAGCAATTGATAATGCGATTAAGCTGGCTGTAAAATGTGCAAGAGACGATTTAGTTGGCGCCATGAAGGACGGTATCAACGCTTTTGAGCAGGAATTTACACATCCAGATTATGATCATATCACTGGCTACGACAACTAGTCAAATCATTTAGCTTTTTGAAATAAATATTGATATCACTCTCCCCTGACTTCAAATTGATCGAAATTGAGTTAAGCAGATGAAACGACCAAAATTGATATCAATATTAGCTCGATTGTTTTTTTTACTTTTCCTGGCAGGTACTATCCAGGCTGAACAACCAGCCAGTAGTGAAAATTCCGAACTCGCTTCTTATGCACAGGATCTGTATCGACAAAAGGGAATTGATATGGCGCGTTCTGCCTTTGATTTGCAGGAGAAAAAATCATGGGGTAGGATATTTGTGATTCAGCTCGTCAGCCGAAATACGACGCTGTCTGATGATCTCCTTCAAGCATTTCTAGTTGGAGGGGCTGTTTCACAGCATGCCAGGAGTCCTATCGATCATGTCGTAGTTGTTGCAGACGTCGAATTTAGCAATCGTAAGGCCATGATCCTAAGAGCGGACGGGGCCTGCTGCGCAAAGCTGTACAATAATAGAATGACCGTAGATGTTTTCACACGGGACTGTTTACGGATGGAATAGAATTATTAACCTGAGTGGAATATGAAAAAGGAGAATAGAATGTTCAAGAAATCAATGCTATTTATGGGTTCTTTGCTGCTTATGGCATCTTCAGTCTTTGCAGCCACCCCCTTCGAAGTAAGCATTTGGGAACGCTATGCAGAAG
>JABIFX010000272.1 GCA_018650445.1 Fidelibacterota bacterium
GTGTAGCAGGGGGCGGATTTGAACCGCCGACACCCGGCTTATCAAGCCGAGTACCATTACTTTTTGGGCAAGTCAATTGGTTAGGAGTATTTTGCTGATATTGCATCTCTCCTTCGGAGGATATTGAGCCAATGTTTAATCCCTGATTCTCCCTTCTCATACATATCAGAAATAATTCTATCTTGTTCCCCACATACATTGTGATTACGTTTAGTAATGTTTTTCTCCCAAAAAGGATCTCATGGCCTCACTCGTAAAAAAACGTAACAAATATTACATCCGTGTCCGCCTGCCAGGTGGTAAAGAAAGAACCATACCCACACAGCCTGGTGACCGTAGAGAGGCTGAACAGCGCCTCAGACTTATCCGGGACCATGGAATCCTTGAATAAAAGGATTGGATGATCTCGCCTTCCAATAGTAGACTGTGAGAACCGATTATTGAACAAAGATCATGAAGAGATGAATATATGAGTTCCAAGCTTCCTATAAATCTGGATGATTTACTCCGTCAGCGTAAGGTCGAGAGTGATCGAATCGAGTATAAGGCCGGGTGGAATCCGGATCCGATCATACGAACCATTTGTGCTTTCGCCAATGATTTTGAAAATCTTGGTGGCGGATATATTGTCATCGGTCAGAACTGTGATAGTACTGGCATTCCCATCTTCCCCCCTGATGGACTGACTGATAACCAACTGGACAAAATCCAACAAGAGCTCTTAGGCTTCTGCCATCAGATTCAGCCAGCTTACTTCCCTAATCTAAGTATTGAAGAATATGAGGGAGTAAGCCTAATTGTTTTATGGGTCCCCGGAGGGGAGAATAGACCCTATAAGGCTCCCAAAGAAGTCACTAGCCGGCGCAAAGACCATAAGTACTACATTCGTCGCTATTCCAGTACTATTGAAGCCAGGGGAGATGATGAGCGAGAGTTAATTGCCCTTACAGCTAATGTTCCGTATGATGATCGTTACCATCACACAGCTAAGGTTGAAGATCTCTCTCCGCAACTGATGACTGAATTCTTGCACCAGGTAGACAGTGATCTTGATGGTAAGACGACAGAGTTTACGGCTGAGACCCTGGGTCGACGCTTAAATGTCATTGGTGGTCCCGATGAAGCAATTATGCCGAAAAACGTAGGCCTTTTATTCTTTAATGAACACCCGGGTCAGTTCTTTCCAGCAACACAAATTGATGTGGTCTGGTTTCCGGAAGGTGCTGGAGGGGATCGTTTTGACGAGAAAACATTTGAGGGTCCCCTTGCTCATATTACTCGTGATGCCCTGAGCTATATCCAAACTAACTACCTCAAACAAACCGTCATTAAGCATGGCGACAGAGCTGAAGCAGAGCGTTTTTGGAATTTCCCTTATGCGGCCGTTGAAGAAGCCATCGTCAATGCTGTGTATCATCGGTCTTATGAAGAGCGAGAGCCAATTGAAATCCGGATTACTAAAGAGGATCTGGTCGTGCTGAGCTTTCCTGGTCCGGACCGGTCCATCCGGATGCCTGATCTACAATTGGGCCGGGCTGTAAGCCGCCGGTACCGTAATCGAAGAATTGGGGAATTTCTTAAAGAGTTGGATCTCACCGAGGGGCGTTCAACAGGTATATCCAAGATCCTGAAGGTGATGGAAGAAAATGGTTCCGGAAAACCTGAGTTTGAAACAGATGACGACCGGACTTATTTTTTAGTTCGCCTGCCCATCCATCCGAATGAGATTATTACACCGAAGGTAGATGAAAAAACTTCGGTGAAAACTTCGGTGAAAACTTCGGTGAGGATTCTTGAATTGATGCGGGAGAATAAGAATATTACCATCATTGAAATCGCTGAGGCCATAGGTAGAACTACACGAGCAATTGAGATGCAGATCGCAAAGCTCAAAGAAAAGGGTGCCATCGAGCGTAAGGGTCCGGATATGGGTGGTTACTGGGAAGTTAGCGAAAAAACAAAAAAATAGAGAACAAAGACACTAAAATCATATCATGGCTACTCTTGTAAAAAAACACAACAAATATTACATCCGCGTCCGTCTCCCCGGCGGTAAAGAGAAAACTATAGCAACCCAGACAGGCAACCGACGTGAAGCTGAACGTAGATTGAGACTTGTGCAAGACAAGGAAATCCTCCTTAAAGCTAAGTTAATTTCTGAAGCTGAAATGGAAGACCTTGAGCTCCAAGATGCTGTGAAACGGTTTATTAAAGAGCGAAAGGTTAATGGTCGTAGACCAGCAACGATTAAATCATATCAACGAGTTCTGGATTGCATAGTCGAGACCAATTCCCCTAGATTATTGGTAAACTCAATTACCACCAAGAATATTAGAAAAATGATTGACCATCTGCACAAGGAAAAACTCAGCGATACCACAATCAATATTTATATCCGTTCTGGAAATGCGTTTACAAGCTGGCTCTTCCAGGAGGGATACATTCTTGAAAAAGTGAAGGTAGCTCAAGTTAAGATTAATGAACAATTACCGAAGTTCTTATCGTTGGATGAGCTAGACAAGTTTTATCAACAGGTAGATAATCCAAAGTGGTATTCAACATTCAAAGTATTTGAGAGGCTTGGATTACGTGTCAGTGAGCTTCAGCATAGCATCATAGAGGAGGATCATGTAACTATCCCCGCGGAGCATTCAAAGAGCAGGCGACTTAGAATGATTCCTATTTCAGCTGATCTGATTCCACATTATGTGGTTGCGATGGACAAGCCCTATAAGCCAGATTCAATTACCCATGCCTTTCGCAGCTATGCTGATGATGCAGAAATCTCCAAAGACAAGTCGCTTCATAGTTTGCGTCATACTTTTGCACTTCGTAGTCTGGTTGAGACAAACAACATTATGTATGTCAAAGATCTTCTTGGCCATCAGGATGTCAAAACAACGATGATTTACACTAAATTTCCTCCTGATTTTCTTGTAAAAATGTTCAAGCCAAAAGCTAAAAAGGCCAGCAGTCAAATTGTTGCTCAGGCGTAAAAGGGTGCCTGTTTCCTTTTAGTCCCAAAATGCACGATTTGGGGACATAGCGGGGAAGCCATGTTCCAGACACCACTTAAAGTCCTACACAGTAACGTATACAGAAATCAACCTAATGACTCTTAATCAATTGGTTCCAGGTTCGAGTCCTGGGCGGTGTACAACGAAAGTCTCTAATTATTAAATAGTTAGAGACTTTCTTATTTTAACTAATGCATCAATTATCACAACTACGATTCAACTACTTTTGACGTGTTTTGTACAAATATTACATTAATTCTGAAAAACAACTACGATTGAGTATACAAATCACTTGTACGGTATTGGTTGAATTGTTGTAGACTTATCGCATCAAGGTTAGTTTCGGTGAAACAAATCTGAGGCGAGTAGGACATCGAGTTGAATGGGGAATTAAATCATGAGTAAATATTTAATCTTTATCTTTATAATTATTGTGAGCTCTCTAGAATCATGTAGTGATAAGAACACAGAGCTAAACACTAATGAAAACAATATTCAATCTAAAAAAGAAACAATCTCAAAAAAAATAATTCATCTCAAGAATGTGATACGTCAATACCCACCGGAGTATTTGTCCTTTAAGTTAAGAGACACTTCATGACCTCATAAGGGGTTTTTCCTCCATGAGATTGATGAGGCCGATCAAAATTATAGAAGTTCTCCCAGGCAAGAAGCTTTTTACCA
>JABIFX010000213.1 GCA_018650445.1 Fidelibacterota bacterium
CAGTTTCTATCTTGCGACGCTTTTTTAAGCCGCGGTGGCGGAATTGGTAGACGCGCTAGATTTAGGATCTAGTAAGCTCAGCTTGTGGAGGTTCGACCCCTCTCCGCGGTACAAAGCAAACGAGAAATCGTTTGCTTTTTTATTTTATAAAGTCTTAGTCTTTCTCCGAATGTACGTGACTCATTAAATCCAGATTACGGAGTATATCAATCCGACATGGGAGTATGTTGAATTGATATATTTGTTGATCAAAACTGCAATGATAATCTGGAGATGCACATCCTAAGTATAATATATATAACAGTATAAATAATTAAACTAATGCATGGCATGAGATTGGTTTATTGGGATACCATGTTAAGAACCACAATTATTCAAACCTTTTATCGATTCGTGAGACCGATTACAGAAACGGCCCGATAAATCATTTCGAGAGAAACTAAATAATGGAGCAAATTATGAAATCAAGAGCAATCATCACAGTCGTGTCAATCCTATTGGGTTTAAGCTCATTAGCTTATGCACAATCCTCAGTGAGCAAAGACATTCACATTGCCAAGGACAAAAAGAGTTCAAGAAATGTCTCTACAGTAAGTGGTGATATTTTTGTCGGTAATGGTACCGTGGTTAAGGGAGACGTTTCTGCAGTGAGCGGTGACATCTCAATTGGATCAAAAGCCAGAGTCGGAAATATTGAAGTCGTCAGTGGTAACATTTCAATTGGGAAGGGTGCAAAGACAGTAAATCTCGAAGCAGTAAGTGGTGATATTCATCTCTATGAAAAGAGTGATGTGGGTGGATCAATTGGAACTGTGAGCGGAGATGTGAACTGTGACTCCGGGTCTGATATTGTAAAAAGTATCAAAACTGTGAGCGGAGATGTTGAATTGGATGACTCCCGACTCCGAGGGTCTCTTAAGACCGTCTCAGGGGATATCTCACTTTTTAATGGCTCCATGATTGATGGTGATATCATCATTGATCGAAAATCAGATGTTGTCCGTTTTCATGATGGAAAACTCAAAATTATCATAGATATGAATTCTGTTGTAAAGGGTTCCATCCTCGTGAAAGAGCCCGATTCAAATGTAATTGTCTATCTGGCCAATGGTGGCAAGGTACGAGGTGAGATTGTAAACGCTGAGGTACGGAAGCAATAGATCATTGGTCCCGGATTGAGGTGAAAGGAATGGAAAAATATGAAACATATGCGACTGCTTACTCTCCTGTTCTGTGGGTTAATTCCAATGGCTATAATTGGCTCACCACAATTAAAGGGGAGTGCTCAGGAGCGGAGCATTTCAGCTTTTCGCCTGAACGGAACTCCAATTGAAATAGATGGAAAACTCAACGATAAAACTTGGCAAGATCTTCCCAGACAAAGTGATTTTTTACAGCGTAACCCCGATGATGGTTCAAAAGCAACCCAACGTACGGAATTTGCTGTAGCCTATGATTCCGAATTCCTCTATGTCGGAATCCGCGCATATGATGACCAACCTGAGTTGATTGATGGAATCCTCACAAGACGTGACGAATCCTCTCCTTCTGATTGGCTCTACATCTCAATAGACAGTTATCATGACCATAGAACGGCGTTTGAGTTTGGTCTCAATGCTGCTGGAGTGAAACAGGATTTACGACGATTTGATGATGATAACGCCGATTTTGACTGGAATGCTGTGTGGGAGGGGGAGGTTAATATCGACGACCAGGGATGGACGGCGGAGTTTGCCATTCCATTTAGGGAACTACGCTTTAATAGTGCTGAATCCCTTAACTGGGGTCTCAATGTTTATCGTGAATTCCCACGCAATGATAATGAGCTGGCCATCTGGAATCACTGGTCCCATGAGGAAACGGGGTTCGTCTCAAATTATGGTGAACTCTCTGGTCTGACAAATGTCAAGGCTGAACAACCCATCTATATCACGCCCTATGTCCTGGGACGATCCGGTGTCAATGATGCCATTATTGGTGAGTTTGACCAATATGAAAATTCAGCGAGTATCGGTGTAGATATTCGGAAGAATTTTGATCTAGGACTCACTTTTAGTGGTACTATTAATCCTGACTTTGGTCAGGTCGAAGCAGATCCAGCCGAGTTTAATCTTACAGAGTTCGAGAGCTATTTCAGAGAGAAAAGACCTTTCTTCATTGAAGGTGGCAACATTCTAAACTTCTCGTTAGGGTTTGGTGATGGTGACAATTCTTCAAATACACTATTCTATTCACGTCGTATAGGGAGAGCTCCTCAGGGTGATGCGATTTTTGATGATGGGACAGTCATAGCGGTTGATGCTCCCGAGTTTACCCGTATCCTGGCAGCAGGGAAGTTTACTGGAAAACTAGATAATGGTCTATCTGTGGGTATTATGTCAGCTGCCACCGCTGAAGAAAAAGTAGTAATTACCTACGACGATGGTCATGAATCCAGCAATGTCATTGAACCAGCAACAACCTATTTACTTTCCCGTATTCAACAGGACTATCATAGTGGATTTACAACCCTAGGTGGTATTTTTACAGCAACTCTGCGCTCTTTGGAAGATACAAACTTGGATACGCTACGGGAAAAAGCCTTTACCTGGGGTCTCGACTTCAATCATCAATCTGCCGATAGGGTATATTCCATTGAATCTGCTTTGGCTTTCAGCCATGTGATGGGCAGTGAGAAGGCAATCCTTCGCACCCAACTTCACCCATCTCGCTATTTTCAGAGACCAGATGCCAAGCACCTGAGCGTGGATTCATCTGCGACCTCACTGTCAGGAATGGGTGGAAAATTCATTGTGGGGAAATCTGACGGTAAGCTAAATATATTTGGTGGCGTCCTCGCTACCAGTCCAGGTCTGGAAGTCAATGACTTAGGTTTCATGCGCTCCGTAGATAATATTAATGAGTTCATCTGGGTCGGGTATCGACACTGGGAGCCCGGTGATTTCTTCCTCAACTACAATATTAATTTAAACCAATGGGCTAACTGGACCTTTGGTGGTGAATCCAAGGGCGTTGGTGGAAATGTCAATGGCCACGCTACCCTGAAGAACAACTGGGGAATTGGAGGAGGAATCAATTATAATACAGGTGGTATTGTACCTTTCCATCTGCATGGTGGACCCTCTATTCGCAGCTCAAAAAATGTGAATGGCTGGGCCAACATTAGAACGGACTGGCGTCAAAGGTTGAGCGCTGGCATTAATGGCAACTATTTTTATAGCTGGGATGATGTCCACAGTTTCAATATGTCCCCATCCATTACCTGGCGACCTAAGAAAAATGTCTCCCTTTCTCTAGGTCCAAATTTTCACTTCATGGATGATACCTGGGCTTGGATCACCACTATGGAAGATGCATCGAATCAATACCATTATATTTTCTCAGGTTTAAAACTTGCCCAAACCACAATGACCTTTAGAGCTGATGTCACACTGAGTACAACGCTTTCACTACAGGCCTATGCCCAAGCTTTCATCATGGGAGCTGACTATTTCGATTTTCGCAGAGTAGATGACCACACACAGGAAGATTTCAGTCGACGCTTCCAGGAACTCCCTGACCATCTTCTCTCATTTGATGGAAACGGTGCCCTGAGTGGTGTTGACATTGATCAGGATGGAATAACAGACTATTCACCTATCTCAGGTGTTTACTCGGACTTTAATTATAGTGAACTGACTTCAAACGTAGTCCTGCGCTGGGAATATAGTACGGGATCAGTTATGTATTTGGTCTGGTCTAGAGGTGCATCAGCATATGATCCAGCCTGGAGATTTAATCCTGGTGAGGACCTGGGATCTCTGCTGAACCTGGAAGCTGACAATATATTTCTGATCAAAGTGAATAAACTTCTGCATTTTTAGGAAATTAAGAAATCTAAAACTTCCCCAACCACTCATCGTGTTGGGGAATACCTCCAATCAATGGTTTGCTTACCCCCTGATCTGGTAAATCCAATTATTAAGTACTTTTTGTCTGGAGTTGCATAAGGAAAATCCTAAAAATTAAGAACTCTCACAGATTTTTCTTTCTCAATGAACTATAATTGTTTAATGTTTGGCTTAACTTTGTTTTGAAGGGGCTTGAGCTGACAATTAAAATGAAACTATCACAACACATATACATCCCGATTCTCATCTTTGTCACTGTTCTCGTTGGGGGAAGATTGGGGATAAGCTATGTCTCAGATCAAGAAAATGAAAAACTGGAGATCAAAACCCAGGTGACCGCTGAACAGGTCGGGATAAGACTTAATGATTTTATACATGCTCGAATCACCCGCCTGGATATTTTTCGAAAACGCTTGGAACAGAAACCTTTATTGAGTGAAGCAGAATTCAGAGCGACTGCACTTCGATTGCAACATGAATTCCCTGGTTTTCAAGCGGTCAATTGGATAGATGAAGATGGAATTGTCCAGTGGGTAACCCCCCTGAGTAATAATCTACCTGTTGTGGGAGTGGACCTGGTTCAAAAGGCAGCCAAAGGAGCAGCAGAAGCATTCTCCAGATCGCTACTTTATCATATCGATACGGCTACCCCCCTTATCAAACTGGTTCAAGGGGGCCATGGGTTTGCCACTTACCTCCCCATTGTCATTGACGACAGAATCGCTGGTTTTGTAAATGGTGTATTTCTAATTGAGGAGTTGATCTCTCAATGCTATAAAAACAACATCAAAGATTTCAATTATGAAGTCGTTTTATCTGGCGAGAGAGTGTTTTTCAGAGGTGAACCCAAGAATTTTGAGAATCCAACAACAATTGGTCGGCATAATTTTACAATACTGGGTCAGTCATGGGAGATACAGATCGTGCCTGGATCCTCGGATAATGGGGCTACCAGCTTAATGCGAGCGATAGCAATGTTTGTGACGATTGTGATCGCTTCACTTCTGGCTGGGTTTACGCTTTTCAAGATGAGGTCAAATGCTGAGTTGGCCAAAGCATATATAAAAATTGAAAATTCTGAGGCAAAATTTAGAACGATTTTTGATAAATCTCCTGCATGTTTGGTTCGTTATAGCGCGAAAGCCGAGATCACAGACTGGAATCTCGAGGCAGCCTCATTATTTGGCCTTGAATTTCCACCTCAAAAACGCCGATCTGTTCACGACGTTGAGGAAATGAAACCCATCGTTCCAGCAATTGAGGAGACATTTATTGGTAAGCACTCCTCCTATCTTGGCTCCCTAGAAATTCAAGGTAAAAACATTGAAGTCGATGCTAATTTTGAAGCCTTGGTATCAGGTGATGATCAGGTTCAGGGAGGAATTATACTCCTCAAAGATGTTACTGAGCAAAATAAAACAATGCGAGCCAAAGAAGTTATGTATGAGATTGGTGAGCTTGCCAATAAGATCAAAGACTTACCATTGTTGTTTCAGGCAATTCAAAATAGCCTCAGCAGAATATTGGATACACGCAATTTTTACGTCGCCCTTTATAATGAAAAAAGGGATGAATTTTCCTACCCCTATTATAATGATGAATTTGATTCACCTCCTCCTGGTCCAGTGAAAGCTGAAAGGGGAATCTCAGCCTATGTGTTAAAGAATGTTCACCCCATTTTAATCACTAAAGAAGAATTCTATGCGATGAACAGGGAAGGGAAAATTGATTTGTTGGGAACACCCTCTGAACAGTGGCTTGGCGTTCCCCTCGTCGTAGAAGATAGACCTATTGGGATTATGGCCGTTCAAAGTTATTCCAAAGATGTGGTGTATGACGACAGCGATATGGAAATACTAAACTTTGTCTCGGACCAAATTGCCCTTACAATAAAAATCAATATTGAGGATGAAAAACTTCGTAAATCAGAAGCAATGCATCGAGAATTAGCAGAGCAATTAAGTGCTTCAAACAACATCAAAGCACTGCTTCTCGATGTAATTTCCCATGATCTGAAAAACCCTGCGGGAGTAATCTCTGGTGTCGCTGGAATATTGACTTTGGACCAAGAGGTTAGCGAGGAAATTCAACTCATTAAGGATAGTTCTGATGTGTTACTAAAGGTCCTTGACAATACAACTGCATTAGCCCGTATTACCGTGGGTGACAGTATCAATATGATGGACATAAATATCAGTGACTTGGTTAATGAAGTTGTTGATGAGTATAAGCCAAGTTTTAAGGATGAGGGAAATCCTCTTCAGATAAGTGTCGAAGCTAACATTATTCTAACTGCTAACCCCATTATCTCAGAAGTATTTCGGAACTATCTGAGCAATGCCCTGAAGTATGCTCCTTCTGGAGAATCGGTTGAAGTGAGTCTACGAAAACGTACCAACCAGATAGAGTTTCGCGTCATTGATGTAGGCACTACGATCGCGAGTGAACATCAGCATGCTATTTTTCAACGAAGTGTGCAGCTTGAAAATGGCAAAATGCGTGGGTCTGGTCTTGGATTGGCAATTGTCAAACGGATCGCAGACGCACATGAAGGCACTGTTGGAGTTAAGCCCAATCAACCGACAGGGAATATATTTTATTTAAACTTACCACTTCAATTGAAACGGAATTGAACAATTACGAATGGATAATCCTATGACAGTATTGGTTGTTGAGGACGATTTTGCATCGAGACAGTATCTATTACTGCTTCTGAGAAAGCTCGAGTACATACCTATCTCCGCTGAGACGGGGGAGGAGGCGATTGAATTGATGAAAGATAACCGTGCAGATATTTTTCTGCTAGATATTGCTCTGGGACCAGGGATTAGTGGAATAGAGTTGGGGGCAGTTCTCAAGAAAGAGGAACGCTTTTCAACAGTTCCAATGGTGGCTGTTACTGCATTTACGAGAGATAAATTAGACACTTTGGATGACGCTGGCTTCTCCGACTACATGGCAAAACCGTATACCATTGTTCAGTTAAAACAATTACTGGAAAAACACCTTAACTAGAAAAAGTTCCCTTACTCAGGGAACAAATCCATATCATCTAGCAAAAATAATTCTATAATATAGAATGAAAATAAGTGATATCCTCCAAGAGAGAAAAGACCCCTTTTTAAGTTTTGAAATTATTCCCCCTGCCAGAGGTAGAAGTGCACGTGAAATCTATGAGATCATTGATGAACTGATAGAATTTAAGCCCCCCTTCATAGATGTGACCAGTCATGCGGCAGATTCATATTTTATTGAGCAAGATAATGGCACTTTCACCAGGCACATCAAGCGGAAACGACCTGGAACAATTGGTTTATGCGCCGCCATTAAATATCGTTATCAACTAGAAGCTGTTCCTCACCTGCTCTGCCAGGGATTTACAAAACAAGAAACTGAAGACGCCTTGATAGAATTGAATTATTTGGGTATTGATAATGTATTGGCTATTCGGGGCGATCAATTGCAGTATCAAAAAGCACATCCAATGGGACGAGAAGCAAATGAGCACGCTCTGGATCTGGTAAAACAGATTAGTAATATGAATCGTGGTAAGTATCTGGAAGATATCCTCGATGCCGATGAATCAGATTTCTGCA
Organism: Fidelibacterota bacterium; assembly: GCA_018650445.1. Lineage (GTDB taxonomy): Bacteria > Fidelibacterota > UBA8477 > UBA8477 > JABMPR01 > JABMPR01. The sequence continues at coordinate 7,487 of JABIFX010000213.1, forward strand.
TTGGCGTAGGTGGTTATCCAGAGAAACACCCTGATGCCCCTAGCAAAAATGCAGATATTCGATACTTGAAAAAGAAGGTTGATGCTGGCGCTCAGTACATTGTCACTCAAATGTTTTTCCATAATCAGGACTACTATGATTTTGTTGCTCAGTGCAGGGAGGCGGGCATTACGGTCCCTATTATTCCTGGAATAAAGCTGGTCACGCGCAAAACACAATTGCGCTCATTACCCCACGCATTTTCTGTGAACATTCCGGATGAATTAGTGAAAAGCCTTGAACTTGCAGAGACCTCCCACGAGCGAGCTGAAATTGGCATCAAGCATGCTCTCGAACAATGTGAAGATTTGCTAAATAATGGGGTGGAATGTCTTCATTTTTACATCATGCAGGATGTACGTCTGGTCAAGCAAGTCGCGAGATTACTTAATATCTCCTAAAGCGATTCAGTGAGTCGTATTTCACCAGTTTGAAAGGCTTTTAGCTTCCCATCAACATTGATAAGTGCATCACCCCTGTTGTTAATTCCGAAAAATTTCCCTTCAAAATTTCCCTGAGGAGATTTCAAATTGACGTCTTGGTTCATTTGATAAGCTTTACCATTCCAATCAGCTGCCAGGCGTTTTCCATCATCTAGGTAGGACATATTTTCAAAAAATGCATCAACAAATGATTTTATCAACCTTGACCGCTCAGGATTACCTAATCCTTCCAGTTTGAGAGAAGTCGCCTGATCCTGAATTGAAGAGGGGAAATCATCCTTCCCATGGCTCAAGTTTATTCCAACACCTATTACAGCAGAGCTGACTTTGTCGCCTTGCCACTGCAGCTCCGTAAGTATACCTCCACACTTCTTTGAGCTGATCATGATATCATTGGGCCATTTCAACTGAATGTTGGTGCTTAGGAGAGGTGATACGATTTTGTGGACAATGATACCTGTGAATATGGATAAGAGCTGGACGTTGTGGGAAAGAGAACTCTCTCGACCGAGATGGAGTGACATCCAAAGACCCAAACCAGCTGCAGATTCCCACTTTCGACCTTTTTGTCCCTTTCCCTGAGACTGTTCGTCACTTACTACCAATACATTGGAGCCTCGAAACTCGAGACGGCGTCTTTTTAATTCAAGATTGGTGGAGTCAATCGTTTTAAGAAAGATGATTTCATCCAAATCAGGGTGGGAAATCATAAATTGAGGTATCTAATCGTACTAATGCTTATTGACCCTGGTATTCACCAAATACTGACCGGAGAGTATTGGAAATTTCACCAATTGAGGCGTATTCTCGAACTGCTGCGAGGATATGCGGAAACAAATTTGTCTCAATATTTTGAGCTGCTGTTTTGAGATCAGACAATGATTTTTCAAGAGCCACCTGGTCTCGGCCAGTTTTGACTGCTTCCAGGTCTCTCAGTTGCCCCTGGGCCGCCTTTGCTTCCAGCTTCAAAACATTTGGACGGGCTTCTTCGTTATCTACGAATTTATTTTGCCCCACGACAACACGATCTCCCCGTTCAATATCCTGCTGATATTGATAGGCGCTCTTGCCAATTTCATTCTGGAAATACTCCAGCTCAATAGCCTTTATTGCACCACCCAATTCATCCACTTTATCTAGATATGTAAAGACTTCCTTTTCGATATTATCTGTAAGCGATTCAATTACTTCTGATCCTGCTAATGGGTCAACATAATTTGCCACTCCGCTTTCAAAACCGATCACCTGCTGGGTCCTCAGCGCCAATCTAACAGATTCCTCGGTAGGTAGCGCCAGTGCTTCGTCTCGCGAGTTGGTATGCAGGGACTGAGTTCCACCCAACACCGCCGCTAGCGCTTGCAAGGTTACACGAACCACATTATTGTCGATTTGCTGAGCGGTCAGAGTCGACCCACCCGTTTGGGTATGAAATCGGCACATCATGGCTTTGGGATTGCTCGCACCAAACCGATCTTTCATGATTTTAGCCCAGACGCGACGCGAAGCCCGGAACTTGGCCACTTCTTCCATCAAATCATTGTGAGCGTTCCAGAAAAATGAAAGTCGGGCTCCAAATTGGTTCACATCAAGACCTGCTGCAATGGCCGCTTCTACATAGGCGATCCCATTGGCAAAAGTGAAAGCTAGTTCCTGTGAAGCTGTCGATCCAGCTTCCCGGATATGGTATCCCGAGATAGAAATGGTATTCCAGTTGGGGATATGCTCATTGCAGTATGAGAAAACATCAGTAATCAGACGCAAAGATGCCTGAGGAGGAAAAATGTACGTCCCGCGGGCGATGTACTCCTTAAGCACATCATTTTGGATTGTTCCACGTAATTGATGGCTCTCCACACCTTGTTTTTCAGCAACAACTTGATACATAGCCAACAGGATAATAGCTGTCGAATTGATGGTCATCGAGGTGGACACCTTGTCCAGAGGTATTTCATCAAAAAGAACTTCCATGTCGGCTAAGGTATCAATGGGTACCCCAACCTTGCCAATTTCTCCCTCAGCAATAGGATCATCAGAATCATAGCCAATCTGAGTGGGTAAGTCAAAAGCCACAGAAAGACCTGTGGTTCCCTGACTTAAGAGATATCGGTATCGGGTATTTGAGTCTCTCGCACTGGAAAAGCCGGCATATTGACGCATCGTCCATTTTCTGGAACGATACATATCTTCATAAATACCTTTTGTGAAGGGATATTGTCCTGCTTTTTCCCCTTGATGACTCATCGATTTCTCCTATAGACCTCGATCGGTCTTAATCTGCTGGTAGGCTTCATTAATCGCCTTAAATTTTGCCTCGGCCATTGTTTGGAACTCTGGTCCAAGATGTTGCACCTTATCAGGATGGAAACGCCTGGCCATAGACCGATAAGCTTTTTTTAATTCCTGGTCACTCGCTGAAGAATTAATCTCCAATATCTTATAGGCGGAGTGATTATCTTTCACAAAAATAGCCATAATGGCATCCACATCACTGGCATTCAGCTTCAAGTGCTGGCCAATTTCCTGGATAATTTCAACTTCACTGGCATGTATTTCGCCATCTGCTTGACTGATCCCAAACAGAACGTGAATGAGTTGCATTTTCTCTGCAATATTCATGTGTCTGTTGATCTGATTTGCTATCTCATAAATGTAATAGTCTTGTTCTAAGAGATTCTTCAGCAACACCAGCATTTCCTGGGCATTATCACGTCCAAAACTTTTAATGAGGAATTGCTTTACATAATCTAATTCTGCTTTGACTACTTTTCCATCTGCCTTCATGACTGCAGCAAGCAGAACCAACATGGCAATGGCAAAATCACCCGGTCTGGTCTGCTGTGAAATTCTTGGACCAGACCCTTGTCCCATATTGGGATTCGCATCGACCTGACCACCTAACCACCATCCAATTAATCCTCCGATGGGTCCTGCAAAAGCCCACCCGAGTCCAGCTCCGAACATTCTACCTAGCATTTGAATTCCAATATTTTAATTATCATCAGAGTGGCTTACACAATCTCGATGATATTTGTTCCCTTCTCAACGGTTTGACCTTCGGCCACACCAATTTTTTTGACAATTCCTGCGACTGGAGATTTAATCTCATTCTCCATCTTCATGGCTTCAATGAGGAAAAGAGGGTCACCCTCCTTTACCTCATCACCTGGGGCATGGAAAATCTTAGTCACTAGACCAGGAATTTGAGCACTGATCAAGCCAGCTTTCACTTCTTTAAGGGCATCCCAACCTAATTCTCTGAGGTGAAGATGTACTGCATCTAGAAGTTCTAGATTAATGGGGGTCCCGTTAACATTTACTCGATTTGCTTCGCTAGGACAAACTCCAGCCACAAATGATCGGTTATTCATCAGTATACTATAAACTCCTGGTTGAACTTGAGTCGCCTCAAAACGCAATTCATTTTCACCTGTTATGATGATTAATTCGTTGGAATCGATACTGAAATTGGCTTCTATGGATCGTTGACCGGTATTGATTTCGAACTTCATCAGTCATTTCTCCCAAGCTGTGCGCTGACCCAGTTTGACCGCGTTTTCTTTGCTGAGGTAGATGAGTTAGAACTATGTTTGATTTGATTTTGATGATGATAAAGCGACCCGCCTGCGACCAAAAGTATCTCATCGGTTGAAGCAGCCAGGTCAGCATGTAATTCTTGCCTGAAATTGGTATAGAAGTGAGTGTCGTAGGTCCCCTTTCGGAAAACTGGATGCCTCACCACGGATCGGCAAAACTGAATAGTTGTCTCAATACCACCGATATAAAATTCTCGGAGTGCCCGTTCACTTCGGTTAAGTGCTGAATCTCTATCCTTCGCCCAACAAATCAGCTTTCCCAGCATGGGGTCATAATATGGGGTGATCTCAATACCCTGTCTGATTGCTCCATCAAATCTTGTTCCTGCACCATCAGGGATTTGAAGCATTACAATTTCTCCCGTAGAAGGTGCAAAATCATGGGCGGCATCTTCAGCATATATGCGACATTCAATTGCATGCCCTGTAGTGCAGATGTCAGTTTGTTTGATAGATAAAGTCTGGCCCGAGGCGATGCGGATTTGCTCAGCAACCAGATCTATGCCTGTCACCATCTCAGTCACTGGATGTTCCACTTGCAGACGCGTGTTCATTTCAAGGAAATAAAAATTTCTATGCTTATCTACCAGGAACTCGACAGTTCCAGCGCCTACATAGTTGCAACTCTCAGCAGTCTCTACTGCCGCCTGACCCATCTTTGAGCGGAGATCCTCATCAATGAATGGACTGGGAGATTCTTCAATCACTTTTTGATAGCGTCTCTGAATGGAACATTCGCGTTCATTCAAATGGATTGTATTTCCGTGTGCATCAGCCAGAATTTGGAATTCGATATGATGGGGTTCCTCCAGGTACTTTTCCACATATACCCGGCCATCACCGAAGGCTGATTGTGATTCCCTCTCAGCTTTACCGACAGCATCTTCGAACTCATCAGCGGAGTTGACGATGCGCATACCTTTTCCACCACCACCAGCAGCCTTGATAAGCACTGGGAAACCAATCTCTTTGGCAACCTTCAGGGCCTGAGAAATGTCAGCAATCGGCTCTTGTGTACCGGGTACTACCGGCACCTGTGTCTTAAGCATTGTTTGCCGCGCCATGGTTTTATCACCCATGATCTTAATCGCCGAAGCGGAGGGTCCGATAAAAACGATGCCTGCCTTGGAAACCTCTCTGGCAAAATCTGTATTCTCTGATAAAAAACCATAACCTGGATGAATGGCTTCCGTACCGGATTCTCTGGCTACTTCAAGGATTTTTTCGTAGTTGAGATAACTTTCGGTGGAGGGGGCTGGACCAATGTGATAGGCTTCATCAGCAAAAAGTACATGGGGAGCAGTACGATCAGCGTCAGAAAAGACAGCTACTACCTCAATTCCGAGTTCCCGGCAGGTTCGCATTACTCTTAATGCAATTTCTCCTCGATTTGCGATTAAAATTTTCTTAAACATTTATTCCGCTCCTACCATACTTCGAAATTCATCTTCAGTGAGAATTTTCACACCCAGTTTATTGGCTTTCTCCATTTTAGAGCCTGCGCCTGGTCCCGCTACTAAATAATCTGTTTTTTTACTGATTGAGTTTGCTGATGCACCACCAAGTGACTCAACCAATACCCTTGCTGAATCTCGGTTAAAGTGTTCCAACTTTCCAGTAAATACAAAGGAGAGCCCCAAAAATATACCTTCATTCCTGGCGCTCACATCGATGGTGGGGTTTAAACCATGTTTAGCTAATTTTTCCAGGATTTCAAGATTGTCTGAGTCCTTAAAAAATGCTACCAATCCTCTGGCTACAATGGGACCAATCTCATGGGTCGCTTCAAGATCCTCAACGGTGGCTTCTACCATGGCGGGAAAGGAACCATATTTATTGGCAATAACCTTGGAAATATGTTCACCCACATTTCGAATACCCAGGCCATGGATTAACCGCCAAAGATCTGCTGATTTGCTTGCTTCAATCGCCTCCATGATATTGAGAGCCGACTTTTCTGCCATTCGCTCCAGATTGGCCAATTGTTCCAGGTTGAGTGAATAAATATCTGCAATGCTGGCAACGAGACCAGAATCTACCAATTGTGCTACCAGCTTGGTACCAAAACCATCAATATCCATGCAGCGTTTGGCAACAAAATGCTCAATTCGTCCTTTAATTTGAGCAGAACAGGAAATGTTCTGACAGTAGTGTTTGGCTTCTCCCTCGAGACGGATCACATGACCATCACAAGCGGGGCAGCGATCCGGGATGATGTAGGGTTGCGAGCCTGCAGGTCGCTTTTCCAGGTTGGCTTTCACCACCTCTGGAATGACATCGCCTGCCCGCTGAACGACCACGGTGTCACCTGCTCGAACATCCTTCCGATCAATTTCATCCTGATTGTGAAGGGTGGCTCTGGCCACCACAACACCCCCAAGATGAACGGGTTCAAGATTTGCCACTGGAGTAATGGCACCGGTTCTTCCCACACTGGGGACGATGCTTATAATTTTTGTGATTTCCTGGCGGGCTTTAAACTTCCCGGCTATTGCCCACCGTGGGGACCGACTCCGAATACCCATGCGGTTTTGATAATCCAGACGGTTCACTTTAGTAACTGTACCATCGATGTCATATTCCAGGTTTTCTCGATCGCTCTCAAGATTATTGTGGAATTGAATCACACTTTTGATGTTGGGACATAATTCGTACTGATCATTAACCGGAAAACCCCAATCCTTCAGGGCTTGAATAAACTCCATATGGGATTCAACAGAGAAATTATCAATGCGCCCAGCCGCGTAAAGATTGATCAGTAGGTTACGACTTGATGTGATCCTCGAATCCAGCTGCCGCAAACTTCCGGCAGCGGCATTACGTGGATTGGCAAAGGGTTGCTTCTCCTGATCGAACTGCCGTTGGTTCAATTTCTCAAAATCATGATGCCCCATAAATACTTCACCGCGGACCTCCAGGTAGGGAGGAATGGATCGCGAGTTGTCCATGAGTCGTAGAGGTAGTGTCTTTAATGTACGAAGATTTTTGGTGATATTCTCACCAGTGAAACCATCACCCCTTGTCGACCCAGCTGTGAATACGCCATCTACGTAAATCAATTCTACACCAAGACCGTCCAGTTTAGGCTCAACGACATAGTCGAGCTGCTCTATTTCAAGATCCTTCCGTACTCTTGCGTCAAAACTGACTAACTCTTCTTCATCCATTGCGTTGGATAAGGAAAGCATGGGAATGCTGTGGGTGAGTTGCTCAAAGCCTGAAAGCGGTAAGCTCCCAACTCTTTGTGTCGGAGAATCTGCTTGCTTTAATTCTGGGAATTGGGCTTCGAGGTCTTGTAACTCTCTGAGCATAGTATCATAGGCAGCATCAGATATGGTGGGGTTATCAAGTATATAGTACCGGTGATTATGTTTAGTAAGTGCTTCCGTGAGTTCGCGGATGCGTGCAAGGGTTTGTCGTTGATTCATAGGCTGAAAATGTAATCGGCAGGGTATAAAAAAGAAACGCCCCATTAAGGGGCGTTTCTGAAAATGTTGCCTGGAGTGATGCTTATTTAATCAGCGAGTCCATTTGCTCAGTGATGTAATCAGCATGCTCTTTTTCCTCAGGAACAGCGAGCATTCCTTCTCTAAAACGAAGAGAATTACTTTTGTCCTTTTTGAGGGGCAGGATATAACGTACCATCTTTTTATGGGTACGTATCTTTCCGCGTACTTTATCTCCAAATGCTTGTGCTTTAGCCATAGTCTTTCCTCCAGTCCTTTAGCGGGGCGAAACTAAACGACAGTCACGCCTATTGCAAATAATTTTGTGCAACGCTTACTTGAAAGACAGAATATCCTTCTCAAAGACTTTGTGATCTGTATAACCGACATACTTACGCTGAATATTGAATTCTCTATCGATAACAAAGGTTGTAGGTATGCTGCGTACACCACCATAGGCCTGTACTACACTTCCATCACCATAAACGATAGGGTAATTAATGTTCATTTTCTCGGCAAAGGGGACCACAACTTTTGCACCGCCCCGATCCAGAGAAATGCCCAGGACTACTACATCATCTTTGTAGTCATCCTGAAGCTTAATAAAGCTGGGGATTTCCATTTTGCAGGGACCACACCAGGTAGCCCAAAAGTCTACAATGATAATCTTACCTTTATAGTCAGATAGCGAAACTTTCTGTCCATTAAGATCGGTGAGGGTAAAATCTGGGGCACTTTGAGCCGATACAGATGTTGTACCGATCATAAAGAGACCGAAAACCACAAAGAGGATGGCGGCTGAACTGGCAATAATTTTATTTCTTTTCATACATTTCCTTCTTTCGTTGTTGCTCTTAGAGCTAGTATCAAGCATCGAGTTACAAATTACTGCGATGAATATGGCTTTATAATGCCTTCTTTCACATTATGTTTCTCCGCAAATGCTTGAAAACTGATGAACTGTCAGCCAGCAGTCAATTTCGAGCACCTCGAGTATGTTTGTGTAGAAAAGAGGAACCCTCATATGAGTCCCAGAGAGTTATCCTGAGTTTGCTTACCATCACCATGATAGTAGCCTGCAGCAAGAAGCCGGAGTTATAAAAAGATATGACATCAAGTAATATGGATATTGCCGCCGTTGATGAAAAATTGGGGCTAAGTCGGAATCAAGATGAGGTGGTTTTTCGTCTGTTTGCACCAGGAGAAGATCAGGTAAGCCTGGTCCTTTTTGAAAAATATGATGATGAAAGCGGTGAAAATCTTGCCATGCTTAAAAAGAGCAATGGTGTTTGGGAAGTCAGTGTTCCCAATGATAAGCTGACTAAATATTATGCTTATTCAGCTTCTAGTTCGGGGGAGATCATCACTCCAGATCCATATTCCCAAGCAGTAGTAAGGCAGAATCACTTCAAGTATCCCAGCAAATCCATCATTTTACCAAAGGACAATTTTGATTGGCAGGGAGACGAGGTTACTTCTGCAGCAATCGGAGATCTTGTTATTCTTGAAGCACATCTCAGAGATATGACGGTTCATTCTAGCTCCGGAACTCAAAAGCCAGGGACTTACCAGGGCTTCGTTGAGGCAGACCAGAGGGGTGGCATCTCTCACCTGAAAGATATGGGATATAATGCCATTGAATTTTTGCCTCTACAGGAATTTGGCAATATCGAAATCGACTATAAGAATTCAGAATTAAGTACCTGGAATGACTGGAATCCCTACGAGGCCAATCATTGGGGTTATATGACTTCATTTTTCTTCGCCCCTGAAATTTATTACGGATCCGACGGTGTCAAGGATAGAGGCGTCTGGGTTGGACAGGATGGTCGAGCCGTCAATGAGATGAAAGAAATGGTGAGAGCGCTACATAAAGAAGGCATATCAGTCATCCTGGATGTGGTCTATAACCATGTTTCCCAATATGATGATAATCCATTTAAACTCATCAACAAAGACTACTACTTCAGATTAGATGAAGCAGGGGAATATCTCTCGCATAGTGGCTGTGGAAATGATTTTAAAACCGAGAATACCATGTCGCGGAAAATGATCATCGAAAGTCTCCTGCATTGGATGAATGAGTATCACATCGATGGCTTTCGTTTTGATCTGGCTGCCATGATTGATCTGGAGACCGTAAATGCGATCACCGCTGCCACACAGGCAGTCAATCCTAATATCATTCTGATTGGCGAACCCTGGGGTGGGGGTGGATATAACCCAAGGGAATTGGCTGATCATGGCTGGGCATCCTGGAATGATCATTTCCGGAATAGTGTTAAAGGACGCAATCCCCGTGAAAATGATTATGGATTTATTTTTGGGAAACTGTGGGATGGGAACAACACTGAGCATTATAAAAAACTCATGCGGGGATACTTACAAAGTGAGGGTGGACACTTTAAACATCCCGCTCAAAATGTGAATTATCTTGAAAGTCATGATGATAATACCATCGGTGATTTTATTAGAATGTCTCTTGACAAGGTTGGAGCAACGGAGGTTGTCACCCGAGCTCAGGTGGCTCAATTATCAAGTGAGGAGATAACCATACATAAGCTGGCTGCGCTGAACTTATTGACCAGTCAGGGACCCGTTATGATAGCTCAGGGACAAAGTTGGGGTCGTGCGAAGGTGATTGCCAATAGCGTTGGTAGTGATCAGAATGCTGGACAACTCGATCATAATTCGTATGAGAAAGATGATGAAACCAATTGGCTTAACTGGGACGAAAAAGAGCTCAATCATGATCTGGTTGACTATTACCGGGGTTTGGTCGCGATCAGAAACAAATATGCTGAAATCAGAAATGTGGATACAGGCTACCGGCAATTTATTAATGGATCCAGCGAACTTTCCTTTGGCGTAAATATGACTGGTGAGAATCAGATACTCGTACTGTTGAATGGTGATCAGAAAGCCGTTTCAGAATTTTCCTTACCTCCAGGAATCTGGACCATTCTAGCCAATGCAGATCGGGCTGATACCAAAGGCCTCGGGAGCATAGAGCAAGTCGCTGAAGTAGCTGAACAGTCCGGTCTTATTCTGGTTCAGAAGGAGTAATTATGAAATCGACTACCAAGTATCTTCACTTTAGAGTTCCCGAGCGGATGGGATTTGTAAATATTACCCGAGATGTAGAATCGATTGTCCATGAAAGTGGCGTTCAGGAAGGGCTTTGCCTGGTCAACGCAATGCATATTACAGCCTCAGTCTTCATTAATGATGAAGAATCCGGTTTGAAAGAAGATTATAAACGCTGGCTAGAGTGGTTGGCTCCGTTTGACGCCAGTCCAGAGCGCTACCACCATAATCGTACAGGTGAGGACAACGGGGATGCCCATCATAAGCGTCAGATTATGGGACGGGAGGTGGTCGTAGCCATTACAAAAGGTCGCCTGGATTTTGGCACCTGGGAACAGATTTTCTATGGTGAATTTGATGGCAGACGCGACAAGCGCGTTCTGGTAAAAATTATTGGCGAATAAAAGACTTCAGATCTATATGCCCAATTCATCCCTAATTATTTTTGTCCACAAAGCATAGCCTGCTTTATTCATGTGCAATCCATCATGTCCAAAAATATCTGTACGAGGCGTACCATCTTCACCCAGCATGGGTGTAAACACATCAATATAATATAAATTCTCAATTTCCTCAGTACGCGCCTTGATCAGGGCGTTGGCTCGAGCCATACTTTCTAAATAATCAACACGAGCTAGACTGGGTTTGATAGAGATAAAAAAGATGGGTTTTGTGGGCCACTTTTCGAGCACCCCTGAGACGAAAATATTGTAGTCGCGAAGTATTACTTCAGGTGTCTTTCCATCTGCGATATCATTGTCTCCCTCGTAGACAAGAATAGCATTGGGACGGTAGGGAAATACGATATCATCCATGAAATAGATCAAGTCTGACATGTGAGATCCACCAAAACCACGATTAAGAACATGAAGCTCTGGAAAATCAGCGCTTAGAGTTTTCCAGCCACGGATACTTGAACTACCCACAAAAAGCACCGAATTCGGGCGAGGTTTTTTTAATGAATCAGCAGATTTAAAATCTGCCATTGCCTCTGAAAAACGTAATGGATCAACAACAACTTCTGGCGCGGCAGTGGGTGTTGGACCGCAGTTGAAAATGAAGGTGGTGATGATAATCAGGCTAAGACTTAAGGCAATTGAGCTTAAAACTTTTTTCATAGTATTTCTCACTTATTGAGTGCTAAACAAAATCAAAATTTGTGCTTAAAATATGTAGGGGGGAATGATGATAATCAACTTATAAAATCCATAACCAATGTGGACAGCACATCCGGCTTGTCGGCATGTAGCCAGTGTCCAGCCCCCTCAATAGTCTGTAATCGAGCGAGAGGAAAATATTGTAGAATTTCTGTAGGGAGTGCAGCTTCTAGATAGTCTGAATTTTCCCCTCGGAGAAAAAGAACTGCACCTAAAAAGGATTGATCGAGATCCAGGTCCATTGTTAGGTCGCTGTAATGCTCCAATAAGGCTTCTCGATTGAATTTCCAGGCGAAACTACCATCTAGTCTCCGCAGGATGTTTTTAAGCAGAAATTGTTGAACAGGAGGTGATTCAATGAGGTTTTGGAGCTCCCGTTTGATTTCATCCCGGCTGGAGAATTCATCTGGGTTAATTGCTGATACCGCTTTCAGAATGATCTCATGTTTCCCTTCCACACGATCCAATCCAATATCCAGAACTGTTAAACTTTTGACCAAGTCTGAATGGGTGGAGGCGAAGCGCATCCCCACCTTGCCACCCATGGAGTGTCCAACAATATGGATAGCTTCCAATCGTTCCTGTTTAATGAATTGGTGGAGGTCCTGAGTCAGCTCTGCATAGTTCATGGCCGATTCATGGGGTGAACTACCATGGTTCCGCTGATCCAGCGTGAAAACTTGAAATGATTGCCCCCAACGACGAGCCAGGGTGTGCCAATTATCTGACGACCCAAATAAACCGTGTAATATGATGAGGGGTTCACCTGCTCCATATCTTCGGTAATGGAGCCTCATTCAATAATGAAAACAGGATCAGTTAGATTTACACTTCCCGTACTTAGCGCAACCAGATTCATACCGAACATGACATTGCCACCTTGCTTTCGATAGGTTGCCAGGGTTTTCAGGGGTTCTTTGGATGCGGAGCCAGTCTTTTGATCGATGGTTGTGACCTGACAACGAGCGCAAGGTTTTGCCACCAAAAATTCTACTTCACCAATCCTGATTCTTTTCCAATCATCTTCGGCAAACGCTTCAAAACCACTCACAACCAGATTGGCCCTAAATCTATCCATGGGAATGGGGCTCGTAAGTCGATTATTGAGGTCATCCAGAGATGCTTGGGAGGTGAGAAGGTAGGGATAACCATCGGCAAAACTGACTTCAAATGAACGATCCTGTGGGAGATTGTCCTTAACCAGGGGACGGTGTACCTCCTCATTCATGTGAATAAGATGAACTCGTTGCTCCAGAACGTCGCTGAACCAGTTATCAGTTTCCTGATCCACCCATAAACCGTCAACCTGATCCTTCCAGATCATGGCCTTCTGTCGAACATTGCTTTGAACATTCAAATGTAGCTTGAGTGGGGATTTAGCGGGGTATTTCACCAGGAGGTGGTCGTTATTCTGAAAGATTTTAATCTGACCCAACTGAGGCGTTGTACGTTGAGAGATAAACTGACCCGCTTCGTCAATCAGAAGCCAGCGTCTATCCAGAGGAAACCCACGATCCAGCACCTGACTAGATTGGAGATCAATTCCAGCGCAGGATTTGATAGGGTAAATGGATATTTGATCCAGAGTGGACATGTAGTGCTCGCCTTAATTATACATTAAAGTGGAAGTAAATACAGTCGCCTTCTTGAACGATATATTCCTTGCCCTCTAGGGAAATCAACCCCTTCTCTTTTAGTACCCTCTCGGAACCATGAATCATAAGATCATCAAATTTGAAGATGGCCGCTTTAATAAAACCCTTCTCAAAATCGGTATGAATTTCAGCAGCAGCTTTAGGGGCCGTTGAACCCTGTTTGATTGTCCAGGCTCTGACTTCTTTTGGACCTGCGGTATAAAATGATTGGAGATGCAGTAGGTCGTATGCACGGTGGATCAGCTTATTAAGGCCGGGCTCAGCGAGTCCGTATTCCTCACAAAAGTCAAATTTTTCCTCATCATCCAATAGCGCAATTTCCTGCTCAAGTTTGCCACATAAACGCAGAGCCCCAGCTCCAGTGGACTCGGCATAATCGAATAAGCGCTGGGTCAATGAGCCACGTTCTTCAGCTAGAATTTCATCCTCATCTACATTTGCCACATAGAGAATGGGTTTCATAGTGAGTAAAAAGAAGCCTTTGGTTCGGACGCTTTCATCCTCATCCAACTCCATGCTTCGCACTGGTTTGATTTCATCAAGGTGATCTCGGATTTTGGCAAGTAAGGCTTCATCCGCCTTGGCAACTTTGTCACCTGATCGGGCCAATTTAGTCACTCGATGAAGCTGCTTCTCAACAGAACCCAGATCCTTGATGATTAGTTCACTCTCGATAGTTTCAATATCCCTGATGGGATCAATGGAGCCCTCCACGTGAGTGACATTGTCGTCTTCAAAGCAACGCACGACATGGACAATGGCTGTGACTTCCCTGATATGTCCCAAAAATTGATTCCCCAGACCTTCACCTTTACTGGCACCTCTGACCAGGCCAGCAATGTCCACAAATTCCATGACTGCAGGTGTAGTCTTTTCCGGTTGATATATTTTTGACAATGTCTGCAACTTCTCGTCAGGAATCGGTACAATACCCACATTGGGGTCAATGGTGCAAAAAGGATAATTTTCAGCAGGGATATCTGATGCGGTTAGCGCGTTAAAAACCGTAGACTTACCAACGTTTGGTAATCCAACAATTCCACAGGTTAAAGCCATTCTTATGTTCCTATTTCGTGTTGATTGTTAATTTATTAATTCCAGCGATTTGAGGATCTGTGCGTGTCTCCATCAACGTATAGTTGGGACATTATATCAGAGCCTCACAAAGTTTCTCAAAACCATTAAGATTTTCCTTTGAGCCCAATGCGATCAATTTATCATCAGCATTTAGCTTATAGTTGGGATCAGGATTAAAGTTTGTCTCGCCGGTACGCTGTTCAACTGCAGTGATGATGATATCGTGTTTTTTCCGCACCTCAAGATCTATGATTGACTTACCTTCAGCCTGGGAGTTGGCCTCAATAATGATGGTTTCCAAAACCAGGTCAAGGTTGCCCCGATTCATGATGAGCTCGATAAAATCGACAACACCAGGTGCCATGGCTTGTCGAGCTAGTTTGGTTCCGGCTGCCTCATAGGGGTTAATCACATGGTTTGCTCCAGCCCGGGTCATTTTTGGGATAGATGATGGAACTGTAGCTCGAGTTAGAATTAAAAGATCGCTCTTCAAGCTCCTGGCAGAGAGGGTCAAAAACAGGTTGTCCTGGTCGTCTTTCAAAACACCTATAAGCGTGGTGGCTTTCTCAATTCCTGCATTCAGTAGGACCTCATCCTGAGTTGCATCTCCTTCGATAAGTACGATATCATTCTGAACCAGGCTGGTGATTTTGTCAGCATCTTTTTCAATCACAACAAAACTTTTCCCTGCGCTTTGAAGCTCCTTGGCGATGGCTTGGCCCATACGTCCATACCCACAAAGAATGAAGTGATCGTTTAATTTTTTGACTCGTTTCGCCATGCGAAACCTCCTGTAGCGTTTGAGATCCACTGCCTGCTGTGCTATGTGACCAGCAATAATGAAGAATAAACCGATTCCTGAAAACATAATAAAGACGGTCCAGAGATGACCCGGATCAGACAACTCCCAGACCTCTTGAAATCCTACTGTAGCCAGAGTAATAGCCGTCATATAGAAGGCATCAAACCAGCCGACATCTTCAATAATCACATACCCAGTGGTCCCTAAAAGGATTATGCCTAGCAAGCTCAGGATCAGTTGTTCAATTCTCGTTTCCAGCATGCTTAATAATAGTTTTGGCAATGCCTGAAGGCTATCAAAAATAATGATCAGAAGTGACACATTTGCCCCTGGAAATTCAGTTGAATACTTCCTACTCTCACTCTTTCAGACCCTGTGCTTTTAGATTACATTGTGGGCTGATGAGTACTGCACTGAACACTATTAATTACCCCAATAAACGAAAAATTTAATCGGAGTTTGTATGTCAAAGATTGTTGATGTTTATAGTCGCCAAATCATGGATTCTCGTGGGAATCCTACTGTTGAAGTTGATGTCTACCTGGAAAGCGGTGCATTTGGACGTGCTGCTGTGCCTTCAGCAGCTTCCACCGGCGAGCATGAAGCCATGGAGTTACGTGATGGAGATAAATCAGTTTATCTTGGTAAAGGTGTGACCAAAGCCGTAGCCAATGTGAATGATGTCTTGTCGGATGTGGTTATTGGAATGGAAGCTGTAGAACAACGCGCTGTCGATGAAAAAATGATTGCTGCCGATGGAACTGATAATAAGTCTAAATACGGCGCCAATGCTATACTGGGTATATCTCTGGCAACGGCAAAAGCGGCCGCCATGGATTTTGATCTCACCTTATATGAATATCTGGGTGGTGAGGATGCCACACTGCTACCGGCACCTATGATGAATATTCTCAATGGTGGTGAGCATGCTGACAACAATGTTGATTTTCAGGAATTCATGGTCTTTCCATTGGGAGCCACCACATTTAAACAGGCTCTGCAAATGGGGGCTGAGACTTTTCATCAGCTCAAAGGAGTTCTCAAAAGTAAGGGAATGAATACTTCAGTTGGCGATGAAGGTGGATTTGCACCTAACTTGCGTTCAAATGAAGAGGCCGTGGAAGTCATCCTGGAAGCCATTGAAAAAACTGGCTACAAAGCGGGTAAGGATTTATTCATAGCACTAGATGTTGCATCAAGTGAGATTTATGATCCCAAAACAGGTTTGTATAGTCTCGCTGGCGAGGGTCGAGCACTGAACTCTGATGAAATTGTAGATTTTTATGCTGATTGGATTTCCAAGTATCCTATCGTTTCAATCGAAGATGGAATGGACGAGAATGATTGGGAAGGCTGGCAGAAATTGTATGCCAAACTGGGTGACAAAATTCAGCTTGTTGGTGATGATCTTACAGTAACTAACCCTGTCAGGCTTCAAAAAGCCATCGATATGACTGCTATGAACAGTATTTTAATCAAGTTGAACCAGATTGGTACATTGACCGAAACGCTGGATACCATCAAGTTGGCGCATGAGAACAATATGACCTGTGTTATTTCTCATCGTTCCGGTGAAACTGAAGATACCACCATTGCAGATCTGGCCGTGGCCACAGGAGCTGGACAGATCAAGACTGGATCAGCTTCACGCAGCGACCGTATCGCCAAGTATAATCAGCTTCTGCGTATCGAAGAAGAGCTGGGCGATCTGGCGACCTTTAAAGGTTTTAAGGCCCTTAATCCTAAATAGGGATCCACATGGCAAATAAACGGTCACGTTCAACAACAAGTCGCTCCAACCGCAAATCAGGTGGCATATTCGAAAATAAAGTTGCCTGGATATCAGGGGCTATCATTCTCCTGATTCTTGTCCAAATCTTCGTGATGAGAGACGAGGGACTATATAGTCTACTCCGACTCAAACAGGAGATCAGAGATATGGAATCGCACATATCGCGCCTGGAAATAGAGAAGTCGGAGCTACAAAGTGAGCGTGACCGCTTATTAAATGACCCAGATTATCTGGAACGTATCGCCAGGGAAAGATTTCGCATGGCGAAACCAGGCGAAAAGGTATTTCATGTTGTTACGGAAACCAAAAGGGATGGGGTCAGCGATAAATGAAAAATAGTGATAGAAGAGATCGATTTTCACACATTCATTAAAGAATGAGAATTGATTGCGGATCAGACAGCATCATACTTCCCGGCAGTGTGCCTTAGAGGCTGAAATTCGCAGGTCCCAGCATACCTCAACACTTCAGAGTACAACAAACTTCTTACTTCCCAAGATCAAAAAAATAATAACTGCCCTTATTCTGGGTGTGCTATTGCACGGCAGTCTACTGGCTGAAATGAGGGATTCCCTCGCCTATATCTTCCGTCAGGATAATCTCTCCACCAATAATGATTTTCAACTCAATTATAGGCAAAGTTTTTCGGGGAGCGATCTTGAGGTCACCGATATCCTTAAGTATAAAGTATTTTCATATGACAATAACCTGTCCAATGAAAAACAATATTCCATAGAACACCGTCTGCGTAGTGATTATTCATGGGGCAGTAACCGGAATAAAAGTATTCGCCTGGAGAGTGGTCAACATCAGGACCATCGGACTGGGCTGGCTTCAACGATTGACAATTGGGCATTGCTAGCTGGTTTAAAATATAATGACAATCTGGCTCTGTTTATTGGCGGTAGAACAGTAGAGCGATACGGTATTGTGGACAAGGGTTGGACAAGTGAACTGGATATTCGCAAATCCTGGCATTCCACCAATCAGCGATCATTGCTCATGGTGAAGGGATCCAGAGATCAATTAACCGAACATTTGAATCACAGCCTGCATGCCCGGGGAGAGTATTTTGTCCGTTATGGTGATGTCTCCACTTTTCAAACTTCCATTTACCAGGAAGCCCGTTTGCAGGCATTCTTTACAGATTCACTTGGGAGTTCTCAATCTCGCAACAATGAGAACTTGAACTGGCAAAATTTATTCACTTATCACCTGCGAAAAAATCTCCATCTCTCTCATCGCCTTGATTGGGGTGACCAATTGACGGAAATCAGTCGAGAACGAGTTGATCAAAATTCTACTGTGAATTTGTCAAGTGAGGATAGAAAGCGATTTTCATTGTTAAATGAAACCTCTCTTGAGTTGATTAATCCCAACTTCTCAACATTGACAGCATTCAAAGTTGAGAATTCTCAGAACAAATACTATGTGGATTATACTCAAGTCCTTTATCAGCTCAAAGAGTCCCTACTCTGGCAAAATACAGGACTTATTGACACACTCATGTGGCTTTCATCTCTTTCAAGACTTGAATATGATACGCCAGATACCACCAATGATGATGACCGGGATGAATGGCGTATCAATACAGAAATCAGAATACTTTGGGAACCCTCCCCATTTTACAGTCTTGAGTTTGGCACCAAGCTAGGCATGTTCCACCTTATTTATCTCTTCAATACACGCAGTTCAGAAAATCATTGGAACCGTAATCTGGTATTCTGGTCAGGCGTCGCCTGGCGAAAGCAGAAATGGTCAGGGGATGGTCGTGCACGAATACGCAGTAATTACTTTGATTATGATTACGATGACATATTTATCGAATTGGACCAGCCCTCGCGGAGCTTTGTTCACAGATCTCTAGACCTAAACAAAAAAATCAAATTCAATTTTGGACGGCGTTGGTCAATTAGGTCTAAGGTGGCCTTTCGCTGGGAAGATGAAGGTAAGCTGGAATGGGATTCATTTATTCAGCAGGTTAATAGCAGTCGAGAACAGTCTGAATTAAGTGGTGAGCTATTCTACAACTATAAGGGCTGGGAAGGTTGGATTGGCTACCTGACTCATAACAGGGTCATTGAATATACCGCGACAAACCGTGAAACGGATCACTGGCGCGGCCAGGGTCCTTTGATGGGTGTCAAATACCAACTGGGTAAACGCATTGATCTGCGTGGAGATGCACGCTTTATATCAGTTGAAGATGGTGATCGGGAATACTTACTCCCCAAAGTCTACTTTACCCTGGTTTACCGCTAGGTAGATTCAGGCAGAGGCTTTTCAAGCTCATCAATACGTTCATTGAGCGTGTCGACATATCCAGATAGATGCTTCTGGGTGTCACGGATAGCCTGATTGTAATAGTGTGGTCCAATATTTTCACTGAAAAAATCCAATAAGAATTCTGCCTCAAAATTACCTAATTCCTGACTCATTTCGGTGGTAAAATAGGTTTGAATCTGCTGGATGAGATTGTCTTTCATTTCTCTTGAAAAAGTATTGATCATACTCGAAATTCCTTTATTGAAAGCTGTTGCTACGCGGCAATTTACGCATTAATATAGCCTACACTTTAAAAACAATCCACAAAGTCAAAAGTTGGAAAAATCATGATTCACATCAAAAAAACGATGTGTGTTTGTGCTGTGATACTTGCAGTCATTTCACGCATATCTCCAGTATTTGGAGCTTTCGAGTATATCGGGCTAGGGTGGCCAGCCGCAACGGCGAACATCAAGGTTCTGGGACAACATCCCCATCAATTCGTTGTAAATCCTGCATTAATGGAGAGTGGTCTTTGCCCTCAAATTAGTCTCTCCTACCAAAACCCCTTTCAATCTCTTGACCTGCAGGCCGGTTCAGTGACCATCTATAATTCAATATGGCAAAGACCATATATTCACAGCCTGGAGTACTTCGGTGATGAGCAATATTCTGAACTAAAATTTATCAATGGGACTACCTGGAAACTCGAAGAGGGCTTTAGAGTTGGAGTGACAGTGAACTATCATCGTCTAGCCATAACAGGTTTTAATTGTCGGCAGGGAGTCACGCTTTCTTTGGGTTCGTATGCAGAGCTCTCAGACCAAATAAAAGTGGGTTCTGTGGTGGAACATGCTATTCAATGGGGGCAAAACATATCCCTGCCTCAGAAATTCCAAATGGGTGGGCAATATGAAATGGGGCCCGCAAAGATTGTCCTCGCCCTTGAGAAAGAATCTGCACTACCTGTAGAAGCCTGCCTCGGGCTACTGATATCTTCAGGATCACTCCTGCAGATAGGTGTTGGGTATAGAGATCTAAGCGGGATGATGTCAGCGGGGTGGCGTATGCGCACACAAAGAATTTCACTTCACTATGCCTGTGTAATGCACCCCCTTTTACCTGTATCTCATGGATTTGGACTGGAGTTGATTTTGCCATGAGACTTATCGTGTTACTCTTGATATTCACCTTATATGGATATCCTCAAGTGGATGATCATATGGCTAATGACGAGTTGGATGATCCTGATGAAACTCAATATTTAGATCAACTACTGACTACGCTATTTCAACCATTTTCAATTGAAACTGCTGATACCATTTCACTTGTTGAGCACGGCTATTCGAGGGAAGTGATTGAGATAATTCATGAGTGGCAAAAGGGAGATGAGACCCTCAAGTCATTACAGCGGAGAGTTCATGGAAAGGATTTAATTCTACTGAAAAAAGATATAAAAATGGATTCTCAGCAAACACAAATCCACTTTCGCCAACGCTTACAGTATTCTCCCTCACTCAAAGGGTGGCGTATTTTGAATAAAGGTCGTATATGGAACAAGTGGGGATCAGTAAATGTTCTAACCGAGCAAGATCCTGGAGAGGATAAATTAACCGACCATTCCGTCTTTACATTGAGCAGCCACTCTATCCCCTGGCTTGATCACGTCATTCTCGGTGATTTTCATGTGAATTGGGGTGGCGGGTTGATCTTGAATCAACAGGGTTCGCGTCCAAGTCTAAATCCCAGATCACTTCTGCGCACAAAGCAATCGACTATTCGTCCTCATTATTCAAGCAGAGAGATTGATTATTTTAAGGGGATTGCTGGTAGTTTTTCATATAGCAAAATTCATGGTGTCGCCTTTGTCTCCAGTCGTATTCAAAAAGGCTTGTCGAGCAGGAATCAGTTCAGGGAAGATGCAGATGGAATCCACCCAACAGGAAAGGTCCTTGAGTCCAAGCGGAAAAACGATATTGGATTGGCTCTGGAGGCACTCTCTTCAAGGACGCAATTCTATGCGTCCGCAATCTACAATCCTGAGATAAAGTCAGGTCTGGCATATGAGCTGGGGCTCTCAAAGAAGTTGGATCACTCCCAAAGAATCCAAGTTTACACAAATAGTCTTGATTCCAAGAATCACAGGATGACTCTGACCTGGGCCTATTTCACTCCAGCGTTGTATGTGACGCTTCAGTATAGACATTATATCACAGACGAGGTCTTAGCTCCCGGGTTCATATCAACTCTTCTTGGTACGTCGGCATCAAATGAAAAGGGGCTTTCGGCTCGACTCCAAATGCGACCTACTCGTAAATTGCAAATCCGATATGCCCTCGAGACAGGCAATTCAGTCGAGTTTCAAACGGCTGATGATTACCGGACCATCCAACAGCACAAGTTTCAAGTCATCCAAAAACTGGATGAGGGTTTCCTCCAGTTTGATTATAGCCGAAAACTTGAGCGTCCTGTTTTGGAGGGGGATATCTGGGGAGGACAATTCTCAAGCCATAAAATTACGAAAAGTGCTGTATCTCTGGTTCACAATTTTTCCTCCCAATTTAAGTATCGGATGAATTTGAAATCAGCTTTTAGTGGTAAAGAAGCAGCACTACTTGTTCAGCAACGTCTTTTTAATGCAAAGGGCAGATGGAAATGGACAATTGGTTATGTGAGATTTTTTATTCCCGATTACACCATGAGATTAAGTATATATGAGACCAGCGTGGCTGAAAGCTTTAGTTTTTATACGGCTTTTGATGATGGAGATCGATGGTTTCTGTATCTTAAGCAACAGACGCTGAATTGGTTTGATATGGAAATGAAATTGGTCCAAACTCGTTCCTTTGATGCCCCCGTTGTGCACAAACAACTTGCCATAAGCCTTCAGATGTCCGTTGTCTTATAATTCCTCCCAGACTATTTTCAACGCTAAATATGAATCGCCAGCGATATATAATTTTAATACTCCTCTTGCTTTTTTCGATCACTTCGTTGCAAGCGAGACGGACTGAACTTATTCTTCAAAAAGCCTCGGATGAGCGATATGTACCCGCGATTCCAGTCTATGTAATAAATCAATACCAATATATTTCGCTCCAGGATTTGCTGGACGCCTATAAAATTTCGGCTTTCTTAAACCCTGCTGTCAGAAAGTCGGTCTTCCGTATCGGTCGCCTGAAATTCAAGGTCACCGCCTATAATCACTATGTCATGGTTGAGGACAAAACGTTTCAGATGTCCCATTCGGTGATTTTCTTTGATGGAGATACATATCTGCCTATGGATGATTTTGTGGGTATCCTCAAAATGGTGGGTCTGGTTTCAGGTGTCACAATTCTATCAGGAAGTGATGAAGACGACACGCAAGTCCAGCAAGCTGCTGAACCCACACAATACTCACCATTTGACATCGTTTCGGCAAACATTGAAGAACGTCAAAATGGAACAGTTATCCGGATTCGAACTGCCAATCGCTATGATGCTAATTCTGTAAAAGCCTGGATTAACCGCGAGGAGTGGCTTTATGTCACCTTGCCTGGTGCCATTGTAAATAAGCCGAATCTTGATAATACTGAAATTCCCAAGAACAGCAGTATCCGTAAAATCACAGCAGACCAATTGGGTGGAACTTCCCAGCTTACTTTCCGCCTACGGGGGACAGTCGAAGGTGTCGATGTTTTACATCGTGACTCGCCTCCAGAAATATTACTTACTATTCGTAGACCTTATGTTATTGATCAATCCCACTATCTGGAAAAGGAACGTCAGAAGTGGAAGCTTGATAAAGTTGTGCTTGATGCCGGGCATGGGGGGCACGACCCCGGAGCTCGTGGCAATGGTCTCAGGGAAAAAGAAATCACACTCGATGTTGTGAAGCGGTTGGGGAAATTGATTGAAACTCGCACAGATATTGAGGTGATCTATACCAGGGATACAGATGTGTTTGTTCCACTCTGGGAACGGACAAAAATTGCTAACGAAGCTGGCGGCAAAGTTTTCTTGAGCATTCATGTTAATGCAAATAAGAATAAAAGGGCTTCAGGTTTTGAAACCTATTTACTCCGACCTGGAAAAACGGATGCTGCTATCGCCGTTGCTGAGATGGAAAATGCCGTTATAAAGCTTGAAAAAAATGTGGATCAGTACGACAAGTTGAGCGCTGAACAACTCATTCTCGCCACCATGGCTCAAAGCTCTTTTATGCAGCAAAGTGAAACCCTGGCTGACCTGACGCAGCGTGAATTCGACAAAAAACTCGTGGGGCAAAACAGGGGTGTCAAACAGGCAGGATTTATTGTGCTCATCGGAGCTTCAATGCCCAACGTACTCATCGAATTAGGATTTATTTCGAATAAAAATGATGCTCGCAGGTTGAAACAGGCCGCTTATAGACAGAAGGCCGCCCAGGGTATATTTGATGCTCTAATGAAATACAAAACACGACATGAAAAGTTATTATCACCGTGAATGAACTAAGCACAGAACAAGCCATTGGTGTTTTTGACTCCGGACTGGGAGGAATCTCAGTTGTACGAGCCATTATTGATTTATTACCCCATGAACACCTCGTATATTTTGGAGATACAGCCCGAGTTCCATATGGTTCAAAATCCGAGGAAACCGTCATTCGCTTTGCCCATCAAATTTCTTCATTCCTGAGAGAAAAACAGGTCAAAATGATTGTTGTAGCCTGTAATACAGCCTCAGCAGTTGCCCTACAGAGTCTCCAGCAGAGTTTTAACATTCCAATAGTAGGAGTGATTGAACCCGGCTCTGAAGCCGCCGTGAGAAACTCGAAGCATAAACGCATTGGAGTGATTGGCACCGCCTCAACTATAAGATCAGGCGCCTATCGAACAGCCATTAGAGCACTTGATCCAGAGATGGAAGTGACAGATCAGTCTTGTCCGCTGCTGGTCCCACTTGTGGAAGAGGATTGGCCACATGATGGTGTTGTAAAACAAGTGCTGGAGAGCTATTTGGACTCATTTAAAATTCAAAAGCCAGATTCGCTTATCCTGGGTTGTACTCATTATCCCTATCTCAAGTCAATCATCCAACAGGTGATAGGGCCCTCAGTTCGTCTCGTAGATTCAGGAGAAGAAACAGCGACCAGAGTACAAAAAGTATTAAAAGAAATGGGATTGTTGAATCATGGGAACGGTGACCCCGGTAGGCATAAATTTTATGTTTCTGACTTTCCTCAAAAATTTGAAGAAACAGCATCCCGGTTTTTAGGGAGACCTCTTGATAAGCTGTTTAAGGTTGAACTGGAAGTTCTGGAATCTTTCAAATAATACACCCTTTACCATTTAAATAGAGATTGGGGATAATTCAACTTGGTGAATCCGGATTCCAAATCAGTTTTCGAGTACATTTTCGGGTTAACGGTACCAGGAGTCAAGCTCGAATTGTCCAGGGTTGAAGCATTTATGGATCGGCTGGGTAATCCCCACGCCGCTTATCCTGTTATTCATATTGCTGGAACCAATGGAAAAGGCTCCACCGCAGCAATGTTGGCTGGCATTCTCAGAGCTTATGGCAAAAAGACGGGTTTATTTACTTCACCACATTTGATCACACCCAATGAGCGTATTCGGGTAGGGAATACGCTGGTTTCTGATGAGTTTATTGTCAGGAAGGTTGAAGAATGGCGGGTTCATATTGACGAGTTGGGTATTACGTTTTTTGAAGTCCTCACCGCCCTGGGAATGGAATACTTCAGGCAACACTCAGTTGACTATGCCGTCATTGAAACTGGGCTGGGTGGCCGACTGGATGCCACGAACGTTGTGAATCCTATTGCTAGCATTATTACCAGTGTATCCATGGATCATGAGAATATCCTTGGTGATAATCTCTCCAAGATTGCAGGAGAAAAGGCAGGCATCATTAAATCGCAGCGCCCCATTTTTCTTGGGAAGAATCCTGAAGTTGTCAGACAGGTCGTTGAACAAAAGAGTCAACTGGTAAATGCGGGCTATGTTTATGTTCCAGATAAGGTCAAAATTGAGGACATCAAGACTCATGGTATGTCACAGCATGTCCGATGCACGATAGCAGGTCAGGTGATTGATGTGGAATTACCCTTGCTTGGACGTCATCAGGTGGAGAATTTCACTAACGTGCTGGCAAGTCTGGCTGATTTAGGTTTCAATCTAGATGCTTCTATCATTCAAAAGGGTTTGGATGACATGATCTGGCAAGGTCGCCTGCAAGTTCTGCAAAAAGAACCCATAGTGCTATACGATGTAGCCCATAATCCAGAGGGACTTACACGATTACTGGATTCATTACGGGAACTCGGTAGAGCTGATTCAATAATTGTAGCCGCATTTAATGCGAGAAAAAATATCCAGCCGATGCTCGATCTGCTTAGCAAGTGGTCAGGGGAGGTTATATTCACAATCTTCTCAGGACACTCTGCAGTTGGAAAGGAGACGCTGCTTCATCTGGGCGTTAACCCGAAGATGATAGCAATCGATCTCCAATCAGCGTACGAGCGAGCGCTTGAATTGAGTTTGAATGACCATCAATCCATATGCTTTATCGGAAGTCATTATCTGGCCGAGTCTCTCTTTCCCATGTTCGATAATGCACCTCAGAATTGAATCTTCAGCCTGGAAAAAAAGGTAAAATGATACTGGAAATTCACTGTGCTTTTTGGACCAAGGGATTATTGAGAGTAGACCAATATGAAAACCAGGGTCTATACCACTTAGATAAATAATAAATTAGATTTTTAATTGACAAGGTATAGGTCTGGATTAACTTCACGTTGCAATTCGAATAGCTGAAGATGCAGTTTTAATCTCCCGACAATAATTTTTCACAGAAATTTAACAAAAATATCAACCATAAAAGAACAGGTTTATTTCAATGAGTTTTACCATTACCCAGCTTCAGGACAAGAAGTTGAAAGAGTTGGCAGATATTGCCCAGGAATTAGCAGTGCCAGCGATCACCGGTCAGAAAAAAATGGATCTAATCGAGGCCATCATCGAAGCTCAAACCGAGAGTGCAGGCATGATGTTTTCCAAGGGCGTTTTAGAAATCTTGCCCGATGGATACGGCTTTCTCCGAGATGCAGACAATAATTATCTGGCTGGAGCCCATGACATCTACGTATCACCGTCGCAAATTAAGCGATTTGGATTACGCACAGGACAGATAGTCTGGGGTCAGGTTCGTCCCCCCAAGGATAATGAACGCTATTTTGCACTCCTCAAAATTGAGGCAATCAATTATCAGAATCCTGAAGAAGGCAGAATAGTCCCACAGTTTGACACACTCGTTCCCCTGTATGCCGATAATAAGCTCACCCTGGAACGCGGTCCCAAGAGCTATTCCATGCGTGTAATGGATTTACTGAGCCCTGTGGGTAAAGGTCAGCGTGGTCTTATTACTGCTCAACCCAAAACAGGTAAGACAATCCTGCTTCAGGATATAGCAAACTCCATTGTTCGAAATCATCCCGATGTAATCCTCATCGTCCTGCTTATTGATGAACGACCAGAAGAAGTGACAGATATGCGTCGCATGGTCAATGCGGAAGTCATAGCATCTACCTTTGATGAACCACCAGAGCGTCACGTTCAAGTCGCAGACATGGTCCTCAATAAGGCAAAATGTATGGTAGAATTTGGTAAGGATGTTGTCATCCTTCTGGATAGTCTGACACGTCTTGCCCGTGCTCACAATGCGGTTATCCCACATAGTGGTAAGATCCTATCCGGTGGTATTGATTCCAATGCCCTCCATCGTCCCAAACGCTTCTTTGGTGCAGCCAGAAATGTGGAGCATGGTGGTAGCTTAACCATTATGGCCACTGCGCTTATTGAAACTGGGTCCCGTATGGATGATGTTATTTTTGAAGAGTTCAAAGGTACCGGTAACATGGAGCTGGTACTCGATCGTCGTCTCAGCGATCGTCGAATTTATCCAGCTATCGATATCAATCGCTCGGGTACTAGAAAGGAAGAGTTGCTCCTTTCCAAGGCTGAGCTTTCCAGAACCTGGATATTGAGAAAATTACTCAACGAAATGACCCCTGTTGAAGCCATGGAATTTCTCCTGGAGCGAATGCAGCGTTCAAGCACCAATAAAGAGTTTATCCAGACGATGAATTCATAGATATATCAAGCTAATTACATACAAGTAATTGAGGAGCGTGGAGGCAATTCCACGCTCCTTTTTTTTAAAGGAACTCGCTCCAGAATAAAGCGTATCAATTCAAGATTATTGTTCCACCTTTCCCTTGCCAAGACAGGGGGGGTGCCGATATATTGCGCGGCTTTTTAAGGAGAGGAAATTAGAAATGAGTTTTGCCAAAAGAATCAACGCTTTACAGCCCTCAGCCACTATGGCTGTGATAGAAGCTGCAGCTCGTCTACGCGAGCAGGGTATTGATGTCATTTCCTTTGGTGCAGGGGAACCGGATTTCGATACACCAGACCACATTATTGCCGCAGCTAATAAAGCACTTGCGGAGGGACACACCCGGTACACAGCTGGGTCAGGAACCACAGGCTTAAAGCAAGCCGTGGTAAATAAATTGAAAAAGGATAATGGCCTTGATTATCAAACAAATCAGGTTGTCATTTCCAACGGTGGTAAGCACTCATTGTTCAACATCATGATGAGTCTCTTTGAAGAAGGTGACGAGGTTATCGTACTTGCACCGTATTGGGTGACTTATCCTGAAGTGGTGAAAGTAAGTGGTGCTGAACCTGTGTATGTTGAGACTCATGAAAAAGATGGTTTTCAGATAACCCGTGAGCAATTGCTTGAGGGAGTCACAGAAAAAACTAAGGGCATCATTGTCAACACACCCTCCAATCCCAGTGGTGCGGTTCTGAATCGCGAAAGTTTAGAAGCCATCGTGGATGTCGCTACTTCAGAGGATTTATGGCTGATAAGTGATGAGTGTTACGAAGCACTCGTCTATGATGGAGAGCATTTGAGCCTGGCCGGATTCAAAGGTGCTTACGAGAGGACAATTACTGTCCAGACCATGTCCAAAGCCTTTGCTATGACAGGCTGGCGCATGGGCTACACCGCATCTTCCAAAGAGCTCGCCTCTGCCATGGGAAAATTTCAGGGTCAGGCAACAGGTTGCCCGAACTCAATTGCCCAGTATGCTTCAGAGGTTGCTTTGACAGAGCCGCCCGTATTTTTAGATGACTGGCGCGCACAATTTGTTGAACGACGCGATTATATGGTCAAAGCTCTAAATGAAATGTCTGGCATTACGTGTCTTATGCCAGAAGGTGCATTCTATGCTTTTCCAAAGGTTTCAGATCTCTTTGGGAAAAAAGCTGGGGATGTTGAAATTAAAAATGACATGGATCTGACAAAATATTTATTGGATGAAGCACATATTACGGTAGTTCCCGGCTCAGCTTTTGGAGCCTCAGAACATGTAAGATTGTCCTATGCTACATCCTTGGACGCTATTAAAACAGGTCTTGGCAGATTTGCAGACGCTGTTGCTAAATTGAATTGATGAAGGGAGTACCCATAAAATGAAACCAGGAATCCATCCTAAATACGAGTTGCACAAGGTTGCTTGTGCCTGCGGGAATAGTTTTGAAACCTATACCACGGTTGGTGAGCTGCATATAGAAATTTGCAACGAATGTCACCCATATTTTACTGGAAAACAAAAATTAATGGATACGGCTGGTCGTATCGATAAGTTCCGTAAAAAATATGGAACAGCAGAAAAAGCTAAATAGATCCGTTCTAAAGCTGATTTGATGCCCAAACGCTCATTTCGCGTTATTCTTCAGGCATTTCTCACCGCCCAACAAACTATTTTGGTCGGTGGGCAAGCTATCATTGAGGGTGTGATGATGCGTGTGCCTGGTGCTTATGCTATTGCTGTGAGAAATCCCAAAGGCGAGATCATTACCAGACGCCAGGAATTCATTTCGCTCACAGAGAAGATCGCCCTATTTAAGAAGCCCGTCCTGCGCGGCATGATTGCACTTTTCGAATCTATGAAGATGGGTGTTGGTACTCTCAACGAGTCAGCCGAAATCGCCTATGAGGAAGACAGCCCAGCCGAGATGACACTGAAGGACAAAGTTCTGTCCTTTCTTGGAACTATGCTGGCCTTGACTATTGGACTGGGTCTTTTCTTTGTGACGCCACTCTTTGTCACAGGCAACTTACTCAATCTCTCGGAGACGGCATTTACTTTTAACGTGGTGTCAGGAGTTATCAGAATAGCCTTATTTCTGGCCTATCTATGGGGTATATCACTGCTGGATGATGTGAAAAGACTTTTTCAGTATCATGGTGCCGAGCATAAAGCTGTATACACTTTTGAGGCTGGAAAAACATTGGATCTAGATTCTGCAAGATCCTTTCAAACTCAGCATCCACGTTGTGGGACCAGTTTTATTTTTATCGTGCTTTTATCCTCGATAATCATGTTTGCCATCATCGACAGCATTGCAAAACTTTTCGCTGGCGAAATGACACTACAGATAAGATTGCTGACACATCTACCATTAATCCCACTGGTTGCTGGTGTTGGGTATGAAATATTGAAGCTGAGCTCAAAATATCGTCATATCGCCTGGGTGAGAGCTTTATCAGCTCCAGGTATCTGGCTTCAGAACATCACAACTAGAGAGCCTGATGATGACCAGCTCACCGTAGCTCTTGAGTCACTCAAGTTTGCTTTTGGTGATGATCTGGAGAAATATCAGGGTAAATCCTTTGTGGCCGAGGCTATTGACTAATGTTACTGGATAAACTTCCTGATCTTAAAGTGAAGTTTAAAGAACTCGAGGGTCAGCTTTCTGATCCTGAGATCATGGCGAATAATCGCAAGTATGCGAAAATAGCTCGTGAACATAATGAATTATCCCACGTTTTAGAAGTTTTTCATAGTTATGAAGAGCTCATGATCAACATCGAAGAGGGTGAGTCTATCCTCCAGGGTGATGATGATGAACTTAAAGAAATTGTTAGGGATGAACTCGACGATTCTATTGCTGAAAAAGCCAAACTGGAAGACGACCTGAAAATTCTTCTGATCCCCAAAGATCCGCTCGATCAAGGGGCAGCTATTCTTGAAATTAGAGCTGGAGCAGGTGGTGACGAAGCTGCCTTATTTGCCTCAGATCTGGTTCGCATGTATCTGCGTTATACAGAAGCGAGCAACTGGAAATACGAATTTATCACCTTGAACGAACTGGGTGGAGGAGGCACCAAGGAAGCCATCATCCAGGTGACAGGTGAAAATGCATATGGTACTTTGAAATTTGAGAGTGGTGTTCATCGGGTTCAACGTATTCCGCAGACTGAGAGTAGTGGCCGAATTCACACTTCAGCTGCCACGGTAGCTGTATTACCAGAAGCTGAAGAAGTTGATGTTGAAATCAATACTGCAGATTTGAGAATTGACACCTTTCGTGCCAGTGGTGCTGGTGGCCAGCACGTCAATAAAACTGAGTCCGCAATCCGCATTACACATATTCCGTCTGGTATGGTTGTTTCCTGTCAGGATGAAACTTCTCAACATAAGAACAAAGACAAGGCGATGAAAGTTTTGCGTGCCCGCATGCTGGCTGCTGAACGAGAGAGACATAACAATGAAGTTGCTGCGTTACGTAAAACACTTGTTTCTACCGGTGATAGAAGTGCCAAGATCAGAACCTACAACTATCCACAGGGCCGAGTGACAGATCACAGGATCAATTTGACCTTATATCGTTTGGAAGAAATTACCAATGGTGATCTTTCTGAGCTTCATGAAAAACTCGTGGCTGCGGAGATGGTCAATCGACTGGAGTCACTTTGAGTAAAGGCTCTTCTCGATCGATGCGCACCTGGCGCAAGTTTCATAGATATACATTTGGTTATAGTAAATGGATTAGTCTGGTCTCAGTTGTACTGCTTATTGTTATTTCGATCACGGGTATTCTACTTGTCCATCAGGATGATTTGAAGCCCATTCAGAAGTCTCGAGTTCCTCTCAGTATATTGCCCGGTCACTATGAGAATCGCCTGGAGACCACTCGGGATAGACAGGGTACTAAAGAGATATTCGCTGAAGAGGAGAGTGTCCCGCTGCGCTGGATCATTCTTGATCTTCATACAGGTGATTTTTTTGGTAAATACGGGTTTCTTCTTTATGATGTGCTGGCAGTAATTATGCTGGTGATGGGGAGTACCGGGATTTACATGTATTTTAGAATTAGAAAAAACAGTATATTTTAAAAGGGGTTAACATGTTTAAACACACATTATTGATGGTTGTACTAATTCTTAGTTTTGGTCTGATGGCTTGTAGTTCGGAAACTGCAGAAGTAACTGGAGATCAATTTGGACAGACTCTGACCATGACCAAAATAACACCCGTTGCAGAGGTATTTACCCAGGCCCAGGATTTGAATGGTCAGATGGTTCGCGTCTCAGGTACAGTGACTGATTTATGCAAGCATAAAGGTTGCTGGATGCAGGTGAGTGACGGACAAAATGTTTTAACAGTCCGCTTTAAGGATGAAGCTTTTATCATTCCCGCCACAGCAGTGGGTCGCAATGTTGATATGGAAGGACTCTTCATCACTGAAAAAATCTCAAATCCCTTAGGTTCACACCAGGCTTGTGCAGAAGGTGGAGAACATACTGGGGAAGGCGCCTGTGAGAGCGAGCGTGCTGAAAAAACGGTTAGCAAAGTAGCCGATATTCGTTATACCATGGTTTCAACTGGCTTGGTTCTTTCATAAAGTTTATTTCCGTCTGTAACGATTGAATAGGAATTGCATCCAATTAAACGCGAGTTGACAACTGAAGAGACACCGGAGCTCATCCAGGCAGCCCGAGATGGAGACAGGAAGGTTCAGTCACAATTGGTGACAATGTATTCTTCCCGTATCTATAATCTGGGACTGCGTATGCTGCGAAATAATGAAGATGCTGAGGATATGCTTCAGGAAACCTTCATTACAGCATTTCAAAAGATTCACACCTTCAAGGGGAAGTCCAGTTTCTATACCTGGATTTACCGTATTGGTGTAAATATCGCTCTCGGTAAATTGCGAAAGCAATCCAGGA
>JABIFX010000122.1 GCA_018650445.1 Fidelibacterota bacterium
AACTGGAACTACGTCTGTCAATGCCACATCTGTTCCCAGATAAAAGTCATAACCAGTAATCACATCTACTGTGTTACCTGAG
This sequence comes from Fidelibacterota bacterium, assembly GCA_018650445.1. Classification (GTDB taxonomy): domain Bacteria; phylum Fidelibacterota; class UBA8477; order UBA8477; family JABMPR01; genus JABMPR01. Next base: position 83 of record JABIFX010000122.1, read on the forward strand.
CCGAGGTGATCAGCTAAACGTCCCTTACCAATGGTACGCATCGCTATGGTCTCATCATCAGGATCAGAGGAGGCTTCCCACAAGAACTCTGGTTGCAAGTTAACGACCATCTCATCCCATACGGGATACAAGAGTTCAAAGTACTCAGGGAGATCATTGGATGTGTTGACCGTGAAGCTCTGATAGCCCTCAACGTTAAATGTTGTGAGACCATTCCAGTCCTCAGCAAAGACTGTCCAATAGTAGGTGGTGTTGTCAGCAAGCTCCCAGTCAAGAGTAAGAGTGGTATCTTCACCTGACCAGAGCGTGTCCATGTCTTCAGGACTACTCCCTAGAAGGATGTGATAGCCAAAGCCATCATATAGATCAGGATCACTACTTGATTCCCATCTGAAGGTTGGAGATAGAACTGTAAGTACTTCTCCTTCAGCTGGAACCAGTAATGCAAACTCTTCAGGTGCTTCGTTCTCTGCATTCGTCCAGAAGGATGCAGTGTCAGAGAAAGTCACACCACCTGAGTCATCAACTGCTGATACTGCCCAGTAGTATACCTGGTTCTCTGTGAGATCAGTATCAGGCGTATAGCCCGTTCCAATAACTTCAACTGGAACTACGTCTGTCAATGCCACATCTGTTCCCAGATAAAAGTCATAACCAGTAATTACATCTACTGTGTTACCTGAGCCGAGGTGATCAGCTATACGTCCCTTACCAATGCTTCGCATCACAATGGTCTCATCGTCAGGATCGCTTGAGGCTTCCCACAAGAACTCTGGTTGGAGGTTCGTTACCATTACTCCTGCTACTGGACTCAGTAAATCAAAAGCTAAGGGAAGATCATTAGAGGTATTAACTGTGAAGCTCTGATAGCCACCAACGTTAAATGTTGTGAGACCATTCCAGTCCTCTGCAAAGACAGACCAGTAGTAAGTCATATTATCTTCCAACTCCCAATCAAGAGTAAGGGTGGTATCCTCACCTGACCATAGGGTGTCCATATTTTCAGGACTATCCCCCAGAAGGATGTGATAACCAAAACCATCATAGAGATCAGGATCATCACTTGATTCCCAGGTGAAGGTTGGTGAGAGAACTGTCAGTACCTCTCCTTCAGTTGGTAACAACAGACTAAACTCTTCGGGAGCTTCGTTCTCTGCATTAGTCCAGAAGGATGCTGTGTCAGAGAAAGTCACTCCACCAGAATCATCGAGAGCACTCACTGCCCAGTAATAGGTCTGGTTCTCCAGCAAGTCTTCTGCTAGTGAATAGTATGTGTCAAAGACTTCGACTGGAACCACATCTGTCAGTAATGAATCGGTACTGAGATAGAACTCGTAACCTGTGATCACATCTACGGAGTTCCCTGAACCAGATTGATCCGAAAACGGTCCTTTTCCTCTAGATCGCAACACAATGGTCTCATCATCAGGATCACTTGAAGCTTCCCATAGGAACTCAGGTTGTAGGTTTGTTACCATCTCATCCCAGACGGGGTAGAGAAGTTCAAAGTATTCAGGTAGATCATTCGATGTGTTTACTGTGAAGTTTTGGTAGCCGCCAGAGTTGGATGTTGTTAATCCGGTCCAGTCCTCAGTAAAGACTGACCAATAATAGGTCGTGTTGTCAACTAGCTCCCAGTCAAGTGTCAACGTTGTATCCTCACCTGACCAAAGGGTGTCCATATCTTCAGGACTACTTCCCAGCAGGATATGATATCCAAAACCATCGTACAGATCGGGATCACTACTAGACTCCCAGGTAAATGTTGGAGAGAGAACGGTCAGTACTTCACCTTCAGTTGGTAGCAATAGACTGAACTCTGTAGGTGCTTCGTTCTCTGCATTGGTCCAGAAACTCCATCGATCTGAGAATAGACTACCTCCATCATCATCAACCGCTTCAATTTTCCAGTAATAAACCTGATTCTCCATCAAATCTATATCGGGAGTATATTCTGGATTAATTACTGCTACTGTTTCGGTGTCCGCAAATAATGAATCTGTATCCAGATATACCTGGTATGACGCTATGAGCATTATCTCATTTGGAGAATCAATTTCCTTTATCTCTGAGGATTTAATTCCTCGAAGCATGGGGTCGTCTGGATCTGATGAGGGTTCCCAAACAAGTGTTGGAGTCAAATCTGTTACCATTGAACCATCTTCAGGGGCAAGTAGATCGAACGCAGTTGGCAAATCGTTTTCAGTATTGATCCTGAAACTAATGTAGCTGCCAGTGTTCTCGGTACTTTCTCCATTCACATCTGAGGCAACAACCTTCCACGAATAAGTCGTATTGTCTAAAAGATCAGTGACAATTTGATATGAAGTATCTGTTCCGAGATCAAATATCTCAACCCCGGCTTCAGGTGTATCAAGATAGAGGGCGTAGCTTACAGTATCTAACGGATCAGGATCAAATGCAGGTTCCCAGCTAAGCAATGGGCTTAATGAAGTGATTTCTTCTCCAGATCCTGGAAAGAGCAGACTAAAGCTTGCTGGTATATCATTCTCGGTGTTTACCAGAAAACTCTCTGGACCTGCAAGTGTACTATACTCATACCCATCATACGCCTGGACTGTCCACCAAAACTGTTCGTTATCAGCAAGGCTATTCATAACTGTCCAAGCTGTTTCATCACTTTCTTCTCCAACAGCTATAGCGGAATCTAGTTGTAGTGAAAGTGTCTCATCTTCATATAGCCTAAAATCGTAGGTTATTGCATCAGCTTCAGCATCCATGCTATTGTTTGCGAGTAAAACAACTTCACCGGTAACTACAGCATCATGAATTAAAGAAATCTGGACTGGGGTCAGCGGCTCAGTATTCATCCTAAATGATAGGGTTGACCATTCGCTCCAGAAAGCACCACTTGCGACTTTAACACGTAAGTAGTAGGTCTGCCCATTATCAAGAAAGCCCTGATCATACTGGACAGTTGTGGCATCACTGGTTGTTACACCTGTATCCCAAATATCGCCTCCTTGGAAGGTCGAATCTGTAGAGATTTGGATTTGATAGTCTGTTTGAACTTCACCCATACTATCGAAATAATCAAAGGTGATGAGTGGGTCGTGTGTAATGAGATGTTGAAGATCTTCATCGCCAGCAATATCCAAATTTTGGGTTAGGATAGCCCTTGTAACACCTTCAATCCGACTTGAATACCAACTCTCATTGTCTGCGGTATCTATACAGGTAACTGCAATATAATATGTTGAGGAAAGTGCCAGCCCATCAATTGTATAGGTCGTACCTAGGGTCGTCAAATCAATACTATTTGCATATGTATATTGTGTAGTATCTGTTCCATAATATAACCTGTAGGAATCCAGATCAGTTAGGGGACTAGGTTCCCATGATATTGATACAAAATCATTACCTGAATCTGTTACTTCAACATTTTGGATAGGTATAGGCGGCGCAATAAGATTGGGAGCCGCCAGAAAGGGTGTTGGATTAGTGAACATTGAGGTTGTGTCCCCAAGTCCACCTGTATTATAGGCAACATGGTAAGGGCCTGAGCTATCTCCCCAGTAATTATTCGCAAGATTAAGAACTGAATTATCTGAATCATTATGATAGCCAATACCATTTCTATAAATATTATTCTGATTGAAGGCTGGAGAGGTTGCAGTTGACCATGCTCCGTCCCCATTCACTCGTGCAAAGTTATTAGCAATCGTATTATTCGTAATGGCTACAGGATCACCATTTGTCCGAATAGCTCCTCCATAGTCAGCTGTGTTGTTGATAAGCACATTGCGGTCAAAGATTGAACCATTTTGTAATGATTCTAAGTTTATACCTCCACCAGATTGCGCCTGATTGGCAATAAAGGTTGAATTAGTGATAATGGGTAAACATGTATTAATAATACTTGCTCCACCACCTCGTGCCTCAGCAATGTTGTTAATGAAAATGACATTATTGATGGTTGGATAATCTATTCCATAGCCTTTGTAGCCACCACCAAATCCAGCGGAATAGTTGTTTTTGATGGTGGAATTTGTAATTACGGGATAGGTCCCCCCGCCACTGTAAATACCACCACCACCCTCAAAATCACCCCATGCAGTACCGAAGCATGAATTACCACTGACTAGGGCTTCATTAACATGCATGTTAGACTGATTGTATGCGAATATACCACCACCACCAATAGAGGCAGTATTGGCGTGTACAATGATCAACTCAAATACTGGGCTGGACTGGCTATTGCAAAATATTCCACCACCCTTATTTGCTGTATTATATGATACTTCAACATCTGTGAGAGTTGCATTTGAATAATCATAGAAATAAAACGCCCCACCCTCCGTGGCAGTATTATTTCGAGCAATCACATTAGTAATAATTGGAGAAGACTGTTTACAGGATATAGCACCGCCATAGTAAGCCGAGTTATCAACAAATAGTAAATCCTCCAGTATTGGATTGGCTACACTATCAATGGCAATACCACCACCATAAAATATCGAGGTCCCATTGGTAATTTTAAAACCTCGTATAATTGTTGTGGAATCAATTGATAATCCTGATCCATTAATGGTTAACACTGATCCATTATTATCACCATCAATAATCGTATTACTCGAATCGCCAGCACTTAACAGTGTAATGCCATTCGTCTCTGGCCAAATGATGTTTTCGTAGTATGTGCCTGGTTGGACAAGAACCATATCGGTCGAATCAGCTGCATTTAAACCAGCTTGAATAGTCGCATAGTCATCTGGAATGTTGATTGTGATTGGCATGTGCTGGGGGGTGCCGAAGGGGTTTTCATATGCACCCATGTCTGGATTTGAGCCGGATGGGTTAGGGCGCATATTTCCAGCAATATCAAATGCTGGACCAATAGTCGTGTCTACACCTGCACCCAGGCAAGGTGAATAGTCGGAAAGTAGATAATCTGCTAAATCGTTGCTCACAAATTGTGGTTGGGCATCAATATTCCCTGAGAACCAGTTTATGCTGCTATTCTCATCTACGATAATGCCTGAAAAACCACCTTCTACATCAGAATATTGTAAAGTTATTCCGCTCGGCGCAGGACTGGAAAATACTCCAGCCTGGCCTGGAGTATTACCCCACAAAATTGAGTTGATAAGTGTGGCAAATCCGCCGTTAACAAAAAATAAGCCCCCAGCGGATTCTTCTGCACTGGTGTAATAAGCAGTGCTATTGTTGTTTGCAATCGTACAATTTATGAAAACCGGTTCCGTGCCTGATCCATTATAGGTCGCAGAGATGAATGCTGCACCACCATTTGCAGTGACTGTATTGCTTTCAATCAGAACATTTTTTAAAATTTGTCCACTACCATTCGAAAAGGATATTCCACCACCTTGATAGGATGAGTTGTTTCTGATAATTACATTTTCAAGAAGTGAGCTTGATCGACTGAAATAGATTCCACCTCCTTGATTAGTGGGGATCGTGGGTATGTTGTTATTCTCAATGATGAGATTTCTCAAGATTGGGTTGGCATAGTAACAATAAATGCCTCCTCCAGATTTTCCGCCCCATTCGTTATCGTAGCCATTACCATTTGTTATGGTAAAGCCCTCAAGGGTTGTTAGTCCAGTATCTGCAGCATCCTGATGATTAACATATACCACAGTTCCGCTTTCTCCACCATCGATGGTAGTTAAGCCTGATCCTTGTACACCTATTACGGTTATGGCATGGTTTCTTAGATCAATATTCTCAAAATAAGTTCCTGAGTTAACCAAGACGGAGTCTCCGATTTCAGCAAAATTGATACCTGCCTGTATTGAAGCAAACGGATTTGAAATCTCACCCGTTCCAGAGATATCACTGCCATCGACAGAAACATGCCAGTCTGCTCCAGAATACGTGTTGAGATAAGGGAATGCTCCCATGTCTGCTCTGGAGCCATCTGAGTCTGTTGAGTCTGGGTGACCTGCATTGATGCATTGGGAGCTAGCTAACAATCGATAGTTTTGATTGCTTGAATCGACAAATCTTGGAGGGGTATCAATTATATTCTCTTTATAGTACATCCCATTATCGCCAAGAAGGGTAGCATCCCCACCTTGTATATTACAATAATTAAGATTTAGTGTGTTTGGAGCTCCAACTTGGGCGAGCATAGCATTCGAGGGTAGGTTTTCTGATAGAATACTCAACTCAATGTTGCATGTTGATGATTCTAGATAGAGACCACCACCCACATCTGTAGAATGGTTATTCGAAAGGGTTGATCTAATAATGTTGATTTCAGACCCGTCCCGGCCAAAGATACCACCACCGAGCCCATTGGACGTGTTATTTGAAATAACAGATCTATATATTGTCGGATTCGAGTTCTGGTCTGCAAAAACACCACCGCCAGCATCAGAAATATTATTGGATATTTTCGAGTTTAGTATATCTGGTGATGACATATATAAATAGACACCGCCACCAGCACCAATACCCTCATTATTATTGATTCTCAAATTCGAAATGGTTGGGTTGGTATTACTGCAATGTATGCCACCACCAAAATTGGCTCTCCCGTTCCTTAGTGTCAATCCAGTTAGAACTGCATCAGCGGTTTCTCCACTATCAAAAATGACAACACTTCCACCTTGATTCCCATCAATAACGGTCTGAGAAATATATGATGTATCCTGAGTTGTGAGAAAGAGAGAGCCAACGACAATATTTTTACCATTGAA
>JABIFX010000096.1 GCA_018650445.1 Fidelibacterota bacterium
AGTGTCTGGGTTGAGCCCAATAAACCCAGGGGCAATCGCTTCTTTGTCCGGATTCCGATTCCTGCACCAGCTTCCAACAAGTAAATTACTGACTGATCCAACTTCATAGACGCTTGCTCTAGTCAAGATCGCTGCCACCGCCGTTGGCGGGGTTCAGTGTTTTGCGTAGCAATATTTTGGTAGTGTAAATTTATTTACTTATGAAATAACGCACATAAGAAGAGATTCTATTTGTGATTATTGAGAGCGATAGCGAAAGATGAATCTTCTGATTAAGTCTTAGGCCAAATTATCCCCTATTATTTAGTGTCCTACAGGCTGTGCAGCCTTGAGAACATAACGCCCAACATTGATCTTGTCCAACCCATTCCCATCTAAAAAAATCACGCTTCCTAAAGGGAAATAATCTCCACAATTTGGCGATATGTAATGTGAAGAAACTTCACATCCAATCGCTGAAAACCACTTCAATTCATCAGGATTAATTTTCCATATTCTGAGTGTATCGATAGTCGATTTCAGCCCATTAAGAAGGGTCAATTTCATGGGACAAAAGCTAGAGCAGATGAGCGATGATGTCATTAGAGAGGAATTTCTCAAACGATTCTCCGTTCATCCAGGGGATAAATTGGGAAGTGTCAGTTCAGCAGTTAATCACCTGAGATCAATGTTCACGAATTCAAAGTACCAGGAAAGCTTTGCCATTATTTTTCTCAATACCCAGCACGAGGTCTTGGATAGCAAAATTCTTTTCAAAGGCAGCCTGGATACTGCCGCTGTTTACCCCCGCGAAGTGATTCGCACAATAGTGCTAGAATATCCAGGCACAAAAGCTGTGATATTGGCTCACAATCATCCTAGTGGGAGCCACACCCCCAGCCTCTCCGATGAAAAGATTACGAGCAAGCTAAAATGCGCACTCGATACCATCGATGTCGATCTATTGGATCATATCATTGTCGGCAAGGAATTCTATTCTTTCGCTGATCATCAAAAATTGTAATAATAATCACATGAGTATGTAAAGAATCGATACTCAAATTCCAGTTATAAAAAAAAGAAGGAGGTCATTGTTATGACACTCATGCTACATAGTGGGGCAGAAAGTGCTACCATGAATGAACTTATCTCAATCCCGTTACCACAAAAAACCCGTACTTATCAACCAGTTCCCCACGAACAGCTATCCACCATGCTGATGCAAATGGTAGCAAGCATCTTCCCCGATTTCAGCTATGAAAAGAGTCATTTTGGGTTAGCAGCTGACGGTAACAAGATGTTTGGGATTCACACGTTCCGTTCTGTGGATTCAGCCTTAGGGTTATCCATTGGATTTCGCAATAGCTATGACCGTAGTATGTCTGTGGGTATCGCTGTCGGCGCTTCGGTTTTCGTTTGTGACAACATGGTGATTTCAGGCGATATAACTGTCCTGCGCAAACATACCAGCAATGTTATCAGAGACATGGAATCAATGGCACTCCAAGCCATATACCGCTCTCAAGCAACCTATGCGGAAATCCTGGATGATGCAGGGGCTATGCAGGATTTACCACTGAATGATGATCAAGCCTATCGGATGCTGGGACTTGTCTATGGGCGGGGCATCATGACCCCCAGACAAATTCCAGTCGCCCATCGTGAGTGGGAATCGCCTACCCATGATGATTTCACACCACGTACGGTCTGGAGTTTGTACAACGCTATCACTGAAGCTCTGAAAAGTGCTCCCCTTTCATCCATCATGGAAAAACACTTATCCCTGCACAATCTCTTTGCGGATCAGTTCAGATGGAAGGAGGCTTGAACTAAATGAATGGTAGAGGAATCCAAACGCTCATAGAGGCTGCCTTGCTGATCCTGGTTGAGATAATCACTTGGGTAGAGAGCAGTCCAAAGAAAAAAAGTAAACGGGATCATGTTTCGAAAGGCTGAAATTCTATCCCGCATAGAGCTGCGCCAGTCCACTATCAAGGATTGGCTCAGCTGTCCCTTAATGTTTCGTTATCGCCACGTCCTGCAGCTAGCCCCCAGTTATAGGAGTCTGGCTGCCATCCATGGCAGTGCCTTACATCTGTGCATTCATAGGCTGCACAGGGGTGGATTTGATCTGGATCTGGACCTGCTTTACACCCAAGCCCTGGAAGAAGTTCTTGAGTCAGAATCGCACATCCCTATCCGCTGGAAAAAGGGTGTTGAGGAAGACAGATCGATCATGATGACACATGCAGAAGAAATCCTGAGAGGCTATGTAAACCATGAGCAAAATCGTACTTCGAGGCTTTTATACTCAGAAGCAAAATTCAGGGTGAGAGTCAGTGGGATGCTGCTGACAGGGACCATTGATCAGGTCAGACGCAATATGGATAGTACTCTAGAGCTCATTGACCTGAAATCTGGAATGCAAAGACCTATGAAGCATGCTTTGCAGCGGGATTGGCAGCTCAATCTGTATGCTTATGCCTTACGCTATGGAGAGATATTCATCAATGACTCCTGGGTTCGAATCCTGATGAAGGTGCATAGAACCTCAATCTATTTCCTGCGGGCCCATGAGATTTATAAACGTGATGGGAAGTATGGAAAGAAAGGCTCGCAGAAGGGCCAGCCCTGGATCGGCGTGGAGAAACCCTCCTGGGAATTGATCCAGTTCAAACAGGAATTAAGAAACATTATCAAGATGATGACGAGAGATTGGGCTTTCCCGATCACTTCGTCGTGTGGTTTTTGCGCCTAT
>JABIFX010000238.1 GCA_018650445.1 Fidelibacterota bacterium
ATTACTACCCTATAGTCTATAGAGGATGATTATTGTCGTAATTCCAACTGTAATTCAAGAAGGAAAAACACGTAAACATAGAAATAACAACCATGTATCATGCTCTAAATAAAACCGATTAAAAATTCTGATTTAAAAATTTATTGTGAGACTTGTCACAGCAAAAATGTTAAGCAGCTTTGTGTTTGGGTCGGAAATGGAGATTTCCCCGTGGATATGAAGTTATCAGGACTAATTTAATATCACTGTTAATTGGCTTGATTAAGACCGAGAAACAAGGTGCTCAAGATGACAATCAAAACAGGGAAAATTGTAATTGGAACCTCTGGTTTTTCATATCCTGACTGGAAAGGTGTGTTTTATCCTCCTGGTATGAGTAAAGATGATTGGTTAAAATTTTATGCAGAGCATTATGAGTTCTGTGAATTGAATTTCAGCTACTATCGTATGCCGCAGGTGAAGCAAATGGAAAAATTTCTTAGTTATCCATTAAAATTTGCTGTGAAAGCCCACAAGTCAATGACCCATGACAGATTGGCAGCCAAGGCTGCTCGGCAAGATTTCTTTGAGGCAGTCAAAGTACTTCAGCAGGATGATCACCTCGCTGCGGTGCTGCTCCAGTTCCCATATTCTTTTGCATATACGCCAGAGAACAGAACGTATTTGCTGGAGTTGCTTGAAGATCTTGAAACTTTGCCTCTGGTAATTGAGTTCAGACATCCAGACTGGATTAGAAATTCGGTTTTTGAGGAATTAAAAAAACACTCCTGGGGAATATCCATGTTGGATTCCCCTCGGATTTCTGGAGGTATGCCTGAATTTGATTCAGTCACATCAGATATTGCCTATTTGCGATTTCATGGTCGGAATAAGGAAAACTGGTGGCAGGGTGATAATGTGAGTCGCTACGACTATGAATATCATCAGAAGGAATTGGAAGCCTGGCTTCCTAGAATTTCAAGCATGGCAAACCAGGCTAAAATATCGTATATTTCTTTTAATAATCATGCCCGGGGTCAGGCACTAAAAAATGCAAATCAGCTCAAGACCATATTGAAAAAAGCAGAGCTCATATAGGTAAAGGGGAATCCCATGGCGGATTTATCACTTAATGCAGTGGTTTCTCAAAAGATCGAAGTTTCACCAGGGCTAATCATTCTAAGAGTGGTTCCCGTAGGTTGGGAACTACCTGATTACAAGGCAGGTCAATTCACCGTGTTAGGGTTACCAGGAACCGCACAACGACATAATTTTTCTGATGAGGAAATTCCTCTCAAGGATAAGAAAAAATTAATTCGCAGAGCCTATTCCGTATCATCGGCCTCTGTGAATAAGGAGTATATTGAATTTTATATTACCATGGTGCGGTCTGGGGCTCTAACGCCTCGCATCTTTGCTCTGGAAACAGGCGATAAAATATTTCTTTCCCAAAAGTTTTCAGGAGTGTTTACACTGGAAATGACAGAATCTGATTCAAACATAGTCATGTTAGGTACTGGTACCGGTTTAGCACCTTACATGAGCATGCTACGAGAGGATTTACCCTGCAACTCTGATAGGAAGTACATCATCGTACATGGTGCTCGTCACAGCTGGGATCTGGGATATCGTTCTGAATTGAATACCATTGCCAATGTCTGTAGCAATTTTACTTATATTCCGGCCATTACTCGACCAAATCTTGAGCACATTCCCTGGGGTGGTGAGAGTGGCTACATCCAGGAATTGTGGGAGCGTAAAGTAATTCAGACTAAATCAGGTCTTGAACCAACACCTGAGAATACCCATATCTTTTTGTGTGGAAATCCCAGTATGATTGACACAATGGTCGAAGTTCTGGAGCTTGAAGGTTATAAAGAGCATAGTAATAAATCCCCAGGTCAGATCCATCTCGAGCGCTACTGGTAGGAGGAAAATTTACTTCGACTGGACTTCAAGTTATTATTGAAAAAAAAGCCCCCGTCTTAGACGAGGGCTTTTTTAATTCGGTGTTTAGGTCGGGGCTTTTATTGCTCGACCTGGGTGTAGTCCAGTTCAGATCCAAAAGCGCTGTGTGGGATGAGATAAACGGCCAGAGTAATGACTGCAGCGGATATGATCCAGGCCTTGGCATTACCAGTTTTATTTTGCCTCCAGGCCGCCAGAATCCATGAAATGAAGGCTACCGCTGTCTTATTGTCGGTCAGATCCGTTCCCCAGGGCCAACCGGTCCAATAAGCATCAAAGGCATACTTCTGAACGATAGGTCCTAATATCATTCCACCCAACATGAGAAAAGTACCTGTGAGTATAGTATATCTCAGGGTAGCTGGACTCTCTACCCAGGAAGCCATACCTGTGCGAGTTGCCATAAGCATTGCTGAAAACATAAACAGGATGTGGGGGATCAAAACTGCTGCAGGAACAGCACCTTTAAACCTGATAACGGTTGGTTCATCCACCACTGAATGGGTCTTCCCATCTGCAGTAAGCAGGTTGACTGCATAAATGATTTTCCCTGCCGGGGGTTGAGAGGGGAGATAGGCTTTTAGATGCCCATCTACCATCATGAAGGGAGTAAGACGCCATTCATCATGACTCTTGTAGCGTTTCCACTTCAAAGTTGCATTGAATTCAGGTTTTGAAGCTCCTAGATCAATTTCAGCATTTTCACCCGTATTTTGGGAGCGCATGAGGTGATAGCTGACAGTTTTGCCATCTATGGTGACTTCACCAGTTACCGGGTAGGTTGGACCTGTTTTTCGCTGGTAAACTACAGCAGAAAGCGTGATGACAATAGCTAAAACCCAGAGTATCCAGGCTTGTTGTTTTGTGTTGTTTGACATTGAGGTACCTTTAAAGTTGAACAATGAGGATTAATTTTTCGTCGCCGCGCATGACTTCCACCGTAACGCGGTCTCCAGGTTTTACTTCTGCCATTCGGCTCATATAATCATAAACATTCATTACTGAGAGACCTTCCAGGGCAATCATGACATCACCTGATTCCATGCCGGCCATAGCCGCTGGACCACCAGGTACCACACCACCGAGAAGGAAGCCATTAATTTTTGCAGCAGCAAAATCCGGAATAACACCCATTTTTACCTTACCGCGTTTACCTCCCTTAGGTGGACCTTTTGGACCAGCTTCCAGGAAAGTGAAAGTATCCTTTCTTGAGCCCAAGTCAGCAATCAGATCATAAGCATAATCTGCAATGGCTTTTTCACCTGAAATATTGATGGTTTCTACATCGTCCTGAGGTGTGTGGTATTCTTCAGTAATACCAGTAAAGAAAAACAGCACGGGGATATCTTCAACATAGAAGGCTGCATGATCGGAAGGACCATAGCCATCTGGTGTTGTGGATAATTGAAAATCACGATTGAAGGCATGATCCACCAGAAAATCTTCCATTCCTAAACCTGTTCCTGTTCCACCAATTGTGAGGGAAGGTTTATTGGGATTGAGTCGTCCTACCATATCGAGATTAAACATTTGCTTGATCTGGGATTTGTCAACCAGGGGATTTGATGTGAAAAATTTTGAACCCAGTAACCCCATTTCCTCAGCACCAAATGCCATAAATAAAACGCTTCTTTTTGGAGCATGTTTGCCTAGAGCTAATTTCTCGGCAATTTCAAGTACTGCTGCAACACCTGAGGCATTGTCATCAGCTCCATTATGAACTGCTGATGTATCTGGTCGCCGAGAACCAGATCCCTTGCCACCCCATCCTAAATGATCATAGTGAGCGCCAACAACGATGAATTCATCTTTTAACACAGCATCTGATCCAGGGAGGAGGGCAATCACATTTTGCGTAGTGACTTCCTGCTGGATAATTTCTGTAGTAGCGGACAGTACAATATTCAAATCTAGGCTGGCAGGTTGCCAGTCTGCATCCAATTTTGACTCAAGCTCTGATATGGTTGTTGAGGATTCGGTTAGAAGCTGGTCAGCGAGTTCCCTTTTTACGTGGAGAACTGGCAGGGTAGCCTGGGACAGGTTGCGTTCAATTCTGAGATCTATGAGTTCATCATCCGCTTCGAATTTACTTCCGCTCACAAAGATAACACCAGCGGCACCATGATCGCGGGCCACCAACAATTTATGCCTCAATGATGAATATTTATCAAATTTACTGGAGCGGGCTTCATTCTCTGGAGTCCCTCGCAGGATCATGACCCACCTGTCTTTGACATTAACCTCGTCATAATCATCCCAGCTTAAGGTATCACCATCAATCATGAAACCGTAGCCAACAAAACTTACCGCGGCCTCCACACTCAGACTTGATGAAAATGCTGTAGGCGTATAGTTTTTTCCAGCGACTCCTGCAATCCCAGGCGCATTGAGACTATTGTTTGGGCCAAGTGCAACCGAGGTAACGACCTCAAAAAATTGTTTGCCCTCTTCGCCAAGAAGGGTGAGACCAAGTTGGTTGAAATGATTGGCGATATAGTCTGCAGCTTGATCACCAGTGGGGGTTCCAGGTTTGCGACCCTCAAGTTCATCAGATGCCAGATAGGCGATGTGAGCGTAGATCTCTTCTTCGCTGATGGTAGCTTGTTCATTCTGCATGGGGATGGCACAATGCAACAGCATAAGGCTTGCAATTGAAATAAGTATGAGATTCATGGGGTTTCCTTGAGTTGAATATTTTTTTCCACGAGTTACACTGGAGGAGTATAATTCAGGCACCATTCAATTCAACAGTTTTCGTGTGGGTGGGGCTCGCCTGGATCTGTCTTTTATGAGAAGATATAATTCTACGCTTGTTCGACAATCACTGCGAAATAGATTGGGTTGAATCAGGAGGAAGAACATGAGTCTATCAGTAGCAACTATTCTTGGCATCAGCCCTAAAAATCTGCAAAGAAGCGATCTGCTAAATTTTATCAATCAGAATGATCTTAAACGGATCACTTTTCACTATACTGCAGGTGACGGGCGACTGAAACAACTCATCGTTCCCATCAATTCCATGAATTATGCCGAACGCATTCTGGCTGCTGGTGAAAGAGTAGATGGGTCGAGCCTATTTAAAGGCATGGTGGGGACTTCATCCTCCGACCTCTACGTCGTTCCGGTCTATGCTTCAGCATTTATCGATCCTTTTGATGATAAGGGTATTTGTTTTCTCTGTCGCTTTCTTGATAAAGATGAAAAATTAGCTGAATTCTGTCCGGACAACATTCTGATGAAAGCTGCAGATTCTCTAAAGGCAAAACACAATTACGATCTCTGGGCTCTTGGCGAACTGGAATTTTACTTAATTGGTGATCAGGTCGATGAACTTTATCCTATGCCTGCCCAAGGGGGGTACCATGCTTCTGGTCCTTTCTCTCGATATATAGAAGTTGTTAAGGAAATGCTGGAAATCATTGCAGATATCACTTCACATGTGAAGTATGGGCATTCAGAAGTGGGGACGATCAGGAATATTGAAAGTAAGGACGAAGCATTAAACGGTAAATACGCTGAACAATTTGAAGTAGAGTTCTTGCCTGCCCCCATCGAATGGGCAGCCGATTATCTCAGTTTGGCCAAGTATGTTGTCCGAAACGTTGCTGCACAATATGATTTACTAGCCACTTTTGCACCGAAATTAGAATCTGGCTATGCAGGCACGGGTCTGCATTTCCATGTGGAGCTTTTGCTGGACAATAACAATGTGATGACAAATGCCAATGGCGAGTTGTCTACCGTTGCCAAACAGGCCATTGGTGGGCTCTTGCGTTATGCACCCTCTCTCACAGCTTTTGGCAATACCATTGCATCCTCACATCTGCGACTGGTTCCTGGACAGGAATCACCCACAAAACTTTTCTGGAGTGACTTTAATCGTGCCGCGCTTATAAGAGTTCCGCTGGGTTGGCGGCATGGGGAAGATATGGCCTCAGTGATTAATCATCGACTTAAGGATCGCTATATTTCACCCTTTAAACGGCAGACCGTTGAGCTGCGTAGTGCCGATGGATCAGCCTTCGTTCACCTGATGTTAGCGGGTATGACAATGGCTATTCAATATGGCCTGGATCATGGGGATGTGTCTCTCAAATTGGCCAACAAGCGACGAGTCCGTCAAGATGAGGACATTAACAAGGACATTCCTGAATTACCTCCCAGCTGTTTTCAATCTGCTCAATATCTGAAGGAAGAGGCAGAGCTATATACCAGGTTGATCCCGGATTACATCATTGATCATGTTAGCAATTTGCTGGAAGCTGAGGAAGATGATAAATTATCTGAAGAATTGGATAAATTATCTGAAAAAGATAGTCGGCGAAAAACTCAGGAAATTATGCACCGTAGTATTCATGTGGCCTAGTGTTAGTTATGCTTTCAAGGAATGTCTATCTCCTCGTTCTCGCTAGCTATTGATTATTTGTACGTTCAACATTTCAGAAAATGTAAATGAGTTTCTAAATATTCATGTCAAAGAGGTGGCATTTTTGCTGATATTGAGTAAGTGTCATTGGATGTTAAGGGAATTTTGAGCTTTTATTTGATTCAATGGAAAATTTTACCTTCTCACATCTATATTGCTTGCCAATGATGATAGAAAACATGCGATTTGAGAGATTTACACGAGATTCAAGTATTGTCTTTTTTACTGGCGCAGGTATCTCTGCTGAAAGTGGTATCTCAACTTTTCGTGATCCAGATGGCCATTGGTCAAAATATGATCCCATGAAATTGGCCAGTCAGGCTGGTTTCCAGGAGGATCCCGAAATGGTACTAAACTGGTATGCAGATAGACGAGAGACCATTCGTCAGGCCAAACCCAATGCTGCACATATAAGTATTAGCAATTTTCAGAAACTATTCAGACATTCCGTTGTAATAACTCAGAATGTTGATGGACTTCATGAACGGGCAGGCAACAGATCCATCTATGAGTTGCATGGCAATATTCACCGCCATAAATGCAATAGCTGTGCAAAAATTATTGAGTTGCCTGAAAAGGACATGAGAACATTAAACAAATGTGACTGCGGAGGGAAAATTAGACCTGATGTGGTCTGGTTTGGTGAATCATTGCCGATAGGAACCATTAATGAAGCATTTGAGGCCGCACACAATTGTGATCTGATGTTTAGTATTGGAACATCAGCGCAGATTTATCCGGCTGCACAGTTACCCATTGAAGCTCAATCCCAGGGTGCTTTTGTTATTGAAATTAACCCAGAACCGACACCTTTTAGCCCACAGGCTGACATGAGTGTTCGCGATGATGCCGGTTCTGCTATGCCAAAATTTTATGAGGATTTTCATGCTCAGCTCAAGTGATTTCACGAAGTATTTGAGACCTGTCATCTTACTTGTGTTTATAGGTGTGCAATCATGCGCCTACTATAACACTTTCTACAACGCAGAAGAGTATTATGCTGAGGCTCAGAGACTTACACGGGAAAACCAGACTGAAACAGTAAGTCGCGAGGAAATTAATCTTTATTCCAAAGCAATTGAAAAATCTAAAAAACTGCTTACAAAGTTTCCTGAGAGTAAATACCGTGATGATGCCCAATTCATAATTGCCAAAGCCTACTATTTCAAAGGTGACTTTCTACTGGCAAAACGTCATTTCGAAGAACTTAATTCAATTTACTCAAATTCTCCCCACGCCAACGAGGTCCCGCTTTGGATTGGTAGATGTCTTATGAAAACTGGAGATCTGGAAATGGCCAGATATGAAGCCTCGCGAGTGTTGAAGGGTGATAAAGCTCGTAGACTGCAGGCGGATGCACTTTTGCTTATGGGAGAAATTGCAGTACTACAGGATAGCCTGGGTCTGGCAGAAAATTATCTGGAGCAGGTCATTGATCGTTCACCTGATGGATTCACCAAAGCGCAGGCGCAATTCCAGGTC
Organism: Fidelibacterota bacterium; assembly: GCA_018650445.1. GTDB lineage: Bacteria > Fidelibacterota > UBA8477 > UBA8477 > JABMPR01 > JABMPR01. Next base: position 7,856 of record JABIFX010000238.1, read on the forward strand.
GGGAAAATGCGGGAGAATGAAAAGGATTATGAAGGTGCCCTTACAGCTTATCAAACCATCTCCAAGTATAAACCATCCGAATCGCTTAAAGTGGAAGCCATTATCAGACAAACCAGTATGCTTAAAGCCCTGAACCGGGATGAGGATGCCGTCGAAATGATTCAAGACATGCTCCTCAGTGACAAATTTGTTGAAATTCGGGGGCAATTGGAGGTAGAGTTGGGGAAACTATATCTGGTTATGAATGAAATTGATCGAGCAGAATCAAAATTGACAAGTATTGTCGAAGATTATAACCGGACAGAGGTTTCCGCCGAGGCCAGCTTCTATCTTGGAGAATTGTATCTCACAAAACATTATAATTACAATGAAGCCTCAACAGCATTTACCAATGTAAAAACCCAATCAGCCCGATCACCCCTGGTGACTAAGGCAACACAGAAGAATAAGCAGATAGGGCGCTATGAAAAAATTCAGCTGGATTTTAATAACTATCAAAGAGAGTTAGCTGGACTCCCACCTCTGGTGAAAGCGAAAAAGAGTACTTCAAAGAACAGAAGTAATCGCAGTAAGAATCAACGGGGACGCTCTCGATCAGGAAAACCGGCTAATCAGAGGCAAAAGGAATCTGTCAGCAGGTTTGACGATAAAAAGAATGTTGTGATAGAGACTGTAGAAGTAACTGCTGAAGACACTATCAGAGTAATTAAATTGATTGATGAAAATCGATATTCACTGGCTGAATACATGCTTTTCGAATTTGTTAGAGTTGATACCACGCTTGAAATATTGACCGATCTTGAGAATAGCACTGCAGATACTTCGCTAAAGCATCAGTGTGCCTATATGCAATATTATGCCATTGAGTCCATCCGAGGTGACCTACAGGGAGGACGTTATGCTCTGGAACAGATTGAAAAAAAATATCCACTTTATTATAACACTATCATAAGCACGCCCGCTGAGATTGAGATTGAATCTGATCCGAATGAAGAAAGATATATTCAGGTTGCCTCTCTATTTGAATCTGGCCAGCACAAAGCAGCCAGTTCAGAGTACTATTCCTTGAAAGAAGATTCAACTATTTCAATTTCTATTAGGGGCAAGTCCTGTTTTAACCATGCCTGGTTAAACGATCACTTTCTCTTCAATAAGGCCTCAGCTGTGGAGTCCTATAGCTATATGGTGGATCATTTCCCAGAAGATCCGCTCGCCAAGACAGCCAGGAATCGCTTAAATGCCTTGACTCAAGATCCTACTCAGCAAAAAGAAGTGGAAGAACCAAAGGCTGAAATTGAGGAAGATGACCAGGATGCGGGTCAAAAATCGAACCAGTCTCAAGATTCAAAAAAAGGTGAGGATGAAAAATAAATCCTTCACATTTCCTGATCTCAACGGATAATATTACCACTTGCCGAAAACATGTTGGTGTTTGGGGGGGCGCCCAATAATTTCAGCGCTCTAATATGTCATTGACAAATATCATAAAACGCGCCCCTGTAGTCATAATTGGTATCCCTGTTCTCATAGGGATCACCCTTTATACTCACGATATTTTTATGGTGTTCTTTACCATTGCCGGATTACTCATCCTTAGTGAAGTTTATCGAATGTCACGTCCAAATGGTACTGAGCCTAACGTCTGGGTTGGGTACCTTGTATATCTTAGCCTTGTGGGAGATCAACTACTGGGGGATGGTGAAAATCTAGGTGCCATCTTAATCGTCTCCATTCTCGTACTTCTGACCTGGGAAATGTTTCGGAAAAAACCCCATGTGATGGAAAACGTCGCCTCTTCCTTTTTTGCCGCCAGTTTTATTGCACTGGCGATGTCATACTTTATTTCACTTCAACAATTGGGTTTTGAAGGGCAGGGGGGACACCTCGGTGGATATGCGGTTTTGACGGTTTTCATAGGTGTCTGGACGTGTGATACCATGGCCTATTTTGTGGGCTCAGCTATTGGTAAACACAAAATATTTCCCCGAGTAAGTCCAAATAAAAGCTGGGAGGGATCTATCTCGGGATTGATTGGCTCCTTTATAGCTCTCTTGCTCATTGTGCGAGCGGGTTGGTTACCGGGCCTGGATTACACGGATGCCCTCATACTAGGTCTGATTGCTGGTGTTGCAGGTCAAATCGGTGATTTTGCTGAATCCCTGGTGAAACGTGATGTGGGTGTCAAAGATTCGTCCAATCTTCTACCTGGACACGGGGGAGCCTGGGATCGTTTCGATTCAATATTATTTGCTGCTCCACTGAGTTACTTGTATTTAACCCTTGTTGTCGGGCTATAGATGAAAAAATCTTTTCTTATTCAATTCTCTGTTCTGATCCTACTTATCATATTTGCCAATCTCGGTATGAGAAGCATAGAGACTTTTGATGATGATGAATTGGGTAATGCAGGTGGAATCCGAATTGACCTGACGGGAAACGAGACCGTTTTTGAAAGCAGCCCCAAAGATTTGCCTCCTCGAGAGGGAGGGACACTCGTCCTGGCCGAATCCGCTGAACCTGAGCACTTGAATACCTATACATCAACCTCTGCTGCTGCTACAAGAGTACTGGATTATATTTACGAAACCTTGCTTGATTATGACTATGAGACTTGGCGTTATGATCGTCCCTTGCTCGCAGAAAGTTTTTCTATAAGTGACGATGGATATACCTTTACTTTTAAAATTAGAGAAAACGTGTACTGGCATGATGGTCAGCAACTTACAGCAGATGATGTTTTATTTTCCATCAAGGCAGTTTTGAATCCATTTGTTGATTGTGCACCGATGCGTAGCTCATTTTCTAAGGTTGTTAGCGCCAGTACGAATGGGCAGTATGAATTTATTATCAGCAGCTCAGAGACTTACTTCAGGAATCAGGAAATCCTGGGTGGGTTTCATATCATACCCAAGCATATCTGGGATCCAAAAGGTTTGTTGGATCGCTATTCAGTTGAAGATCTTTTGAATCCATCAGTTACGCGCGAAGAAGCTGCTATCAAGGAGTTCGCCGATGCCTTCAACACTCACCCTCAGGGTCGACCTGTTGGGGAAGATGCTGAACCCATCATTGGATCAGGTCCCTGGCTATTTGATAAATGGATTACTGGTGACTATATCTCGTATGCCCGTAACGACAACTATTGGAATGATGATCCTACCTATATCGACGGCTATTCAGAGGATGGCGCCTATCTGGATAAAGTGATTGTCAAGGTCATCTCTGACGCTACAGCTCGATTAACTGCTCTGAAGGCTAGCGAGATCGATTTTATTCCCCGCATGCGTGCTGTCCAGTACTTTACCCAGACCAATACACCGGACTTTCTTGAGAAATTTCAAAAGGTCAGTTATGTAGTCCCTGCTTATAGTTATATCGGGTGGAACAACGACAAGCCGTACTTTAGTGATAAACGAGTACGTCAGGCTATGACTATGCTTATTGACCGTGACTCCTATAATAAATATGTAGCCTATGGATTGGGGATTCCAACCATTGGACCATTCTATATTTATGGTGAACAATACAATCACAATATTGAGCGATGGCCTTACGACCCTATAAGGGCGGTAGAGCTCATTGAGGAAGCGGGTTGGATTGATCATGATGGAGATGGCATTCGTGATAAAGATGGTGTCCCCTTTAATTTTACTTTCTCCGTTTCTGCAGGTTCCACCAGTTCAAAGTATATGGCTCTCATGCTAAAAGAAGATTTGCGTAAAGTTGGTATCGTTGTGAATATCAGGCAGTTAGAGTGGTCGGTTTATGTGGAAAATCTGCGAGATCGCCAGTTTGACGTTGTATCTCTACTCTGGATAGGTGGCCTGGAATCTGATCCGTATCAGATCTGGCATTCTGATAATATTGGAGATCGAGGATCAAATTATATGGGTTTCCGTCATGCTGAAGCTGATTCGCTTATTGAAACAGCCCGATTTGAGTTGGACAAGAAAAAGAGAAACGCCATGTATTTCCGTTTGCAGGAAATTTTTCATGAAGAGCAACCATATACATTTATGTTTTATCAACGTGACCCCGGTGCCTATTTGAAAGAGTTTCATGGTGTGAAATGGATTCCTATCCGTCCTGGCTACAAGTTGTATAGCTGGTGGCGCAATACCTCAATGGCAGGAGAGGCTTCATAATGTGGCGCTACTTCCTAAAACGTATCCTGTTGATTTTCCCAACCCTGTTTGGGATTTCCATCATCACATTTATCATTATCAAGCTTGCGCCAGGTGATCCCACCGCCTTTAAGATGGGGAACCAGCAATCTGGAATGTCTTCAGATCAAAATCTGGCCAAACAGGTGATTGAGCAAACCCGGGAAATCTACGGTTTGGATAAACCATTATTGCTCAACTTTGTCATTTTTAATGTGGAAGGTAACTGGGAAGCAGTACAGGACTATCTTGCTGAAGGACAGGAACTTAGCGGTAGAGCTTATGATGATATTGTTGAGCCGATTAAGCAAGCTGACGAAGTTGCAGTACCCTTTTTAGTCGGGTTATTGGAATCTGATGATCTCACTGCAGACGAGACGACAGTTGTACTTGAAATCCTTACCATCAAGCAGAAACTGAGTATCAGTGTAGAGATGAGCCTGGAGAAGCAGCTGGAATACATTCAGAACTGGTGGTATGGTGGTACAGACTCCACAGGTGTTGTTCGGAATGCAGCAAAAGACACCTATCATTTCACAGATTTCCAAAAATTTAAAAAGATTTTTACTGAGGCTCAGTATCCACGCTGGTTGGTGAACATGATGATGTTGGAGTTTGGGGACTCTATCAAGGATAACCGCCCGGTCTGGGACCATATTAAGGAAAGCGTGCCTGTATCTCTCATTTTTACCTTCACTTCATTTATTCTGGCATATTTGATTGCTATACCTTTGGGCATTTATTCCGCAACACATCAGTATTCAACAGGGGATAAGGTCACTACGGTCATTCTATTCATCCTCTACTCTCTCCCAAACTTCTGGGTAGCTACCATGGCCATTGTCTTTTTTGGGGGTGGTGATTTCTGGGACGTCTTTCCCGTAACCGGGCTGCATAGCCTAGGGGCAGAGGACATGAGCACCTGGGAATACCTTCTTGATCTGGGACATCATGTTGCCTTACCTCTAATTATCTGGACCTATGGCTCATTCTCAGCACTCTCACGTTATATGCGTGGATCCATGCTGGAAGTGATTCGACAAGACTATATTCGAACTGCCCGGGCCAAGGGTCTCAGTGAGCGTGTTGTGACTTACAAGCATGCTTTGAGAAATTCTTTAATCCCAATTATTACCATGTTAGCAAACCTGTTGCCGCTGGCCATCTCCGGTTCAATAATCATTGAGTCTATTTTTTCTATCCCTGGGATGGGGCAATTAAGTTTTAATGCAGTATTATTTAGGGATTACCCCATTATCATGGCTGTCACAACCATCAGCGCCATGCTTACACTGTCAGGGATATTGCTTTCAGATTTACTATACGCCGTTGTCGACCCACGGATCACGTTTGAGGAGAAGCGCTAATGTCAGAGATGGCACCAGCACGCACGTATTCCCAGATCGTTGGCTCGCAGTTTCGTAAGAACAAGCTGGCGGTACTTTCCCTGCATGTCATATATGTGCTCCTCTTTGTCTTTATTTTTGCCGATTTTCTGGCCAATGACAAACCGATTGTGATGAGATATCAAGGCAGTACGTACTTTCCTGTATTCAGGGAATATGGCGTAAATTGGTTTGGGTTGAATTGGCAGGATGCTTTTAAGAGTCAGCAGTTCAAAATTTTAGAGGAGAAGTATGGAGAAGGGGACTGGGCCATTTATCCGGTGATTCCCTACTCTTCAACTGAGTATAACCTTGAGGTGAAACTACAACCACCCAGCCGAGCACATATTTTTGGAACTGATGAATTGGGTCGAGACGTATTATCTCAGATGATTCATGGGGCTCGGGTGAGTTTACTGGTGGGATTCGTTGCTGTAGCTATATATGTATTTATTGGTGTCATTCTGGGAGCACTGGCAGGATTCTATGGCGGTGTCATTGATATTGTCATCCAGAGAATGATTGAAATAATGATTACCTTTCCTAGAATGTTTCTTATCATAACCATCGTTGCAGTGATGGAAACCCAGTCCATTATCAATATTATGATTATTTTAGGACTGACTGGCTGGACGGGGGTCGCTCGTTTCACTCGGGGTGAATTTTTGAAAGTTAAGAATGAGGATTATGTCGTAGCTGCTAAAGCGCTGGGTTACAGAGACTTTCGTACTATTTTCAGACACGTTTTACCGAATACTTTGACACCAGTGCTGGTTACCGCAACCTTTGGTGTAGCCGCTGCAATCTTGATTGAGTCTGGTCTCAGTTTTCTTGGTTTTGGTGCACCTCCAGAACAGGCAACCTGGGGATCATTACTTAGCAGTGCCAGGGATACGCTACCAACTGGTTGGTGGTTGACCACATTTCCAGGTTTGGCAATTTTCATAACCGTGACAGTGTACAATTTAGTGGGTGAAGGTTTACGAGATGCATTGGATCCTCGCCTGAAGCAATAAATCGCTCCATAATCGGAGTTTACAAATCTTAAATGAAGGACCGAAATAGTGGCTGGTAACAAACTTAAAACTATTCTGGCAACAGATTGTGGCTCGACCACAACCAAAGCTATCCTGATCGAATTGACGGATCAGGGGTATCGCTTAAAAACAAGAGGGGAAGCTCCTACAACAGTGGAAGCCCCTTTTGAAGACGTTACCAAGGGTGTGCTCAATGCAATCATGGAAGTTGAAGAGCTTTCAGGCTTGACGATACTTGACGGTGATCAGATTATTCATCCCATGAAAGATGACAATACAGGTGTAGACGTTTATGTATCCACCTCTTCTGCTGGTGGTGGACTTCAAATGATGGTCGCTGGTGTTGTAAAAGCTATGACCGGAGAGAGTGCTGAACGCGCCGCTCTGGGAGCTGGATCCATTGTGATGGACGTGCTTGCATCGAATGATGGTAGACTTCCTCACCAAAAAATTGAACGTATTCGTCAGCTTCGTCCTGATATGATCTTGCTGTCAGGTGGAATTGATGGTGGAACCGTATCTCACGTTGTGGAGTTAGCCGAAATTCTAGCCGCAGCTAATCCTAAGCCCCGTCTTGGTCAGAATTATAAGCTTCCAGTCATCTATGCTGGTAACAAGAAGGCTCAGGACAACATTGCTGAAACCTTAGGTGAGCTTACTGATTTAGATTTGATTGAAAATATCCGACCTGTTCTAGAGGTTGAAAATCTGGGACCTGCCCGAGATAAGATCCATGATCTATTTATGGAACATGTTATGGCACAGGCACCAGGTTATAAGAAATTGATGTCCTGGACAGATGCACCTATCATGCCTACTCCGGGAGCTGTTGGCTCTCTGATCGAGATGGTTGCCCGCCAGGAAAATATTTCTGTTGTTGGTGTTGATATTGGTGGGGCAACTACGGATATCTTTTCAGTATTTCAGGGACAATTCAATCGTACAGTAAGCGCGAATCTGGGTATGAGCTATTCAGTTTGTAATGTATTAGCAGAAGCTACTCTAGAGAATGTTCTACGTTGGGTACCGATTGATATTGATGAAGGAACGCTTACGAACCGTATTGGTAACAAGATGATCAGACCCACAACGGTTCCCCAATCACTTGAAGAATTAATCATTGAACAAGCCATTGCCCGTGAGGCGTTGAGGCTTTCCTTTATACAACACAAATCCTTTGCTGTAAGCCTGAAAGGTGTTCAATCACAACGAACCATTTCTGATGCCTTTGATCAATCCGGTTCAGGCGAAACACTGGTTGACATGATGGA
>JABIFX010000242.1 GCA_018650445.1 Fidelibacterota bacterium
ACGACCAATAAAAGCTTCAGGAAAATAATCATCTGCCCCACCGTCGATTAATACATAGGGTAAATCAGAAACATCGTTTTCAGGTCCATAACTGAAAGCTGGTAAAGCGTAAGCATCGTCTACATCTCCAATAAGCAGGACGTATTCCAGGGAGTTTGTCCGGTAGAAGTCTGCAATATATGCCCGAATATCTGAAGCCGTATTGCCCGTTTCTGAAAGTGGAGCCATGGTGACTCTAAAACCTTGCTGTTCCTTGAAAACACGGAAAGGTTCCAGATAGGGGTTAGTCATGACTGCGTCGGTAGCGATGATGAGAAAATCTCCTCGCTGGTAAGATTCCCAATTATAGTGACCCTGAACAGAAGGATACTGCTCCATCAGATTTTTAAAAGCCAGGGGACCTGAGGCCGAAAAGGCAAATGACACAAGCAGGAGGCTTAATAATATTTTAGTTATAGATTTTTGCATATTTTAGGGCTTTCTAGTTCTTAGATATTCTCTATAATTTGTTCATTAACATAAGCTTATGAGTAACTGACTGATGCGAATCATTGATTCGTATAAAATAAATTCCGGCACTCACATTGTGACCAAACATATCCTGTCCGGTCCAGATCCATGAGTTGGGTCCAGCCGATCCCCTCAATTTCTCGGAGTAAATCTCGCGTCCACGGATATCAAAGACATTGATGGACAAAATATCTGCCTGTGGGATTTCAAACTCGAGACGGGTCTGAAATCGAAATGGATTTGGTGAGGAGGATACGGATAATTGGAAATTGTTAGTGGAGGACTGTGTCTGGCGCTCATGTATCTCCGGGCCGACTCCAAGTAATTCCATATCAGTGATAAAGATGGACAGAGAGTCAATTTCCCAGCCTCTGAAAGCTACGGTAGAATCCGTTTTCATCTTCAATTTCAAACGACCCGAAGTAGGAATATCACCATCTATGAAGAAAGTTTCTATGTGGCTTGCATAGTTTTGGTCAAACCACTGTTGCTGGATGAGGCGTTCCGAGTCATCACTATTCCAAATCTCAACTGAAAGGGTATCGACATGCCATTCTACCTCGTAGGCATGCTCAATATGGACACCCAGACGCTTTGCATCTGCCACGGCCGACATATCCAGATCCATAACCATTTCTGATTGCAGACCTACATCATAAAAAAGATCGGATTGGGATTTCAAGCTGCCGTTTTCGCTGAACCAGGAGCCCTCAGTTATTTGCCAGCCACTTAAGTCATCAAACCCAGTGCTATAGATGGTAGTGGGCTGAGTTGGGAGATCCACAGAAAATGATAGTTCCTGTCCGGGACCATAAGGTCTCAGATCATAGGAGTGAACCTCAGGAAAATAACCGGGTGTTGAAACCTTAATATTTATCTGGTTACTCTGCCAGGCGAAGCTATTTGAGCCCACATTCATCTCAAGGGTATCCCGTTGGAATTGATCCCATACAATGACTTCATAGGCTCCTTCAAGGGCTTCCTGCAGAAGATCGAGATGAATGGTGTGTTCAGGTGCTGGATTCAAGCTGAAGTCCAGGATCGTGGCGTAGCTTTCGCTGGTGAGGATGGCTGCCACCGTATCAGCTTCAAAACCAGGTGCCGAAGCAATGACACGATAGGTTCCCTGATTTAATAGGCGGCGATAACGACCGAAACCATCGGTCACCCTGGGTTGCATCATCAAGCCTTCCAGGGGAGTCATTCCCCCATCTACGTTGAGCTTGGCAAGCTGAACCTGAGCACCTTCCAGGGCGAAACCATCAGAGGCATCGGTGACAATTCCTCGAATCTGAGCTTTACTTTCAGGTGAACGTCCCAGCGCCCGGTCCATGAGGAAAAAGAGACCTTCCAGATTCCGATCTACCGTATCATCGATGATATCGGCATTAGGTTGTAAATTGTTGGTACCCACTTCGATTAAGAATTGAATAGCTCCAGTCTGTGTATAGAACCAGTCATGGGCGTTCCCTCGAGGCGTTTTTCCAGGGGTTACTGCATAATTTCCATCTCGGGACTCATTAATAATACGTTCGGAGAGTGTGGTCGCCATACTGCTCATAATATCAATATCCGGCGGAAACTTGGTATCTTCCCATTGCCAGGAATAATAGATAATCTCAGGCGTGCCTGACCGAGCAGAATGATAAGCTACTGAGAGGAGAAATTTCTCCTGCCGGGCCAGCTCAGCAACAGCTCTTGTCTCTGACTCTGAAAAAGCTGAGGGGCCTCGATAGTAGTCATAATCACCGACCTCATAGGCATCACCAAAAATCCAGTTGAAACCAAAATTTCGATTGAAGTCGACACCATCGATATCATAACCGATTCCCTGCACATAGTCGAATATGCCATTCCCATTGCAGTCGGTTTTATTCTTGCGATAGGTGACATCGGTACCATCGTGTACCACACGTAAACCCTCGGGGTTATAGGTGGGTACTACCCACACCTCCAGATTCTGGAGAATTGAAGCCACATGAGAGTTCATGGCATCGAATCCATGCAGGAGGGTATCAATCAGACCCATGGTGATTTCCAGCCCGAGAATTTCCTCAGCATGACATTGTCCCAGAAACAAGAGGGCTGGCTCATCTTCATCCAGAGTCGGATTATCTGATAATTTGATGGCGTAGATGGGCAGGTCTTCATTGTTGGATCGACCAATTTCCCGCACATCCAGGATAGCATTATAGGCTGGGATTTGCTGAACCGAGTCCATATAGGCTACAACCTCAGCATAGGTGTGGTAGCGTGTATCTATGACCGAATCGCGCAGAAACGATTGCGAGCTCGCACTCACAGCGAAGGAGAACAAGACAAAACTTAGAGTGTTGCGAATGACATGTGACATGAATATGATTTCCAGGCGCCTGTAATTATTTGATGAACATTACTTTTTGGGTATGCAATTGAGTCTCCGAGACAATAGAGACCATATAAACACCACTACTCAAGTCATGACCAAAGCGATTCTGACCGCTCCAGGTATAGCTATGACCAACGTGATGACCCAGAGATTCATGGAGAATTTCACGACCTTTCAGATCATAAATGTACAGATCAAGGTTAGCAGTGCCCATATTTTCGATAGGTATGGATACGGCTCCATTAAAGGGGTTCGGATAGGCTGATCCCACCTTAAACTCCTGAGCTACAACAACTTCATCCACAGATACAGGCATCTGGCCACTGTAAGCCTGGGCATAAATATTGGTAAGTTCAGTTTTTCCAGAGGAACGCATGTCCTGCCAGACAATGAGATAGCTTAGTGAATCAGGATTGCTGCCGGCAAAGGACACAATCTGAGGCTGCATTTGATTCAATATTGCCAGACAAAGCGGTACACCTTCAACACCATGACCACGGCTATCCGGATGTGAGTCATAAAAGTATAAATCTGAATGAATG
>JABIFX010000229.1 GCA_018650445.1 Fidelibacterota bacterium
ACGTATCTTTGCTCCTGGGTAAGCTGCTTGTAGCTTTGCATTTGTGCTCCTCATATGATTTTGCGGTCTAGAGGATAGACTATGACAGCTTATCCCTTTTGCAATATCTTTTGAGTTGCACTTACGAGTTGAATTCAAGTCTTAATTTAAGCCAGCCCCAATCATCTTGTTCCAAATGGGGTAATTCATTGCAAAGAATGTCTCTATAGAATTCACCCATGGTTATGACCTTTGCCCATTCAACCTTACTCCTTAATATTCTATCAACAACTATAACCTGTTCAACAATAATTCCTTTGGGAAGATATGGTATGATTTTGTTACTAATGTAATCCATTCCAGCATGAAGTTTATTCTTCAGCCTTTCATCTCCCCTAAAGCCATTTGCAAAGACAACCTGTATAACTTTAGTAGTATCATTATCTACTGCAATAATTCCGATTCCGATATCACCGTCTGGATTCAAAAGATTTTGAGGAGTAATTCTACGGTAAAAATAATATCCCATAAAACCATAATATTGTTGAATTAATTCCCTTTGCTCATTGGTAATTAGCCACTCCCCTAATGTTGAATTATCAGGTCGAGAGGAGTCACTAACATAAGGTTGATTAGGAAAGTTTGCCCATTCATCATGAGATAGTTCCTCATTTAATAAATCGACTTCATCATACATTTGTGATACAGCATTAGCACTTGGATGAGTATTTAATACCCAATACTGTACCCCCGACATTAAGCTGTGTTTAGGGCTATAAAACATTTGCTAATTCCATTTTAATAATATTCCTTGATATACGCATAAGCCTGCTCAAACAGATTCTGATCCTTATGAAGCTTGTACTTTAACAACGCTTTACGTAGTGATTTTTGGACTTCCCGCTCCCCTGCAGTCGTCAGTTGCCACCCATCAAATCGCACTACCCGCACGATAGCATCTATGTCTACCACGATGCGTTCCACCACTGCTGGCGTTTCCTCTGTTTTAAGCTCCATGAATAACTCTGTAAGGGCAGCCTGAGGCGTTTTGGCAGCTTGCTCAGCCTCTAGCTCCTTCTCCGTCTGCAAGGTCTCCTGAGCCAGCTTACAGAGCTCCTTGACAAACTCTATTGAGGTGATCAAGCCCTGCTCAGCCCTATCTCTTAGAGCTTCAAGACGTTCACTTAATTTCTTAAATTTTGGATGCCCTGCATGCTTGCGAAAACGTCCAATGATGGCTTTTTCTATTTGCTTAGCTTGCTTTGGATCAGGATTATTGAAAATATCCTCAATCACATCAGCATCCATAACGAACTCATCCAGCTGATGCACATCCCCAACATGGATATTCTCATGGATCAAGGCCGTGGTTTTGGCCCCGAAGGTGAACCACAAAAGCTTGCCCAGATTGCCTGCGGCAGGCCTGACTGACTCAAAGACTTGCGAGAGCCAGCGGTAGTCGGCTAAATATAAATCCAAAATCTTATCTGGGGACAAAGACTCCCACAAACGACTCAAATATTTGAAGTCTTTTGCAAAAGCATCCCGCTTATCATCGGTATTGATCACTGCCTGTGCAGCTTCCAAGCCTTCAAAGCCCTCAATGGTTCTATCCACACCAGGGAAGTGGTCCAGAGCTGTTTGCATAGCAGTTGGCAACTCATCACGAAGGGCAGAAAGATTAGTGATGATCTTATTGACACTGGTTTCATCAAATTCTAGAGCTCTAGCTGCATCATCAAAGACCCCAAAGTAATCCACAATCCGACCGAAATGCTTCTGGGGATAAAGGCGGTTGGTGCGACAAATCGCCTGAAGCAGAGTATGATCCTTCAAAGACTTATCCAGATACATGGTCTGGAGAATGGGCGCATCAAAACCGGTGAGTAGTTTGGCGGTCACAATAATGAATTTCAGTGGTGAGTTGGCTTCATTATAGGTGTCAATAATTTTATCCTGCTGGTCCTTCGTGATACCCCATTTCTGTTTGAACTCCAACGCGTCATTGGCTGTAGTTGAAATAACCACAGCACTAGCCTCTTCAGGAAAATGTTTATCCAGCTCTTCCTTGTACTGAGCACAGGCTTGGCGATCTGGCGTGACAATCATGGCTTTTAGACCATGAGGACCCACCTTCTCTTTAAAGTGATCAGCTATGTCCTCAACAATCTTGGTAACACGCTCGGGCGACTTTAAAAAGGCAGACATTTTCGCCGACTTCTTATTCAGCGCATCGGCTTCTTCATCACTGAGCGCAGCTGCCTCCTTGAATGCATCGAATGCTTTGTCCAATGCCTCCTTATCCACATGGACATCCACCAGCCGGGGTTCAAAATGTAGAGGAAGTGTTGCGCTATCTCGAATTGATTCCTGAAATGTGTAGCGAGATAAGTAGCCTCCATCATCCTCCCTGGCACCAAAAGCCCAAAAGGTATTTTTATCTAATTTGTTGACGGGCGTACCTGTCATTCCAAATAAAAAGGCGTTTGGGAGGGCTGCTCTCATTTGGCGCCCCAAATCACCTTCCTGGGTGCGATGGGCCTCATCTACCATGATGATGATATTATCCCGGGTATTCATATTGGGCTGGGCATCCCTGAATTTATAGATCATGGAAATGATAATCTTGCGGGTATCGTGCTCCAGCAGACTCTGTAATTCCTTGATGCTATCCGTTGTTACCACATTAGGGACGTCTGCAGCATTAAAAGTGGAGCTGATCTGGGTGTCCAAGTCAGTACGATCCACCAAGATGATTACGGTAGGGCTCTTCAAGTCAGTCGATTTTCTCAGTTTTTGAGCAGCAAACACCATAAGCAAGGATTTCCCAGAGCCCTGGAAATGCCAGATGAGACCTTTCTTGATCTTGCCGGCGATGACGCGATCTACAATCCGATTAGCCCCCTCATATTGCTGAAAGCGACACATCATTTTAATGCGTTGCTTACGTTTGTTGCTCGTGAAAAGGGAAAAATGCTGAAGGATATCCAAAAGTCGTTGAGGGCTTAGCAGATCATCCACTTGTTTGCCCACATCTGATAGTCCCAGACTGGCTGCTACTGAGCCCTCTCCACCTTCCAGACGCCAGGGTGCCCAGTATTGCAGTGGACTACGGATAGCACCGAAGTAGAATTCCTTGCCTTCTGAAGTGAAGGAGAGGATGTTGGGGACAAACAGTTGGGGGACACTGTTTTCATAAATGTCGTGGATCTCATGGGCACCATCCAACCAGGAAATGGAGGGCCGAATGGGGGTCTTGAGCTCCCCGACAACAACAGGGATGCCGTTGATGAACATGACGATATCGGGGATCTTGGTTTCCCGAGCATGCACGTTGAGTTGATTGGTAACAATGTACTGATTATTAGCTAAATCATCGTAGTCAATGAGACGAACCGGGACATGGCGGTTGTTCTCGCCAAAGGGCATGGTTTTGTCTCCACTGAGCCAATTGAAGAACTCTTCATTCGCCCGGACCAGACCGATCTGGTTGACGGAAATGAGGATGGCTCGAAGTTTATGGATAACTTCATCCGCTAAAGCTGGATTCTGGGTAATTTCAGGATTAAGACGAACCAAGGCGTCTTTGAGGTCTTGCTCTAGGAGGACTTCATTAACACTGCGATTTAAATCCTGGGCAGGGATGTACTGCCATGTCGCACCATAGACTGGTTTCGATTCCTCACCTTTGTTAATAGCGTTGAGATTGACGCCAGACAGACGCTGGATAAAATAATATTCTACAGCATTGAGCTCGGTAAAGGTCATGAGAACACCTGGTTGATGATAGATTTATTAAAACCTTCGCTAGATACTAATTTTGCCTTCGCAAGCTGCCTATTCTGAGTGAGTATAAGCATCTCTTTTTCGACAGGTATGCGAATGTCCTCCGGGGGAACCCAAATTTTGATGTTTTCTAGGTCAGATTTATTCAACTTCACTCTAGTCGTGCCAATTATATGTTTTGTTATATTTTTATGGATTAGCGAGAAATGGAGCCAATCAATAGAACATGAAGAATCTTTCATCGATAAAACATGTGCATGATTATTTACCCAAGACTCACCCGAAACCTTGTAAGCTATTTCTTTGGCATAAAATTCTGAAAAATTACCACCATCCTCAGCAAGGAGCACCAGATCTTCATCAAAAATAGATTTGTTGACATTCCCAACTCTACCATTTGCTCCGTAATAGGGAATATCACCCACCATTTTCTCTCTCTGTTTCGAATTGAGAGGGACTCGTAAATTATCCTTGATGTTACAGAGCTCCTTTATTCTGTAGAGCTCTGATTCCTTATATGACAAGTTTGAAATAAGCTTTGCTTTAACCTTAAAGAGTTGATCCAGCCGCTCATGAACTTTGGATGCTTTTTCAATCACCTCGTCCATAGCCCAGAGGAGTTCAGCTAGCTCAGATTGCTGGGCTTGGGGTGGCAGGAGGAATTCGTAGTTGGCGAGGTCTTTAAACTTTACTCGCGGAGAAAGCCCTCCTGCTGAATGCTGGATTGCGTAATCAATGAAACGCTCATTCTGCACAATAAATGGAAGCAGTGTAGGTGATAATTCACCCTTGGTTCGAAAAACAGTAATATCGCCAGAGCAGATACCAGCAAAACTCGCTTGAGCGGCTTTTTTCAAGTAAGCTCTTCGTCTTCCAAACAGCACATCACCGACAGCAAATTTCTTGGTAAAGGTTGTGCTCTCATCAATACTGGCTGAACGTCTGAGATGGATGTTTTCTGAATCAATATGCTCAAGACCAACCACATGTTCTATGCCCTCACTGAGTAAATCTTTGGCTGCTTCTTTGGGTTCAAAAACCACATCACCAAAGGTTACCGGTTTCCAGTCACTCTTATCTATCTTAAGCGAGTTTTGAATTTGGTCCATCATGAGTCACCCAATGTCTCGAAAAGGGCATTCATTGAACCTTTCAATTCCCCAGAGCTCTCGTTCCATGCTGCGTACGCGTCATCAAAAGGAATCATTTCTCCTGATTCCAACTGTGTCTGACGTACATAGAGATTAATGGCCATGTTAGCCTTATTCTCCAGGACTTCTTCAATATCAAGAAGTGCAGCGAAATTCTTTTTGCTGGTATAATCCTGGTAGGCTTCAAAGATTTTGGAAACATGGTGATTCTCTAGGTAGCCCATATTTCTATCTTGCTTCACCTCATTTACCGCATTGATGAAGAGAATCTTACCCCTCCTGTCAGGCATTTTATTTGTTTTGGTAATAAGCAGACAGGCTTCCATGGGTGAGTTGTAGAATAAATTGGGTCCCAAGCCGATCACACATTCAATCAAATCCGCTTCAATCAATTTCCTTCGGATTCCGGCCTCAGATTCCCGGAAAAGAATGCCATGGGGCCAAAGCGTAATGGATCGTCCATTTTGGGTGTTCAGGCTTTTTTGAATATGCTGTTGGAAAGCATAATCGGCACTACCCTGGGGTGGTGTGCCCCACAGATTGCGGCCATAGGGGTCACTCTCAAAGCTCTTGCGGTCCCAAGCCTTGATAGAGTAAGGCGGATTAGCCAGAATGACATTAAACTGCTTCAACTCATCGTCTTCCAGAAAAGCGGGATGGGCCAGGGTATCACCCCTGACAATGGAGAATTCCTCAATCCCGTGCATAAACATGTTCATACGGGCAATGGCTGAAGTGATGAGATTGATTTCCTGTCCATAGAGCTTCAAATTGCGGTATTCTTTGCCTTCCTCCTTGAGATGGAGGGCACAGTTCAACAGAAGACCTCCAGAGCCACAAGTGGGATCATAGACACTCTCACCCGGCTGAGGATCCATGATCAGGGTCATGAGTTTCACCACAGTGCGGTTGGTGTAGAACTCCGCCGCTGTATGACCAGAATCGTCAGCAAATTCCTTGATCAAGTATTCATAAGCATTCCCCAACTGATCATCAGGGACGTTTGCTAGATTCAATTTATGCTGAGAGTAATGTTCAATCAGGTTGGTGAGGATTTCATCGGAGAGGCGGTCTTTGTTGGTCCATGAGGCATCCCCAAAAATGCCATACAATGTATCTGGATTGGCCTTCTCAATGGCACGCATGGCCTCCTGAAGTGCCAGCCCCACATTCACTGTGGTTTCACGAACATTTCGCCAGTGGGCACCTTCTGGAATCTGGAAATGATGGTTCTCGGCAAATTCGGCATATTCAATGTCGCCATCACTTTCACTCAGTGCTGTCTCATATTCCTCATCATAGACATCACAAATGCGTTTGAAGAACAGCAGGGGGAAGATGTACTGTTTGTAATCCCCAGCATCGATGGTCCCCCGGAGTTGGGTGGCAGCGCCCCAGAGGTATTTTTCTAGTTGTTGTTGGTTCATTTTGTCCAATGCTTATTTATATACTCAAAAGCTTCGCTCATATCGTAAGGTTGTGATGATGCAGAGTGCCTGACAAAAAACAGTTTTGCACCATCTTTTTCGATAAAAACGG
>JABIFX010000247.1 GCA_018650445.1 Fidelibacterota bacterium
TGGTTGGTTCCCCAACGGCCAGCTCCCACTACACAGATTCTTACATTAGAATTCATATCGTTCCTTTTGTTTCAATATCTAACAGCTGGCTCGCTTAAGCGTTTAAAACCTTACAAATTTTTTCAATATCAGCTGACTCTAGGTAAGGGTGCATAGGCAGACTAAATATGCGTTGACTCATTTCTTCACTCACTGGAAAATCACCATCCTTGTAAGCGAGATGATTAAAGGCCGTTTGTTGATGCAAGGGTTTTGGATAATAAACAGCTGATGGAATACCGGCATCTTTTAGTTTTGCCTGCAAATTTGCTCTATCATCGGCATCCCTAGCGAGAATTGAATACTGGGCCCAGACACTGGTATAGCCACTGGCTACTTGCGGGATCACCACTCGGTCCGATAATAACTCGTTATACTTAGCTGCTACCGCATTGCGAAGCGTTACTTCACCAGGAAAGAGTGTGAATTTCTCCAATACGATGGCTGCCTGGAGTGTATCCATACGTCCATTTAAGCCAATACGGATATTATCATACTTGTCGCCACCCTTACCATGAACTCTTACTGAAACGAGTTTTTCATAGAGTTCATCATCGTCAGTAAAAATAGCACCACCATCACCATAACAACCGAGAGGTTTGGCAGGAAAAAATGAGGTTGAGGCAGCATCACCAAAGCTACCAGCCAGACGGTCATCAATCTGACCCCCAAAACCCTGTGCAGCATCCTCCAAGATCTTGATATCATATTTTTTTGCGATGAGTTCAATAGCTGCGTAATCTGCAGGAAGACCAAATAAATCCACAGGGATTATCACCTTAGGGTTCAATTCACCCGCTTCAATAACCTGGGCGATTGATTCATCAAGAAGTTCTGGTGAGATATTATACGTTTGGGGATCAATATCTACAAAAATGGGTGTGGCACCTAAGAGTTGAATAACCTCTGCAGTAGCAATAAAAGTAAATGGCGTTGTAAATACAGCATCTCCAGGACCCACATCCCAAGCCAGGAGTGGCATGAGGAGGGCATCCGTTCCAGAAGAACAACTCACACAGTGTTTAACACCAACATATTCAGCCAACTGAGCTTCCATTTCTTTGATCTCAGGACCCATGATGTATTTGCCATGAGCCAGGACATCCTGAATTCTCTTATCCAAATTGGTTTTTATCAGGGACTGTTGTTTTGCCAAATCAATAAATTGCATTTTTAATTTTCCTTAAATCTATCAATATTCAATTTTGTAATAAACCTAATCGTCATACACCTGGGGTTTTAGCAAATATCATTCCCTCATGGCGTTTTGTGTAATCGATAAATGATTGGTGGTGCTGTACACTTATGGGAGCTAACCTAAATTCTCTTCCAACAACCGAACAATCTTGTCAGATGATTGGCCATCCCCATAGTGGGGGTTCCATTCCCCTGGTTCCGGGAAATCCTTTGACAAAATAGAGATTTTCTCTAGGTGGTCACCCACGATGTAATTCCAGCCATCTCGCACTGTCTCCACCCATTCTGTCTCCCCTCGTACCGTAAGGCAGGGTGTCTTATGCAAATAGGCTTCCTTCTGGACACCACCAGAATCAGTGATAATGATCTTAGAATATTTTTCCAGCATCATCATATCTAAATATCCCACGGGGTCAATGATCCTGATATTCCCAGCAGTCTTACTAATCAGTTTTTCAACCCTGGCTCTACTGCGTGGGTGGATGGGGAAAATGACTGGGAGATCAACCTTAGAAGCTTGCTTCAAAATGGACAACAATCTATCATCATGGTCAGCGTTGGAGGGTCTATGGATGGTCATGAGCAGGAACTTATCCTTCTCCAACTTCAAATCATCTAAAATGCGTGATTTCTGCTCAGCAATCCTGGTGTAGATCATTAATGAGTCCACCATGACATCACCCACGACATGAATATTTGAAGTAATCCCCTCTTTGTTCAGATTTTCCACAGCAACTGGTGTCGGCACAAATAAAAGATCTGAAAGTACATCGGTAACGACACGGTTGATTTCTTCAGGCATGTCTCGATTGTATGATCTAAGACCTGCCTCGATATGAGCAATTTTTATGTGAAGTTTTGCAGCTGCCAGTGCTCCAGCTACTGTAGCGTTGGTATCACCAAATACAATAATAAAATCAGGTTTTTCTTTGATAAGTATCTCTTCAATGCCCACCAGAGAACCAGCTGTCTGTGAAGCATGGGTTCCAGATCCAACCCCTAGATCATAATCAGGTTTGGGGATGCCCATTTCCTCGAAAAAGATACGGGCCATGTTGTCATCATAGTGCTGTCCCGTGTTAACCAGGATTTCCTCATGACCAGCTTGTCGCAACGCTTTTGATATGACTGAAGCCTTGACGAATTGGGGGCGTGCCCCGATGATGGTTACTATTTTCATATTATTTGTTTCGAGTTATCCATTGATTAGAAGTTCAGCATTTCTACTCACCTGCATTAACAAAGTTCATTCCTTGGGGGAGAACTTAAATAAGATCCTTAATATCCACTTGATCTAGATCGTTTAAAATGATATCATGCGTTCCCGTCTCATAGGGTGAGTCAACTCCTGGAAAATTTCTGAGTTTTCCCAAGGCGGCTTTCTCGTATAGCCCTTCCGAATCACGGCTTTTACAAACTTTAAGAGAAGTGTCGATGAATATTTCCCTATAGCGCGCACTACCAATGATTTCCTTGACCTGCATCCGGGTTTCTTTATCAGGAGATATAAATACTGCTATGACGATCAAACCCTGATCATTTAACAATTTAGCCATTTCAGCAACGCGGCGCAGGTTTTCATCTCGATCTGCCTTATCAAAACCCAACTCACGATTTAATCCAGATCTGAGCATACTGCCATTGAGAACAATGACTGTTCGCCCTTCATCAAACAGATAGCGCTCTAGTTCATAGGCAATATCATTTTTGCCAGAGGCATGCAATCCCGTAACCCAATAGGTCATGGCTTTTTGTGACATTTGAGCTTCACGCTCCCCTACGCTTACCAAACTGCGATCTGCTTTTTTGGCTCCCGAATGGGCAATTTTTGAGGGCAGTTTTTCAGAATGGACACGATTGATGATCATCCCCACCGCACTAGTATTATGTGTCAGCGGATCAATGAGTATAAAACTGCCGGTCTGACGATTCTTTTCATAGCTATCAAAAAGCAGGGGTCTTGAACTGGTCAATACGACTCTGCCGATCTGATTTAGTTGAAAAGTTTTAGTCTCAGATCGCTTTAATGTGTTCACATCAATACCATAACGGATGGCATCAACTCTGGCTTTGACTTTTTGAGTAGTATGCTTGAGCAGAAATTGCTTATTAAGATCCAGGTCAGTTTCATCCATCCAGACCAGCATGGCTTCAAAATGTCTTTCGATCTTGGGTTGATTGTTTTTGCGGACCAGCATATCCCCACGGCTGAGATCGATTTCGTCCTCCAAAGTCAGCATTACACTCTGGGGAGGAAAGGCGTAGTCAACACTTTCACCCATACTCTCGATGGATTTCACCTTTGTGGATTTCCCTGATGGCAGAGCCATGACTTCTTCACCTCTACGGATTACACCAGAGGCTACTCGTCCTCCAAAACCCCGGAAGTCAAGATTGGGTCTTGAAACGAACTGGATAGGAAAGCGGAAATCAACAAAATTTCTATCGCCAGAAATCGAAATGTCTTCCAGGAGGTTCATGATGCTGGCACCATGGTACCAGGACATATTCTCTCCCCTGTCCACGATGTTATCACCTCTCAAGGCTGAAAGGGGTACAAATTGGATATCCGGTATACTCAAGCGAGTGGTGAATTCCAGATAATCCTCTCGGATTTGCTCAAATACATCTCTATTGTACTCAACCAGATCCATTTTATTGACAGCCACAATGACGTGTTTGATTCCCAGCAATGAAATGAGGAACGAATGACGTTTGGTCTGAGTAATGATCCCTTTGCGGGCGTCAATAAGGACAATGGCTAAGTGAGCCGTAGAAGCACCGGTGACCATATTGCGGGTGTATTGCTCATGACCCGGTGTATCGGCGATGATAAATTTGCGTTTTGAAGTAGAAAAATACCGATAGGCCACATCAATGGTAATGCCCTGCTCCCGTTCAGCTTTTAAACCATCCAGGAGGAGTGCATAGTCGATTTCGTCACCAGCATTCCCTACCCGTTTTGAATCCCGAACCAGTGCTTCAAGTTGATCATCGTAAAGACGTTTGGAGTCGTTTAGCAGGCGTCCAATCAGGGTTGACTTTCCATCATCAACCGAGCCTGCTGTGAGTAATCTTAAGAGATCCTTTTTTTCATCTTCCCTCAGGAATTGATTAATGGATTTCATAATTGCCTCTCGCAGGGAGCGCCAAGGCACTGAGATTTAATATTTTTGGTTCTTAATAGAGTTTTCATGGCTGTCTAAAATCGCTCTTTGCGTCTCTGCGTACTCAGCGAGAACAAAATCTAGAAATATCCTTCTCGCTTCTTTTGCTCCATGGAGCCATCCTGATCAAAATCAATCACCCGGGTGGTTCGTTCAGACTGAGTCTCAGTCATCATTTCTTCGATAATTTTCTCAATTGTGTCAGCTTCAGATTCAACGGCACCAGTTAAGGGATAA
>JABIFX010000224.1 GCA_018650445.1 Fidelibacterota bacterium
AATTTTCAATACTTTCCCTCACCCATTCGGGCAAGGCCAGCCAATATATATGGATTGAAGTCTGATACCAAGACGATGTTCCATGAAGCTTCTATGTTGAGGCGGTTATACAGCTAGGGTTTACTGAGTTCAAATAGAGCGATGCCAGTGGCCATGGCTGCATTGAGAGATTCACCAACACCCGGTTTCTCGATAGAGAGTGGTGTGGATAGGCTTAGTAAACCCTGATCAACCCCATGTGCTTCAGAGCCGACAACCAGAAAGAGGGGCTTTACATACTTGAATGTGTGGAGTGGTGTACCCTGCATATTCAACGCAACCAAATCACCGCCAGCAGCTATCCATTCCTCAGCACTGGAGTAAAGATCATTAGAATGATGTAAATTTAATTTGCCAATGGCTCCCATACTGCCGCGAACAACTTTCGGGCTATAGGGGTCTACACAATCTGGACCCAGAAGAATATGCTGGACACCAAACCAAAGCGCCGATCTGAAGATCGTGCCCATATTGCCAGGATCAGATAAACGATCCAGAACCAGGAGAATTTTCGTGGTCTCAGTATCCAGTTTTTCTGGAGCTTTAGGAATACGAGCAACACAGATGATACCCTGGGGACTTTTGCTATCAGATATTTGCTCGATTTGAACCGGAGTTGCTTCAAAATGTTTTACGTCGGATGGAATAGGGAATCTGTCAAAATTCTTTGATGTGATGCAGGCAATGATCTCCAGATCTGACATCAGAGCCTCCTCACACAGTCGCATGCCCTCTAGCAGGAAAAGACCTTCCTGTTTGCGAATTTTAGTTCGTTTAAGCGACCTATAACTTGAGGCTTGGGCATTTGTGAGCAGGGATGGAAGTGAGTTCATTTAAAGAAACATCCTTGAATAGACTTAGGATGACAGCGCTTTTTTGATCGTTGAAACCACATCATTAAATGAGACGGCTTCCTGCTCACCTGTTTCGAAATTCTTGAGTTGGACGACGCCCTGGTCAAACTCCTCTTCACCCAGGATAGCGACATAGCGTGCTTCCTGTCGGTTAGCTTCACGCATCTGTGCCTTCATGCTTCTGCGAAGCGTGTCCAAATCACAGTTAAGTCCAGCGCTCCGCCATTCATGTATAAGTTTTGGGGCTTTCACTCTTATGTCTTCTCCCTGTACAATCAGAAAAAGATCTAACCCAGAATCAGTCTTTAATGGCTGTAGCTCATCCACAACCAGAAGGAGTCGCTCGATTCCCGAGGCCCAGCCGATGGCAGGGACATCTTGTCCGCCTAGCTCTTTGATCAGGTCGTTATAGCGACCCCCGCCGCAAATGGCATCCTGTGCACCAAGGGCATTGCTAGTGAATTCAAAAATGGTGTGGGTATAATAATCCAGTCCCCGAACCAGTAAATCATCTTGAACATATGGAATATCCATGGCTTCCAGCATTTTCAAAACTTCAGCATAATGGGTCGCGGAAGCATCATTGAGACACTCACGAATTTTGGGGGCATCCTTCACAAGATCTTTGTCATTCGGTGCCTTGCTATCCAGAATCCTCAACGGATTTGATTCGAAACGTTTTTGGCTGGTTTCAGAGAGTAAGCTTAGATGTGGTCTTAAAAATTCTTGAAGGGCGCTACGATAGAGGGCGCGACTTTCGCCATCACCGATACTGTTAATTTTTAAGGTAACTGACTTCTCAATACCCAGTTCTTTCAAGATGGCGTAAAACAGGGCGATCATCTCGGCATCTTGCTCAGGATTGGGCGAGCCGATGGCTTCCGCACCAAATTGCCAGAATTGACGATAGCGTCCTTTTTGTGGACGCTCTTGACGGAACATAGGTCCTTCATACCAAAGCTTCTGAACAGGTGAGATTTGTTGAAGATTATTCTGGATATAACTGCGGACAACGCCTGCTGTAAGTTCAGGTCGTAAGGTCAGGGAGGACTTGCTCATATCGGAAAATGAATACATTTCCTTGGAAACGATATCTGTGTCTTCACCAACACCTCGGGCAAACAATTCTGTTTTTTCAAAGATAGGAGGTCGAATCTCACCAAAAGCATAACGATCCATTACTTGCTTAACGATATGCTCCAGAGCCTGCCATTGTTTTGCTTCCAGGGGGAGTATGTCATTTACACCTTTTACGCGTTGAACTTTTTGAGCCATGATACAGCTTTCGTCTTTTACTTCGTTCTCATATCGGTGCAATATAGAGATGAGTCATCTCTAAGGATAATATTTCTAAACCTGATTTCCATCTATGGGGAGTGAAAATGTTTTTCTAATAGAGGAGGGCTAACTATTCCCCTTCAGGTTCAAAATCAATGGCTTCTAAAACAGCTTGTGCCGCTTCCAGGTTTTCCTCTGGAACCATGAGAGTAGCCTGATTTCCTGCCAGGGAAACCGAATGTGCTCCTAGCCCTGAGGCCAACATACTGCGCTTTATTTCGCAAGGAATATCAGCGCTTTTCAAAGCACCGCAGAGCATTTCAGCCGTAATGTCACCTTCAACTGTTCGTAGTTTTACCCAAGCCTTTTCTTTTCCTGTATTCATAGATACCTCCTCGTAAGATTTGATGTCCAAACTTAACAGAAAATGTCGTGAATTCCTTGTATTACCCTGCGTTTCTTCTGCACGAAAAGATGGTTTCTTGTAAAAAGACTATTATAATCACCCGCTTAGTTGGGGGCTGATGAAAGGATTATTGGGGTGCAACCCAAAGAAATAGAACACATTTTACACACGCGGATACTTTCAAAAGTATCCAAACCCGGAAGATATCTGGGTAACGAACACAATATAATCACCAAGGACTGGGACAATATCAGAGCCAGTATTGCATTGGCTTTTCCAGATGTATATGATACGGCTATGCCATACAATGGCTTCCAAATTTTATATCATATCTTGAACAGAGAAGCAGATGTTGCAGCAGAAAGGGTCTATGCACCCTGGCCTGATATGGAAGCACTCATGCGTGAGCATGACCTTCCCATGCATAGTCTTGAATCCAAACATCATTTACGTGATTTTGATATTGTAGGATTTTCTCTTCCCTATGATCTCCTCTATACCAACATCCTGACTATGTTGGATTTATCTGATATCCCCATCTGGACAAAAGATAGGGGGGATGACGACCCATTTGTAATTGCAGGTGGCACCAATGCATACAATCCTGAACCTGTGGCAGACTTTTTTGATCTCGTCTTTATCGGTGATGCAGAAGAACAGGTGGTTGATCTGGTCCGACGCATAGGAGAAGGTCGCCGAGCCGGTCGATCACGTAGGGAAATTTTAGAAGACCTGGCTACGATGCCCGAAGGTGTCTATGTACCGGCCTTTTACGATTTTGAATCTGATAAGGATGGCAAATTAGTAGCCATTACCAAAAATTTTGAGGGCGCACCAGATCGAGTAAAAAGTGCAAAAATACCCATTTTGG
>JABIFX010000243.1 GCA_018650445.1 Fidelibacterota bacterium
CCTTCAACCCCAGTACGACGATCAAGTACGGGTTACCAGAAGACTCGAACGTGTCTCTAGTGATATATGATGTCCGTGGACAAGTTGTCCAAGCACTCGAATCAGGACATCAATCAGCCGGCTGGTACGATGTGGTTTGGAATGGTCAGACTGCAGATGGCAAGACCATCAGCACGGGAATCTACTTTGTGCGACTTGTCGCTGGCGATTACAGCCAGGTGATCAAGATGTTGTACCTCAAGTAAACACCAAGAATAGCATCAAACTTAAAGCCCCTGACTTTAAACTTAGGGGCTTTTTAAATTTTGCGATTGGACGTATTTCTGGGTTTGATAGGAGTGGCTAATTAAGCGCGGTGGTATCCCCTTCCCTGTGGCCTTGATTCAACAACTCCACAATGATCCGAAACGGTGCCCAATGTGACTATAAGCATAGAAATACAAGATCAAGCAATTAGCTTATATGAATTAGTTCAAAACAACAAATGGGGAATTTTATGATTCGTTCTATCATTGTAAGTCTACTATTCGCAATCTCACTATCTGCTACTGTAATTAATGTACCTGATGATCAAACTACTATTCAAGCTGGTATTGATGCGGCGGTTAATGGGGATACTGTATTGGTACAGCCAGGGACATATGTTGAGAATATCAACTTCAACGGTAAAAATATTGCTCTGGGTTCATTATTATTAATTGCAGGTGATACCACCTACATCTCCCAAACCATCATTGATGCCAATGGTACTGGTCGAGTAGTAACTTTTGAGAATGGAGAGGATTCTTCAGCAGTGCTGGCAGGATTCACCATAACTGGTGGACAACTATCCAGTCAGGATTGGCCAGAAGGTGTAGGAGGTGGAATCCTTTGTTATCAATCAAACCCCACTTTGTATTTACTGAATGTTAATTCAAATATGGCAAACTATGGTGGAGGAATAGCCTTCTATGAGATTGCAGGGGCGCAACACGCGAATGATTTAGAGATTTCGAACAATGTTGCAATAGGAGGCGGGGGTGGAGTCCTCATATATGAAGTAAATGAGGACATCGACCTGGGAAGAATCCTTGTGAGTGGTAATTCAGCCCAAACGGGAGCAGGTATCTATCATAGTGCTTACAATACAAATAACAGGCTTTTACTACTTCGAGATATAATTGTCGAGGGAAATACTGCTGAAAATGGCGGGGGGTTTTATTCAAATTATGGACAATTATTAATCGAGAATGCAGTCTTTTCTAAGAATACGGCGGAAAATTATGGCGCGATAGCTGCCCCAAGTGAAAGACCTTTAATTCTGAACCATGTCACTATTGTAGACAATGTTTCTATAAATAACACAGGCGCATTAAATGTTGGCTATCACTCGACGGTATTTATGGTGAATTCAATAATATGGGGCAATTCTTTGCCACAGATTTCAGTGGAAGATGATGCAGATCAGATATTCATTTCACATTCAAATGTGCCGATGGGTCCTGAAAACTATTCCATTTCACAATACAGTGAATTTGTTTGGGGTGAGGAAAATATATACTCTGCTCCTCTTTTTACCGACCCAGTCAATGGTAATTACACCTTGAGTGAGTTTTCCCAGTGTATTGGTGCTGGTAGTGATTCTCTTAACTATTGGGGTACTGATATAGTTTCACCAGCTATGGATATAATCAACACAGTTAGACCATTCCCCGTTGGGAGCAATCCTGATATAGGAGCTTATGAACACCTCTCGGGAAATTCACAACCCTATGAATCACTCACGATCACTGAAATTATGCAAAATCCTTCCACAGTTTCTGACGAAGTAGGAGAATGGTTCGAATTATTTAACTATGGAACAATGCCGATAGATATACTTGGCTGGGAAATTGTAGATGCTGGTTCAGATATTGATACAATTAGACAATCACTCGTTATACTTCCGCTGGAATATACTGTCCTCGGTAAAAACCTAGATTTGAACAGCAATGGAGGGGTGGAAATACAATATGCGTATTCAAATTTTACTCTTGGGAACTCAAGTGATGAGATAATCCTGATTGATGCGAATGGAATCGTTATTGATTCAGTAGCATGGGATGGTGGTCCCAATTTTCCCGATCCGAATGGTGCTTCTATGGCATTAATAGATCCCACTCTAGACAATAGCATTGGTTCTAATTGGACAGAAGCTTCTACCCCTTTTGGAATGGGAGATTTTGGAACTCCAGGCTTACCAAATTTTTTGAGCAACATAGTTATCAATCCTGAGACGTTAGATTTTGACACTGTTTTTGTAGATGAATCAGGTGAATTAACTCTAAACATCAGTAACGATGGCAATGCTCCACTTCTGATAGATTCCGTATACACTAATTCACCACTGTTCGGTGTTTCGTTTACGGATAGCCTCATTGAAACGACAGCTGTATTGCAAATCACCTTTACACCGACCGATTTTGGAGATGTATCAGAGGTTCTGTATATCTTATCAAATGATCCTGATGAGGGTCTCGTGGAAATTCCTCTTTCAGGTTTTGGATATTTTTTATCTCCAGATATTGAGCTAGAACGCACATCGATTGATTTTGGTGGGGTTATGGACGGCCTTACCGGTCTTGAAGTATTTCAAATTTACAATATTGGCGAAGGTGTATTGAATCTCGATTCAATTTACTGCACCGAAAACTTTTCAGTATCAGAGACGAATGGAAGTGTTGTTCCAGGTGATAGTTTATCATTAGAAGTTTCCTTCTCGCCAGATGATGAAATTGCTTTTTCAGGGGCTTTAATAATCGTTACTGGTAATGATCCCGATGAAGATACTCTCTCCGTGAGTCTTTCTGGGGTTGGAACAGCCCCAGCTCCAAACCTTGTTTTGGATTTGGCTGAGGTGGATTTTGGAAAGATTGCGCGAGGAGAGGTAGATTCAATAGTAATTGTAATAACCAATACCGGCATGCAGACTCTCGAAATGGATGAAGTTCGTTTCCCAATTCCTAATAATTCCCCGTTTTGGACTGATTTTGAAGATGCTTCTCTGGAAATGGGCGACACAACAGCTATTGTGGTGTATTGTTTAGTATCAGAGGTTCATGAAAATGTGGAGTCTTCGATATTGACAATATTTTCAAATGACCCAGATGAGGGAGAGTATGTTGTAAATGTGCACTGTGAAAGCTACAACCTGATTAGAATCCCAGCCGATTTTCAGACTATACAGGAAGGAATTAATGTTGCACTAACCGGTGACAGTTTAGTCGTTGCCCCAGGTATATATAACGAATGTCTTCATTTTGAGGGTCAGAACTTCATCCTTACATCTTATCTCTGCTACTATCCAGATAGTCTATCTCTAATTGAATCTACCATAGTTCAAGCAGATGATTGTTATGCTCTATATATAGAGAATCAGCCTCCCGGGGATATAACTGTTCAGGGATTGACCATTAGGGGTAGTACATACGGCGGAATAGCAGCGTGGAATAATAATGCTAATATCCTATTCACAAATATAGTAGTTTCTGATAATGTTTGTGCCTTTGGCACAGGTGGTGGTTTCAGCATCAATTCAAATCAAGGAACGATTACCATTAGCAGCTCGATCGTTGAAAATAACCAAGCTCCTGAGGGTGGTGGAGGAGGAGTATCGGCCTGGAACAATGATTCTCTATTTGTTCTGAACTCTATAATTAAGGGTAATTCTGCTGCAGAGTATGGTGGCGGTCTGGACGTCCATAATTCCAATGTTTGGATTGAAGATTGTCGAATTGAATCTAATTCAAGTCAATTTATCGGTGCCGGCGGATTTTACTACGAGAGTTTTGGGGAAGCACGTTCAATTATGATGAATCATGTATTGATCGTTAACAATATCATGGCATCAGGTGATGGTGGAGCAGCTATGTGGCTTGGCGGGGGGCAAAGTGATACAGTAGAACTTGACCATGTAACAATTTCTCAAAATATTGGGGGCGATCTTGCTGCCGTATCATTTAGCATGTATGAATTATCAGAAGTTTCTATTCTAAATTCCGTAATATGGAATAACAATACTGGACAATCCATTTCAAATTTTGGTAGTGCGATTGACATTACTTACTCACTGATAGAGGGTGATTGGGACGGAGAAGGTAACATAGATGGTGACCCTGGTTTTTGCGATCCTGCTAGTTCCAATTTTGACATAGTTGATACCAGCCCTTGTGTTGGAGCTGGGCTTGATGGAGTCGACATGGGAGCATTGGGAGTTGGATGTGTTGAGCCGGTAGCAATTGAATCAATTGTTCTCCCAACCGAATACATCCTTGATCAAAATTATCCCAACCCCTTCAACCCCAGTACGACGATCAAGTACGGGTTACCAGAAGACTCGAACGTGTCTCTAGTGATATATGATGTCCGTGGACAAGTTGTCCAAGCACTCGAATCAGGACATCAATCAGCCGGC
>JABIFX010000162.1 GCA_018650445.1 Fidelibacterota bacterium
ACATTAGCGCCTGGAAGGGCGTCGCCTGTAGTACCGTCAGTAACTGAACCGGAAATCGTACCCTGTGCCAGGGCGAGAGCCGGAACCATTACCATAACGAGCAATACAGTAAATAGATAACGTTTACTCATCTTCTTGTTTTCCTCCTTTTATTGGACATACGATATTTGTAATGACTGTGACAGACATCACATGATGAATGGGTTCCTCGGGAATATTTATTCCAGATGAACTCCATAAATTTACTTAAATTTCTCCATCCATTACGGCGCAAGATAGACTGGCATTTTTTACCTGTCAACCACCAATTTGTTAGGAATCTGTTATACTCCAATAGAATGGTGTACCCGCACAACTATTAGGGGTTGTCATATACATGAATCCAATATGTTGTATATCTAGAGCTTAGAGAGATCAGCTCTAGTAGCATGATAAGCTCAAATCGTTTAATGCTGGCTATGGGTGAAAATTATTTAATTTTCAAGGGACCAAATGTTTTGATGAGCGCAGGTAATTTGTTGCTCCCAGTCGGCTTAAATTCAGACTGAATGATCTGGTGGAAGTGAGATTGATCAATCGAATTATGTGTTTGCATTCTCCTACTCAAAATGGCTTATTTAAAGGCAATGAAACTACCACAAGGTGAATACCCCTATGAATAAAACAACATCTGAATTATTACTACCAGCCGGTAATTTTGAGAAATTGAAATATGCCTTTGCATATGGTGCAGACGCGGTCTACGCGGGCGTGCCACGCTACTCCCTACGCACACGGGAAAACGAGTTTAGAAAAGAATCATTACTTGACGGAATCGCTTATACCCATGATTTAGGCAAAAAGCTTTATCTCACCATGAACATCTATGCCCATAACACAAAGATTAAAGGCTTTATGGATGAGATGGAACGTATGCTCCAATACAAACCTGATGCCATGATAATGGCTGACCCCGGACTCATACACCTCGCCCGCAAAGAATTTCCTCAATTGGATATTCATTTATCAACCCAGGCAAATTGTACCAATTGGGCCAGTGCTGATTTTTGGAGAGATCAAGGTGTCACGCGCATCATTTTATCCCGAGAACTCAGCTTGAAAGAAATCGCTGAGATCCATGCCAAGGTTCCAGATGTGGAGCTCGAGGCCTTTGTGCATGGTGCCATCTGTATTGCTTATTCTGGAAGATGTTTGATTACCAACTATATGAATAATATGGATGCCAATCAAGGGACTTGCACAAACTCATGTCGCTGGGGTTATAACTTTGGCCAGAAATCTCCAAGTCTACTGGAAATGGAGAGTCAGGATATTATTCAAGTTGATGCCCCATACACACCTCCTGAAGATGGTTTTTTCCTGGAAGAGCCCAAGCGACCAGGACAGTACTTTGATATGAAGGAAGATGAGCATGGTACCTACATGATGAATGCCAAGGATCTATGCTCGATTGAACTCCTGCAGCAAATGCGGGATGCCGGGATTGTCAGCTACAAAATTGAGGGACGCACCAAATCTGTCTATTATGCAGCCATGACAGCTCGATCCTACCGAAAGGCCATTGATGATATGGAGGCCGATCGTCCCTTTGACTCAAAAAACCTTGAAGACCTGATTGGTATTGCACATCGGGGATATATCTCAGGATTCTATACCAAGAATCCTCAGGAATATGGACAGAATTATGTGGATCCTTCATCACAGGATTTTACTCATCAGAATGCTGGAATGGTTACCTCCTGGGATCAGTCAGCTCAATTGCTTGAATTTGAAATTAAGAATCAGATCAGGGTGGGAGAGACGCTAGAGATAATTTCTCCCGATAAAACCGTAGAGATCGTCGTTGAGGAACTATACAACGGCAAAAAACGTCCCGTTGACGTGGTTCACGGCGGTACTGGATTGGGCTATATCCCTTTTGATCATGATCCGGGTAAATTTACCGTGATGCGGAAAGTTTTGGCAGAAGCCAGGGGATAGCATTTAGATAGGGTTTTGGTTGTTTTAGGGTCGTAGCATGCAACGACCCTAAAACAACATATCAGAAAATAATATCCATGGACAGAAAACGGGTATCTCCAAGATATTCATGCATGACAAATGCATAATCCAATTTAAACACCATTTTTTCAATACGCTGATGTAGCCCTACTCCCAGACTTGGTTGCTGCTCAGTCTGACTAAATCGATAGCCACCACGCAGTATGAATCTTTGTGCAATGGTTGATTCCAATCCTATCAAGCCTTGTTCATCATTATCATTATAGTGAATGACATCCAGTGCCAATCTGGAATGGAAGAATTGTGCCTTGATCAGATCCACCCCCACTCCGAATTGGAAAATCAAGGGCAGGGGATACGCCTCAGTATTTTTATTGGATGGAATAAGACGATTCGGGAAATCGTCTGAGCCATCATAAAAAACCAATAGGTCTGGCCCATCCATTTTAATGTCAGGCCCAAAATTTCTTAAGGACATGGCAATGGTGGCATTCTGGAATTCGATATTGTAGTGGGTCCCAAAATCAAAGGCGATTCCAGAGGCTACCTCATTCCAGATGCGTTGTTTGATATATTTGGCCGTAATCCCAAAACTGAATTGATCGATGAGCTTGCGGGCATAACTGACACCCAGTTCAAGATCCTGGGAATCGAAGAATTCCCCGGTTCCACCTGGCTCATATTCGGTGGTAATCTCCATCTTCTCCATCCCCAGGGTGCGGGCATATATTCCGATGGCACCCTGATTCTTAAGATTCAGAGTATAGGCGAGAGCATTGACATCGAAAAAGGTCATCCAGGGGATATGCGAAACATGCAAGCCGTGAGTATGATCATTGATGATACCTGCTGGATTCCAGAAGAGGGCTGTAGCATCCATGGACATGCCAGTTACTGCTCCTCCCAGAGCTGCAGAACGCGCCCCGATTGGAATTTTGAGGAATTGTGCACCAGCGGTACCCAGGTTTGCATTTTGAGCTTGGATTCCAGAAATGAGCAATAGCATCAGGAGAATCTGCATCAATTTGTTTTGCTGAAAGACTAAGCGAGTAGAATTTTTTCTTCGAGACTTGTCTTTTGACCCTTCGAGAGCCTCAGGGAGACAAGTCCGAGAAGATTGTGTCTTACTGAGCTTGTCGAAGTATGGCGCAATTATACTCAAGCTGTGGTAGGTTAATGCTTTAATGTGATTCATTTGATCACCGCAAATCTATTGAGGTATTCGAAACCTGCACTTTTAACCTGGTAGAGGTAAATACCAGAGACAATTTCCCGCCCACCTTCAGCGCGCAGGTCCCAGGTTTCTGTACCGTGTGAAGCATCATGTTCCAATGTTTTTATTAAATCGCCTGATAGGGTGAAAATATTAATTTCACATTCCACCGGCAGGTTCGTGAACTGTATCTGGCGAATAGGTTCTCTCACGAAACTACCCCCCTCGGCTTCCCAGAGCGAACCAGCCATATATGGATTTGGAACCACCCGGATCTCACTCAAATCCGATGCAAGCAAATCCGGATTTGAGCCCGCATCGATAATTCCAAATTGGTAGTAGTCCTGAATGGTTGGACGAATTGGTGGTAGGGTTGAAAATGTCACAGATGTCCCCGGAGGTGTTGGATGTGCTGGATCAAACCCAAACCTGGCATTCCAACCTCTATATTGGATACCCCAACCATTATATAGCGTATCAGCCACGCCTATCTCGGTTGAATTCTCATCCGTGGTTCTCAGAACAAGAAAGGGATTGCCTTCAGTGTCGTATCCTGATTGAGTAACAGTTATTTGATAATCCATATCCTGAATTGAATCCAGGTCTGACACCTCAATTTCAATTTCAAAATCCAAAACAGGAGGTATGTTAATATTCTGAATAGTTGACTGGGGATTCAATCTAAGGATCAGTCCATCATCAGAAACCATATCTGTATCTGGATCAAAGCGTTGGGATGGTATCACTACCAGTGTGTCCTGACCGTCAAAGCGAAGTAATTCGGCACAAAAATTGAGGCTCAACAGATCACCTGAACTGGGAAGATTTACCGTATCCACTTGATGAAAGGTAACCGTGAAATAATCTTCAAATGGATAGGGCACATCGAGAACTAAGTCGCCGGCCCAGTAGGATAACTGGGTATCAATATTGATAATATCTATTTGATCTTCAGCAGTAAACCTGAATCCAAAATGCAGAGTGGGAACGAGACTGGAGTCGATAATTTCAACGGTAGCCCATATACCAGAATTACCAATTTCATTTTGCATAGCATAACGGAAACTAAGTTCATAGGTAAAATTACTCAATTGATCAGGTGTAGATGGAATTGCACTTAGAGTATAATTGGCATCCCCAGCGTAGTGCATCAAACCTGCAATTTTTCCAGGCACAAAATCCCCTGCTGTAGAAACAGGGATTGTCTTAACCACATTGACTGCATCCGCACTATTGCCAATCGGACTTTCCAAACTCCCAATGTGATCATCACCTTGATCAAAGGCCGTCAACGAATACCAATATTCAAAGCCATTAAATACAGAGTCATCAACATAGGTATATTGAATGCCATTGTCCTCACCAATCCCGTTCATACGATCAAAACTGATGAAGGGGACAGCATCAGGGTCTGTTTCAGGATAGGTATTTCTATCTATTTGATCCCAGCTCATACCTTGATCTACACTCCTATATAATCGATATCCTTCGAAATCGAGAACTCCTGAGGCATCATCGGGAATGTCTTCAATTGCGTTTGTCCAATACAGCGAGACTTCATTATGACCGACAAAAGCAGTTAACTCTGGTGAAGGAGGAGGTTTGGGAGTCACAAATTGATTTGCATATAATCCCTGAGCAGCATAAAGATTATTATACAGATCCTCTTCATTGACACCGGCAATAATTCCAATGATAAATGTCAATGTATCGGTGGGGTATAGATCAAATGGACCGGATGAGATGGTGCCATAGATATCAAACCCTGTAGCAGGAATTTCTCCAGGATCATCAAAGTGGATACTGGGGGAGTCACCAGTGTAAAAGAACGTGCTCGGTTTGATGTCACTTGGGAGATAATCTAAATTACTGGAGAGCAGGGTTATCTGTGTAGCATCATCACTTTCAAATCTCCTAAAATGCATATCAGTAATGCCAGCCATTTCTCCATTGATGAGCGGAGACTCCAGAAAGGTAATTCCCATTTGACCAGGTTCCATACTCCATTCAGGTGAGAAATGGTCTCCATCAGAGACGATTAGAAAATCATTCCCTGAATCAAAAGCCAGAACATCGTCACCATAATCATTGTAGCCTCCTGGGTCATTGCCAATATCAAAGTCGTGATACAATCCGAAGTAAACACTGTCATAGTTAGCGTTTGACTGGTTTGTTATTTCATATTTGAAGAAAATCATATCCTCAAAATCGCTGAGAGCGAAAGCATAGCCTGTTTGGGCTATTTGAATGCCAAGGACATCGTTTTGATTACTGGCATCATTGTACACGCAATAGCTATCCTGGGTAGATACGATGAGGGGTTTGTCCTCTTCATCCTGTGAAAACCAGGCTGAGGCAGGCCATGTCGCTGTATTGTCACTAAAGGCAATATCAGCAGCCGGTGGCTCATGATAACCTTCAAGTGGTACCCAATCCAGACTCGCTGAATATCTACTCTGAATAACATTTGCAGTGCGTCCAGATGCCGCGTCGGGCGCCACACCGACCATTGCGCTCATGAGGTATAGATAATTATGATTGCTGTTGGCAGGAAATTCTCCTGCATCCCCATATAGATAGGAACCATGGGAGAATCTTCCATAATTTTCAAAAAATAGACTGATGTTGCTGGCATTATGGATACCTGATGCCCGATCGGTGATGTCCATGGATTTGGCAATGGCATTGCGCTTTTCGTCAAAATCTTTTTCGTCTGCCAGTGCCCCGGTCATGGGCAGTGTAATGATCAACGCAATTGTGATATAGAATTTGTGATTCATAATTATCTCCAGTCCAGTGCTAGACCCAGCCTAAAGGTGCGTGGAGGTCCAAAGTGGGAAGGATTATTCAGGTACTCTTCACTGTGCCCAGGGACGAGACTGTAATCAGGTTCACCGGAACTGGTAAAAATAATAATGGCGTTCCGAGCATTAGTCAGATTGAGTATTTCCAGAAAGGTTCGTGCAGAGATTTTTCCTGCCAGTGCGAACCGTTTTCCCAGAATCATATCGATAGTATATGTGGATGGTTTACGCAGGGAATTGATCTCCACCAGCCCGATATCACGTGCGTAGGGAGTATAGGGTGTACCTGAGTTCGCCTGTATTACAAATCCCAGATCAGCTCGCTGGAAAGGATATATGTTTAATAATTTCAATCCCTGATGCTTACCTGATCTCACAGATCCATAAAAATTCAAGCCATGGGTTCTATCAAAATCGAGATTATAGAGTGTAGTAGTTTCTATACTCCCTGGATATTGCTCGTCGGCATAACTAGCACTCCCCTTTGCGATAGAATAGGTATAACTGAGTTTTGCAGTGGCCATTTTCTTAAGATCATATTCAAGATTAATCTCCACCCCTTTAGAAAATGCATAATCCTCATTAATGACAAGAGTATAACCAATATAGCGGTCAGGTGCATCCTCTGCATAGGGAGCATAATACCGTGTACCTACAAGATTGGTAACATCTTTGTAAAAGGCGTTAAATCGTCCGAGAAATGTCGAGCTGAATTGATGGGTAAGACCAACTTCGTAAGCTACGGTTTTCTCGGCATCCATGTTAGGGTCGCCAAAAACTGGAGAGAGGACCGTCATATCATAATTGAGTCGGTTATATAAATAGGCGTAGGGGGGATTTTGGAAAAAATGTCCGTAAGCAAAGTGGATCTTGGTACGATCTGAAATGGGATGAGCGATGCCAAGTCTGGGGCTGATCTGATTTTTAGGAGTTGAAGTGGTTCTGGTAGAATCGTATAGGGGGTTTTGTCGATAGCTCACCTGCCCATCGAACTGATCGAAGCGCAAGCCTACATTGATCACCAGAAAAGGAAATTCAACTTTATTCTGGAAATAGGCTGCTGTTTCAACGGGAATAAAGTTGTATTCATCGCGATAGGGGATGGCTCTACCTGGATCATAGGGATTCGAAAGTGTTAAATTGTGCTGTTTATATTGAAATCCTGCTTTTAGCTCATTCCATGTATTCATCTGCCAGATCACATCACCACGGAGGTCAAAAGTCTTGGTGGCAGAAATTGTGTATTGAGGCGGGTCACGACGGGCGTAAAATTCATATCCATTCCCGGCTTCATAATTCCAGTCATAATCGCTATAGGCTGAATACTCGGTACTGTCTTTCCAGGAAGAAGTTGAATCTATCCAGATTCCCTTACGGTAGTCTTGCTCGTATTGTGATATCCTCAATTCATAGAAAAGGTGGGAATTGAGCGTGTGGGTTAAA
Organism: Fidelibacterota bacterium; assembly: GCA_018650445.1. Taxonomy (GTDB): domain Bacteria; phylum Fidelibacterota; class UBA8477; order UBA8477; family JABMPR01; genus JABMPR01. Next base: position 7,462 of record JABIFX010000162.1, read on the forward strand.
TTCAGGTTTAAGTGCTGCCTGGCTGCTTTATAATGACTTGAATTCAACTCGTAAGTGCAACTCAAAAGATATTGCAAAAGGGATAAGCTGTCATAGTCTATCCTCTAGACCGCAAAATCATATGAGGAGCACAAATGCAAAGCTACAAGCAGCTTACCCAGGAGCAAAGATACGT